>CAYGMW010000134.1:0-9096 GCA_964350975.1 uncultured Acidimicrobiales bacterium | reverse complement strand
CCGGCCAGGGCGGAGAGCTTCTGCTCGCCCTTGACGGTCCCCTCCGCATTCAGCAATACCCCGAACACCGCACCCAGGTTGAGGCCTCCGTCATCGTCGCCGACAGCGCCGACCGCGATGTCGGCCACACCATCGCCATCCACGTCACCAACACCCGCTACCGATTCGCCGAAGAAGTCGCCGTCGTCGAGAATCGCGGCGAGGCCGCCTTGGGTGTCGGAGACCTTCTGTTCGTCGGCGATGGGGGTGGTCGAGGGACCAGCCTCCACATCGAGGTAGTCGGGCTGGCCGTCGCGGTCGCTGTCAAGGGCGTCTCGTGGGTCGCCATCCGCGTTGGGGTCGGCGTTTTCGGCCAACGTGGGCATGCCGTCGCCATCGTCGTCGGCGTCGAGGTAGTCCGGGATCGTGTCGCCGTCGGAGTCGGGCCCTGGGTTGGTGTCGGCGTCGTCGTCGAGGTCGGGGTTGGCGTCCTCGAACTGGTTCTGGATGCCGTCGCCGTCGTTGTCGTCGCCAGGAAGGGCGAAGATCGACACCGAACCATCGTTGAGGGCACCGAGTGACGGCACCACGATGTCATTTGGTTGTACTTCGACTGCGCTGTCGGTGGAGCCGACAGTGTCGCTTGCGGTCTCGGCTGTGACCCACGGCAACGGAGCCGCCAACGGTGGCGGCGTGGTCGTCAGCGCAGACGCGCCAAGAATCGCCGTCGCAGCACTAGCGAGGGCGATCCGTCGTCGAAGCGGGATGGCCAACGGGCCGCGGGTGGTCATCGGGAGAGTCGAGCCACCTCTCGTTCAGTACCGGTTGCTGGCACCGTGGAGCGGCTCCTCGGTAGTGACACGATGAGCCCGGTCACGCTGGCATCGGCGTCGTCGGCAACAACGGAACCGCCGACCGATACCACCAACTCCTTGACGACCGTGAGCGCCACGTCAAGGCGACCCGAGTCGACTGCCAAACGATCCGACAGGCTCGTTGGGTTCAGTGCTCGTTCGGTCAGCGCCACCGAGCGGGCGATGCCGTCGTGGCGCAGCCGAAGGTTGACGAACTGAGCAGCCGACGAGATGTCACACGTCACGGTGGTAGCGCCATGTTCGGCGGCCTCGAAAGCGATCCACGTCAAGGCAGTCGTGACCACGCTGAGGTCGGTCGAAAGTGTGGCCGTGGTATCGCCCGACAGCCGCAACGAACCTGGCATCGAACCCGTCTCATCCACCGCGGTTCGAAGATCGTCGAGCACCCGGTCGAGGGCAACATCGGCGAACCTGACTTCGTGGGTTCCATCGATGGCGTTGAGCGTCGCCGTCAGTTCCTCGAGCTCGCGGGCCAGTTGTGGATCCTGGACATGACGCCCGAGTCGCGCGATCGCCCGGTCGATCAGCTGTCGACGGGCGAGGGCTCTGACCTCGCTGCGCACGGCAACGGCTTCGTACTCGCGCGCATCGCGCTGAGGCCGCGTGAGCTCGCGGTAGATGAACAAAGCAACGGACGGAATCACGAAGGCCACGACGAAGCTGATGAGCGTTCCGAGTCGGCCCAGCGCATCGTCGGCGGCACCTACTTCTCGCAAGGCAATGTCGCGGTCTCGCTGCAAGGCATCGCGGGCCGCATCGAAGGTCTGTTCGAACCGATCGGTTGTCCCTACGCTCACGGCGCTGGTCGACAGTTCGGCCGCCATTACCTCCGTCGACGCTACGAACTCGTCGAGCCGGATCTCGGTGTCGGGGTCGAGGCCGCCCAGTTCGGAATCGATGATGCGGCGGGTTGAAGCCACCGAGGCGATCGCAGTTCTGATGTCGGCTGCATTGGTTTCAAGGGCTGCTTGGGCATCGATCTCGGCTTGGGTCGCGAGCTGTTCGAGCACGACCGAAAAGCCCAACTGGGCCCGAGCCAGGGTGGTGGTTCGAAGCAACTCGTCATAGGCGTGCACCAAGTTCGAGCGGTTCGTCACTCGCTGCGAGGCCTGACCAACAGAAAACACTCCGAGGGTCATCGCGACCAGAGCAGTCGCCGTCAGCACACCAATACGAGCTGAGCGTCGCCGACGGGCACGAGAGCGCTCGTCTCGCTGTGCGTTCAGGGTGGACACATCCATGAGAGGTGTTGTCGACCTTTGATGCTGGAACTTGCGTTCACAAGATGGCCCACGGGTGGCCTCAGATGCGGACGCTTGGTGCCGACGAACACATCAGGAGCAAGATGTGACGACTACCACCACTTCCCAGCCGCATCGTGAGCGGGCCACACCGGCGTTGACCCCGACCGGGACGCCTCCTGCGGCTCGCTCAGACGCCATGCTTGACGCTCTACGGCTCCTGCGCGGCTTTCTCAGTGTTGCCGCGGTTGTTCTCGTGATCCTGCAGCCGGACGATCGCACCGTCTCGCTTGGTGCTGCGTTCATCGGGTTCACGAGTGCGATGGCGGCCCTCAACTTGTTTGTTGCCGCCGTCGGTCGTTTCCGCCCGCGGATCGGCGAGTTACTCACCCAACGTTGGTCGATCGGTCAAATCGTCGTCGATGGCGCCTTAGCCCTGGCGATTATGGTGGTCGTCGACGTCTCGACCACCCCGCTGTTGTGGATTGCGTTGCTTGTCCCGGTACTCGACGCCTCGGAGTCCCATGGCGGGGCTGGCGCCATCACCTCCTGGGCTGCTGTGAGCGTGCTCCACATAGCCCTGCAACTTCAGACCGCCGACCCCGACCACTCGTCAGCTGAGTTGGTCAGGATCACGGTCCAGCAGATGGCCGCTGTTGGAGCCATCGTGGTGCCAGCATCGATCGTTGCGAACCGACTCCGCGACGACCTCCAACGGGCGGGGCAAGCTCGTGCTCGGGCCGATCTGCGCGCTGCACACCTGCGCCGGCTGAGTTTGACTGGCGAGCAGATGGCCGTGGCTCGACGTCCAGCCGATGTCTTGAGCCTGGCTGCTCACGCGGCCTGCGCGATTGGCTACGACCGCGCCGACATCGCCCATCGCCGTGCAGGTAGTGCCGCATGGGCGCCAGTGGTGGCTATCGGCCGCGCCGCTGCCAATGACCCCAACGTCGACCCCTCGATCGCGGCGTTGCAAGCCAATCAGGTCGTCAACGAAGCTGTCGACAGCCTCGACGTACCTGCCGTGAGAGAGTTGACATCGCTGGGCTATCGAAGCCGGAGCCTCGTTGGTTTCGATGCCGACGATGGTTCTGCCTTTGTCGTGAGGGCGTGGAATGTCCAGGGCCTCACGGCTGACGCTCCCGAAGTGGAGGCGCTCGGGGTGTTGGTCCATCAAGCCCGTGCCGCCTGGCACGCCGCTCACACCTATGAGAACTTGGCCCGGTGGTCCTCACAGCTCGAACACGACGCCAGTCACGATTCGCTCACCGGCCTGGCCAACCGTGGCCAGTTGTTCAAGGTTATGGCTGGGATGGACATCGCGAACTGTTCGTTGATGTTCCTCGACCTCGATGGCTTCAAGGCAGTGAACGACGAGATCGGCCATGACGCGGGCGACGCGGTCTTGGTCGAGGTCGCGGCCCGCCTTCGTCGAGTCATCGGTGACGACGACGTTGCGGTGCGTCTCGGTGGCGACGAGTTCGTCGTGGTGGCTCCCTGGGCTGACGTTCGTCGTGCCCAGTCGCTCGCAATGGACATCGTCGAAGCGCTGACTGAGCCGATCGATGTTGGTTTGCGAGACGCGACCGTCGGCACCAGCATCGGAATCGCAGTTGGTAGCGACGGCGAGGCGGCCGACAGCCTGCTGAGGCGAGCCGACGCCGCGATGTACATCGCCAAGGGCGCAGGCGGATCCGGCTATCACGTGTCAGATGAGACCGCAGTTGCGCCGGTCTCAGGCAAGGTGCGGAGCCGGGACCGCTAGCAGCAGCGGGCCCAGGTTCAGAGCTTGCTGCGAATCGCTTCGGCGGCGGCTTCGAGCTCGTCGCGATCTGACGTTGCGGCCGCATTGCCGAAGTCGAGATCGTTCATGCCCCGGATCGGCACGACATGAACGTGGGCGTGCGGAACCTCGAACCCGGCAATGACCAGACCGACGCGCTCGGGCGAGAAGGCCCGATCAACCGCAGCGCCAATCGTGCGGGCGACTGAGAACACATGGGTCGCAGTGTCAGCATCGAGGTCGATCCAGTGATCGACCTCGGCACGAGGTACCACCAGCACGTGGCCGGGTTGCAGCGGGTTGATGGACATGAACGCCACACACACGTCGTCGGTCCAGACAAAAGTGCCGGGAATGTCGCCATTGATGATGTGGGTGAAGATCGTGGGCATTGGGCGAGCGTAGCGGTGTGGGCCCGACTCGTCGGCTAGGTTCTCGCGGTGGCTGACAGCGACGGAAACCAACGGGTGAGCCAGAGCCGGGTGCTCACGATCCCGAACGCCATCAGCGTGGTGCGATTGCTGTGTCTGCCGGTGTTCGTCTGGTTGTTGTTCAGCCAGGACAATCGACACGCGGCGGCCTGGCTGCTGGGTGGTCTGGGCGCTACCGACTGGATCGACGGCTGGATTGCTCGCCGTTTCAACCAGGTGTCCGAGCTGGGCAAGCTGCTCGACCCAACCGCAGACCGTTTGCTGTTTCTTGTTGGGGTCGGCGCGATCTGGATTGACGGTTCAGTGCCGGCGTGGATCGCGATCGCGACCCTGGTGCGAGAAGCACTGGTATCGATCGTGGCGCTCATCATTGGTGCCCTGGGCGCTCGGCGAATCGACGTCACGTGGTGGGGTAAGACCGGAACCTTCCTGCTCATGTTCGCCTTCCCGTTGTTCCTCGCTGCCAACAGCTCGGTGAGCTGGGCCCCAATCGCGAACGCGTTGGCGTGGATGTGTGTGGTTCCCGGCCTCGTCATCCACTGGTATTCAGCCGCTGGCTATGTGCCGGCGGCAGCAACCGCGCTGCGACAAGGGCGAGCGTCACGCGCCGAGAGGGCTTCAGCGCGGTAACTTGTACGGCTATGAACGTGCCAGACGACCTGCTGTACTCCAAGGACCACGAATGGGCCCGCGTTGAGGGCAACCGAGTCCGCATTGGCATCACTGATTACGCCCAGGATGCCTTGGGTGACGTGGTGTACATCGACCTTCCCGAGGTGGGTCGCTCAGTTGTTGCCGACGAGGCCTTTGGCGAGGTCGAGAGCACCAAGTCCGTGTCGGATGTGTACGCACCAGTGTCGGGCATCATTGTTGAGGTCAACTCCGCGCTCGACGACAGCCCGGAACGTCTCAACGAGGACCCATACGGCGACGGTTGGGTGTGTGTCATCGAACTGGCGGACGGCGCCGATACCAGTGCGCTCATGGGTGCCGAGGCCTATAGCGCGCTGACCGAGGCTTGAGCTCGATGTTCTGCACCAGGTGTGGCCACCGCAACCCGGTGGGTAGCAGATTCTGTGCCAGCTGCGGCCAACAGCTCGTTGCCGAAACCGACGACCGCACGGTGCCGCTTGGCGACATCGAGTCCGGAACGGGTGTCTTCATGGGCGAGCCAACTGAGGCTGCGCCAACGGCCGACGTGGTCGGCTACATGCTCGTCACCTCGGGCCACCGTTCTGGAGCCCGTTTCGCGATCCGAGGCGAGATCACCACGGCCGGACGTCATCCCGACAGTGACATCTTTCTTGACGACATCACCGTGTCGCGACGTCATGTCGAGATCCGCAGCGCTGATGGCGCCCTCATCATTGTTGATGCCGGGTCGCTCAACGGCACCTACCTCAATGGCGAACGCATCGACTCGGCGGCCCTCAACGAAGGCGACGAGGTCCAGATCGGCAAGTTCAAGCTGCTGTACCTCGTCGAAGAAGGCTGAGATGTCACGCGAGCATCTGTCGATTGGCGAAGTGCTCGCTCTGCTGCAGACCGACTTTGACGACATCACGATCTCCAAAATCAGGTTCCTCGAAACCCAAGGCTTGATCGATCCTGAGCGCACCCCGTCGGGGTACCGCAAGTTCTACCCACCCGACGTGCACCTGTTGCAGTGGGTGCTACGCCAACAGCGCGACCATTTCTTGCCCCTGAGGGTGATTCGCGAACGTATCGACGCCGGCGATCACCTGATCGACGACGCCGACACCGACACGAGCACCGCGAGCTCGTCGGCTGAGCCCAACACCGACAGCGGCTCCAACCGACCAGCGCCGCCCAGCTCGGACCCAGCCGATCTCGGCGGACCCACGTTGTTCGACGGCGGACCCGGCTCAGTGGCGCTCACGATCGACGAACTGGCTCACGCCACCGGGCTGTCGCCATCTGAGATCTCCGAACTCGAACGTTATGGGTTCATCACCAGCCGCAAGCTCGGGCAGGGTTCATACTTCGACGGTGACGCCCTGATCGTTGGCCGCCTCGCAGCCAAATTTGCTGAGGTGGGTGTCGAAGCCCGGCATTTGCGGATGTATAAGACAGCCGCCGAGCGCGAAGCCAGTGTCTTTGAACAAGTAGTGACGCCGCTCGTTCGTCAGCGAAACCCAGCTGCCCGCAAGGCTGCCGTTGACCAGCTCGAGGAGCTGGCACAGATGGGAGCCCGGATGCGGGCCGCGATGATCCGCCAAGCGCTGTCCCACCACCTCGACCCGTGAGTTAGGGTTCAGCAATGATCGAAGTCGAGCTCGCTGGTGTTCGTGTCGAGATGCCGTTCAACAGCCCGACGATGCTGTTGCGCGAGGCCAACGGCGAACGGGTGCTGCCCATCATCATCGATGTTCCCGAAGCCCAGGCCATTGGCCGAGGCGTCGATGGCATACGTATGGCGCGGCCCATGACCCACGACCTGCTCGCCCAGCTACTCGGGACGCTCGAGACCGAGCTGGTCCGGGTGGTGGTCACCGACCTTCGCGACCGAACCTTCTTCGCCGAACTGGTGCTGAACACCTCCGGGGTCGAGCGACGTCTGTCCAGCCGGCCCAGCGATGCGGTGGCCATCGCTGTGCGGGTCGGAGCACCGATCTTCGTGGCTGAGGAGGTATTCGACCTCGCCAGCCAGCCCGTCGGCGGGCCCACATCGATGATCCACCCCGACGACATCTTGGCCGACTTCGAAAACGACTACGACGACGACTACGACGACAGCAGCGACGACCCCGACGATCTGCTCGACGAGTTCAAGCAGTTCCTCAACGAGATCAATCCTGAGGACTTTGAGGGCTGACGCTGCGGCGTTGGAACCCGTCGATCACCGCCGACGGTAACCATGCGAACATCGGGCCTTCATTGTCGCGGCGGTCGATGCCGAGTGCCTGGCGTTGATCCCACAAGATCGGGTCAGAGTGGGTCTGCTGGAACAGGTTGGCAATGAACCACATGCGGTCGTTGGGTTTGCCCCAGTCGATGGCTTGGGTGCCGGCGAGGTCCGACGCCGCGAGCGTGGCTGTGGGTTCGTGCAGCACGATTGGGGCCCCTGCGTTCGGCAGCACAATGCGACTACCGGTGCCATGAGTCAGCCACGCCAGCGCCGATGTCTCAAACGGCTGCATGCCCGTTGACTCATCAGGGTGTTCCCAGCCGCTGAGTTCGTTGAGCTCGACCTCGACACCAGCGATCGATACCGGCGGGCGCAGGGCGGGGTTGAGTGCCTGAGCGAGAGGCATCGCCACCAACATATTGTTCGTCGTGTCGAACCAGCCCCGTTCGAGGTCGCGCTCGAGATCGAGCACAAGTGGGGTGTCGACGCCGACCTTGAGCGTCATGGCGGAGGTCGCGATCAGGGCGTCGCCGCCAACCAGCGACGCTCCCAGCTCTCCGAGGATGCCGCGCACGACGCCGTCATCGCTGACACCGAGGTCGGTGAGGGCGGCCAGGTGGCGTTGCACTCCGGCCTGTTCGTGGATCGCGGCCAGGCTGTTGGCACCGAACACGAGGCGTTGGCGTTCGACCGGATCGGTCTCGGTGATGGCCGCCGCGTAGTGGGCCATCGCGTCGCGCAGTTCGCGGTACCCGGGTCCGAACAAGGGCCCGCCAGCGGCGGTGGCTGCGGTCGCGAACCACTGTGCGGTCGTGGCCGCAGTGGCGAAGTGTCCTCTATCGGCGGCCTCGATGACGGCTGCCAAGCGCGGTGCAATGTCGCCGAAGATGTACTGGTTTCCATCGGCGAGATGTTGGCGGTCGCCAACTGAAGGCGCCATCGAGATGCCAAGTATCGACACCGGCTCGCCCCGCAACGGTCCACGGATCGAATCTGATGCCCACGGCGCCATCAGCGCCCAGTTGGCCCCACTGTGACCGGCCAGCGCGGGGTTGTTGATGTCGGCGACATGGCCCTGGTTGAGCACCCGGTTCATCTCACCGGCCAACTCGCTGTAGTAGAGGGTGATCAGTGAGTTCCGCACCCCTCCGGCGGACTCTGGCAACGACGCCACCACGTTCGCTTGGGCCGAGAGGTCGTCCAATCCGTCGAGGGCCGCGGCCGCGAGCGAACGCACCCCATCGTCTGAGCTCAGCCGAATATCGAAACCCTGGGTTCGGCCCGATACATCGTCCGCGGCGCTAGGAAGGTGGGTCAAGAACCGACGAGCGCCCCGGCTGTCGCCTCCGAACGCGTGCAGGTTGATCGCGAGCGACGCCACATCGGTCCAGGCCAGACGACCCGAAGCAAACGGACCGTCCGTGGCCCGGTCGTCGGTGCCGGCGACCCGATCGAACCAGCCTTCGGGCCCGACCATGGAGCGCAGGGCCTCAGTATCTGCACTACCAAACCAGTGGTTGTCAATCGCAACCGCGATGTCGTCGCGGCTCACGATGCCGTCGAGTTCGCCGGTCACGGCCCGGTCGAGCCGTTGGAAGATCGCCGGGTCGGTGAGCAGTCGGGCTACGTCGATCTGGGCAATCGCAGCGTCGACGCTGGCCGTGGTGATCGCCCCGCGCCCGCCAACGGCGCTGTCCATCGAGCTCAGACTCCAAGCAACGGCTGCAAACAATCCCGGGCTGTCGATCAGGGCTTCAATGGCCGACCGCACGGCGCCAGGAAGGTGGGGTGACGCTGCGGCCGCCACCAGGTCGTCCATCGTGCGGCCGGCGCCGCTCGTGGTGCCGACAGCGGCGGTAATCAGGGCCAACCCGGCCCTCAGCTCGACCAGGAGATCGCGCCCATCTGGCACCGAACC
>CAYGMW010000133.1:0-9109 GCA_964350975.1 uncultured Acidimicrobiales bacterium | reverse complement strand
TCGGCGTCGAAGAAAGTGTCGCCCATCCACCTGCACGATGCGGCCGCGCAGGGCGGACTGCTCGCCTGCGAGCTGGTCGCACAACGGCCTATGCCATCGGGCTTGTTGTAGGGATTTCGGGCCGTATGCCCGACTTTTACCGACGTCGCTAGTCGGCGCTGTGCGTCGGCGCCGGCACTAATCGCGCGGGCGTGCCGACGACGGTGGCCCCTGGTGCAACGTCGCGGGTCACGGTTGCGTTGGCGCCGACGGTCGCTCCGTGTCCGATGGTCACACCTGGCAGTACCACCGCGGAAGCTCCGATCCAGACGTCGTCCTCGACGGTGATGGGGAGCGGTTCGATCAATGGGCGGTGACGAGTGGGATGCGGTTCGCCGTGATGGCGCGAGGTAAGGAACTGCACACCGGGCCCGATGGCACAGCGATCGCCAATCGTCACCGGCGCGGCGCTGTCGATCAGGACGTTGCGGTTGATGAAGGTCTCAGCGCCGATACGAATGGGGGCCGACATGCTGTGGAAGCCAAACCCGTGCTGGATAGCGCTGTTCGCTCCGATGTCGAAGCCATGGGCTCGGTAGACCAGCGTCCGAATGGTGCAGCCGACCCTGGTCCATCCAACAACGACGTCGATGCCTCGGACCACGCAGGCGCTGTACCAAACGGACGCTTCTCGACCTGCTGCACGCCACATCAGACGGGCCCGCGTTGGTTGAAAGGGCTCCCACCGTTCGGTCATGCACCCCTCTACCCATCTGGTGTGACAGCGAAGATGCTTCTGCCGATTCAGACCGCAGCGATGCTGACGATCGGGGCGTCGAGAGCGATATCGCCCAAGCTGCCAAGGAAGGGACCACCAAAGGCGAACACGCCGCCGTCCTCGGCGATCAAGAGGTATCCGGCGCCATAGGGCACCATGCCGTTCACCGGCTCACGGGGGGTGACCCTGAGACCGGGCAACGAACCAACGAACGGAGCGTTGCCGAACGCAAAGACCCCACCGTCGCAACCAACAAGCCAGTATCCGTCGGCACCGGAGTCGACCAATCCAACAATCGGGCACTGGAGTGCCTGGCCAGGAAGTACCTGGGGAATGCTGCCGAGGAATCGGGCTGCTCCGTAGCTGAACACGCCGCCGTCTCCTCCCAAGAGGCGGTAGCCGTTGCCGAGGTCGTCAACGCTCGCAGCCACGATGGTGCTCGCAAGATTGAGCTTGCCCGCATCGCCGAACCAGGGGACCGTGCCGACGGGCACAACGGCTCCGTTGGCGCTAAAGAGCCAGTACCCGCGACCCAACCGGTCGATCTGGATATCGACAGGCGTATCGCCTGGCCCGAGATTCGCGAGGTCCGGACCGATCTTGGGCGCGTCGCCAAACGAGATCACCCGCCAATCGGAGGTGACAACGAGGTAGCCCTTGCCTGTCGGACTGGCAGCAAGTGCCACGGCGGTGGTGCCAGGTTCCACAACGACATCGCCGTGGTCGGGCACGTCACCAAAGGTGAACACCTTTCCGTCAGCGCTCAACAAGATGTACCCGGACGCGGCCGAATCGCCCTCGATGAATGCGTGCCGGCCGGTAGTCAGACCACCGAGCTGGTCAAGATCGTGACCAAACAGGAGGCCTCGGTCGATGACCTCGATGTCGAGGATGCCCTCGAAGGTGTTGCTCCTCGGGTCCCACGGCAATGGCGCTCCACTCGTGGGATGCAATGCGGCGATTTGATAGCGCGCTTCGATGCCGTTGGTCGTCTCGTTGCCACCTGGTTCGCATCCGGCTGGCTTGTCGACGTAGGCATAGGTGGCCGCGTCGTCGCTGTGGATCGGTCCGAGAGGGTTGACGAAACAGAAGTGGCCGCCAACGTAGACCGCGTCGCGAGTGGCGCCGACCGACAAGCTTGAGTCGTACATCTGGGTCACCCAGATGTTTTGCTCCAAACCCGGCCCGTTGGCTGCGGGGAACTTGATGACCTTGTCGCATTCGTAGTGGCCCTTTTCAACCACATAGAACGCGTCGCCATCGGGTGAGTACTCGGCGTCACGGATGGTGAGTGCGCCGCCGTCGGCGCAACGGGCATGAGCGTTGGCATACCAATCGGTTCGCCAATCGCTGAGCTGATCGGTCGTGAGGTCGATTTGGGCCACACCGGCCCGAGGCTGGCCCGCGACCCGGGCGCTGGCGTGGGCGACCAACAGATACCGACCTGACGGATGGACGTCAACGGCTCTCACGGACCCACCTCCGTCGAGTCCGAGCGACTCGGTGACATCAGCTCGCAGCGTCGACAGGGCGCCGGTACCGACGTCGACTGCGGCCAACTGCAGCCGGTCCTCGCCGTTTACGGTGCTGAAGCTGCCACCGAAGTAGACCCGTTTGCCGTCATCGTCGATCGCTTGCACTCTCGCATTGACGTCAACGACGAAGCTGTGGTCGACGTCGCCATTGGCGGTGAGTTTCACCAGCTTGCGGCGTTCGACACCGTCGACGGTATTGAAGGTGCCGCCGACGAACAGCCCGCTGCCGTCGTTGGCGACTTCCAAGGCGAAAATCTCGCCATCGATCACCGGATCGAACGATTCGACCAGGTCGCCGCTGTTGATGTCGTATGCCATCAGGTTGGAGCGCATCACCATGGTGCCGCCTGCGGTCTGGACGGACGCGAAGGAGCCACCGACCACGATGAGGTCGCCGAACTGAACGTTGGCGTTGACGCGCCCGTCCAACACGATTGGTGTGTCGGAGCGGGGTGTCTCACCGACCAACACCGAGCCGGTGGCAGCCACGTCGGCAGTTGCGTTTTGGACAGTGGAAGCAACCAACACCACCCCAAACGCCAGTCCGGCCATCACAAAGGCGGCCACAAAGGGTCGGCCTGTGCTTCGTACGAATGACATTCAGTCCTATCGGAGTGATCGAGGCCAATATGAGCCCGCCTCGGGAAGCGACGTTGGGCCGTGGGGCGGGTAGCCTCCCGACTGGCACGATTGGGGACTGGTCTTGAACCGCTCACACGACAGCTCGACAGAACGCAGCAACCGCTCGAGCCGGGTTGGGTCGCGGTTCAGTTACTCGGCGTGGGATGGCACCCAGGTTGGCTTCAATATGGACGCCGATGAGATCTTCGCCGAACTCACCGACGATTTGCTCTACCACGGCGATTTGAACGCAGCCCTGCGGCGCCTGATGCAGCACGGTATGACCGACGCTGACGGCAACCGGATGCAGGGCCTACGCGAGATGCTCGAAGAGCTTCGCCAGCAACGCCAAGACCGGCTCGAACGCTTCGACCTCGGCGGCATCTATGACGAGATCAGCAGCCAACTCGATGACATCGTCGCCGAAGAACGAGACGCCATCGGCGATTTCCTCGACGATGCTCGGTCATCGGGCGACCAGCGACGCGAGGAGATTGCCGAGTCCTCGATGCAGGACAAGTCGCTTCAGCTCGACCTCATGCCCGCCGATCTCGCTGGCAAGGTCAACAGCCTGAACAATTATGAGTTCGTGTCGCCTGAAGCTCGCGAACAATTCGAACAGCTGATGGACGAGCTGCGCAAGGAGCTCGCTCAGAGCTACTTCAACCAGATGTCGGGCGCCATGGAGTCCATCACGCCAGAAGACATTCAGCGCATGAAGGACATGATGTCCGACCTCAACCAGATGCTCGAGGCGCACCAGCGCGGCGACGAGGTTGACTTCGACGGCTTCATGGACAAATACGGCGACTTCTTCCCCGAGAATCCGTCGTCGGTCGAAGAGCTGCTCGAGATCATGGCCAAACGCATGGCCGCAATGCAGGCGATGCTCAACTCCATGACGCCCGAGCAGCGTCAACAGCTCATGGAACTGTCGAATCAGCTGATGGACGACATGGACCTCCAGTTCCAAGCCCAGCAGCTGTCTCAGAACCTCCAGCAGATGTTCCCCCAGGCTGGGTGGGGTAGTTCCTATGACTTCAGCGGCGACGAGTCGATGAGCATGTCAGAGGGCACCTCGATGATGCAGGAGTTGGGCGAGCTCGACTCGCTCCAGCAGCTGATGAGTCAGGCATCGACCCCAGGCGCGCTCGCCGATATCGACGTCGACCGCGTTCGCGAACTGCTCGGTAATGAGAGCGCCGAGAGCCTCGAGCGCCTTCGCCAGGTGGCCAAGATGCTCGAAGAATCGGGTCTGGTCGAAAACAAAGAAGGCCGGTTCGAGCTCACGCCCAAGGCCATCCGCAAGCTCGGAAGCAACGCCCTCGCTGAGCTCTTCCACAAGCTCAGCTCCGAGCAGATCGGCCATCACCGGCTCGACCGCATCGGAATCGGACACGAGCGGGCCTATGCCACCAAGCCCTACGAGTACGGCGACAACTTCAACCTGAACATCGAACAGACGGTTCGCAACGCCATCCACCGCAGCGGCGGCGGCACACCGGTGAGGCTGTCACCTGACGATTTTGAGATCGAACGAACCGAACAGTCCACCCGAGCCAGCACCGTACTGATGCTCGACCTGTCGCTGTCGATGCCCATGCGCGACAACTTCTTGCCAGCCAAGAAGGTCACCATGGCGCTGCATTCGCTGATTACCAGCCAGTTCCCACGCGACTACATGGGCATTGTGGGCTTTGCCGAGAGTGCTCGAGAGCTCACTGCAGCCGAGCTCCCTGAAGTGTCGTGGGACTTCGCCTACGGCACCAATATGCAGCACGGGTTCATGATCGCTCGCCGGCTTTTGGCAAAACAGTCCGGCACCAAGCAGATCATCATGATCACCGACGGCGAGCCCACGGCTCACCTCATGGCATCTGGTGGGGTCTACTTCAACTACCCGCCGGTCCAAGAAACCATCGACGCCACCATGAAAGAGGTGCTCCGGTGCACCCGCGATGGCATCCGGATCAACACCTTCATGCTCGACCCCAACGGTGGTCTGCGGCGCTTCATCGAGCAGATGGCGTCACTCAACGGCGGTCGGGCCTTTTTCACGACCCCCGACAACTTGGGCGACTACCTGCTGGTCGACTTCGTTGAGCACCGACGCAAACTCATCAGCGGTAGCACGAGGCGATGACACCATGAGTGTTGTCGTTGCCGTCAACACCGTCGAAAACATCGCAACCCTTGCGATCACAGGCGACATGGACATTGCCGGCGCACCCCACGTGCGAGCCGCGGCGCGGCGCCTGATCCGCGACAGTTCCCTTGATGCGGTGCATCTCGACCTGGGGGCGATCACTGCGCTGGACGACATCGGTGTGGGAGTTCTGCTCGGCCTGCGGCGCCTTGCAGTAATAGAGGACCGATCTCTTGTGGTCGTTGCAATCAGCGATACCGTCAGATGTTCGCTCGACGAACACGGCGTATCTCACCTTTTTCCTTGAAACCAAGCCAGCACTGGCGATGGTAAGCCTGTGTTGTGATGGCCCCGAGTGGGTCAGAAAGTTTCTGGAGGTCCAGTGTCTGGTCATGGTTCATCTCGAGTGCTCGAGCGCCCTACATTCCTTGGTTCGGAGCGTCGGCTGGCAAAATATGTTGCCCGTCCGGTATTGCGATTCATCGAACGTGAGGTTGCATCGGGCATCTTGTTGCTCATCGCAACAGCGGCCGCCCTCGTGTGGGCCAACTCCGGTCACAGCTACCACGACTTCTGGTTTGCTGAGATGGAGATCCACATCGGCGGCTGGCACCTGGCCATGCACGTCGAAGAATTCGTCAACGACGCCTTGATGGCGTTGTTCTTCTTTGTGGTGGGTCTTGAAATCAAGCGGGAGCTCGTGGTTGGTGAGCTGTCGAATCCACGAGTCGCGGCACTCCCTGGCATCGCAGCACTGGGCGGCATGGTGGTGCCGGCGCTCATTTTCGTGGCCCTCAACCTGGGCGGAGTCACCGGATCGACCGACGGTTGGGGTATCCCGATGGCGACCGACATCGCGTTCGCGCTCGGCGTGGTTGCGCTCCTTGGAAGCCGCGTGAGCCCTCAGATCAAGCTGTTCTTGCTCACCTTGGCCATTGTTGATGACATCGGCGCCATCGTGGTGATCGCGATCTTCTACACCAACGACATGAACTTCACGTGGCTGCTGCTCGCAGCCGGAGGTCTCGTTGTTGTTCGTGTGCTGGCCATAGCACGGGTGTGGCACGTCGGGATCTATGTCGCTGTTGGCGCCTTTGTTTGGTACGCCACCTTCCAGTCCGGTGTGCACGCCACCATTGCTGGTGTTGCCCTCGGATTGATGACTCCGGCGCGGCCCTTGCTGAACCGTAGGCAGGCCGAGTCAATCGCCGACACGCTCCCTGAGGACCCCCATCCCGAAGAGATTCGCGATGTGTCGTTCGAACTTCAGAACAGCGTCGGTGTGGCCCAGCGGCTTGAGCGCATGCTGCACCCGTACACGAGTTTCGTCATCATCCCGATCTTTGCCTTGGCCAACGCTGGCATCGAAATCAGCGGTAGCGCTATCAGCGACGCTGCAAGCAGCTCGATCACCTGGGGTGTCATCTTGGGTCTTGTCGTCGGAAAGCCGGTCGGGGTGGTGCTGTTCACCTTCATCGCCACCCGCTTCGGGTTCTCGCTGCCACGAGGTGTGACCTGGCGCCAGTTCTTCGGCCTCGGTGCCGCGGCCGGTATCGGGTTCACCGTGTCGATCTTCATCTCGGGGTTGGCCTTTGAAGACGAGGCCATGGTGCAAGAGGCCAAGATCGGCATCCTGGTGGCCTCTGCGCTTGCTGCGGTGTTCGCTCTGACCGTGCTTGGCGCAGGTACGAGCGAGGCTGATCACGAGGGCGAAGAACTCGATCTTCCGATGCCAGATTTCGTCGAAAGTTGAACCCATCTTTCTGAGGCCCTACGGTTCCGGGTCGGATCAGCAGGCCATCTGTGCGCGACCGCGCCGGTGAAGCTGCGGCGTCTGCTTCAGTCCCCATTCCCGACGACTAAGGACCTCCCGTGGGATTCGTTCCATATCTGGCCTTGCTCGCGTCCATCGCGGCGCTAGTACTGGCTTTCTACTTCGCAAAGGTGGTCATGGCCGCCGACGAAGGCACCGAGCTCATGAAAGAGATCGGTGAGGCCATCCGTGAAGGTGCCATGGCGTTCTTGCGCCGTGAGTATCAGTGGGTGTCCATCTTCGTGGCGGTCATGTTCGTACTGCTCCTCGTGGTTCCAATCGATGGCCGCCCGGCGGCGTCGTTTGCCTACCTCATGGGCGCGGTGCTCAGCTCCATTGCAGGCTTCGTTGGTATGCGTATTGCCACTGCGGCCAACACTCGCACCGCAAACGCAGCCCGCGAAGGTGCCGCCAAGGCGTTGCCACTGGCATTCAAGGGTGGCGCCGTCATGGGCTTCACCGTTGCTGGCCTGGCACTGTTCGGCATTACCTTCAACTACCTGTTGTGGGTGACCTGGATGGGTGTCGACGATGCCTTCCAGGTGGTTGCCGCATTCGGTCTCGGCGCAAGCTCGATCGCCCTGTTCGCCCGCATCGGCGGTGGCATCTTCACCAAGGCGGCTGACGTCGGTGGCGACCTCGTCGGCAAGGTCGAAGCTGGTATTCCCGAAGACGACCCTCGCAACCCAGCCACCATTGCTGACTCCGTGGGCGACAACGTCGGCGACGTGGCCGGTATGGGCGCCGACTTGTTCGAGTCCTATGCCGGTTCGATTGTTGCCCCAGTCGTGCTTGTTTCGCTGCTCGCCCCAGGCGTGTTCATCGATGGCGCGGGCAAGATCCTCGACGCCGGCGACGCCGAAGCCTTGTTGCTGTACCCAATCCTTATTGGTGCCCTCGGCATGATCGCGTCGATCATCGGCGCATTGATGACCCGCGGCAAGGAAGGCCAGAGCTTGTCGGCTCAGCTGCACCGTGGCCAGTACGTCGCCATGGGCCTGACCGTGGTGTTGTCGATCGTTGGCACGTTTGCCTTGTTCAGCGGCGCCGAAGCTCCTGGCGGCGGCGACCTCGTCGAAGCGCCCTTCTGGCTGGCGGCGACCATCATTATTGGTTTGTTTGGCGGTTGGGCCATCGGCTTCGTGTCGGAGTACTACACGTCTGAGCACTACGGGCCGGTCAAGAAGATCGCCAAGCAGGCCGAGACTGGTCCGGCCACGGTGACCATCGAAGGTATCGCCCAAGGCAAGCTGTCGACCCTGCCGTCTGTCGTGCTGGTCGTGCTGATGATCGGCCTGTCCTATTGGATGGGCGGCGCGGCCTTCGGCGACGCTGGCAGCGAGATTGGCCTGTACGGCGTGTCGTTGGCTGCCATTGGCATGCTCGCTGTCACCGGTGTCATCGTTGCTGTCGACGCCTATGGCCCCATTGCTGACAACGCCGGTGGCATTGCCGAAATGGCTGGTCTGCCTCACGAAGTCCGCGAAGTCACCGACAGCCTCGACGCGCTGGGCAACACCACCGCTGCTGTTGCGAAGGGCTTCGCTGTTGGTTCGGCTGCTGTGACCGCATTGGCCTTGTTCAAGTCGTTCAGCCTCACCGCTGGCAGCGAGGTCAACCTCGACATCAACGACACCGCCGTCACCATTGGCCTCTTCTTGGGCGCCATGACACCATTCGTGTTTGCTGCGTTGACCATGGCGTCGGTCGGCCGGGCCGCCCAGGCCATGATTGTCGAAGTGCGTCGACAGTTCGCCGAGATCCCCGGCCTGCGCGAGGGCCTGCCTGGCGTGAAGCCAGACAGCCGTCGGTGCGTCGACATCTCGACTCAGGCTGCACTCAAAGAGATGGTGCTTCCGGGCCTGCTCGCCGTTGTCGTGCCATTGGTGATTGGTTTCATCGACGTCAACGCTCTGGGCGGCTTCCTCGCCGGCGCCGTCGTCACCGGGTTCATGATTGCTATCTATATGGCCAACGCCGGTGGTGCTTGGGACAATGCCAAGAAGTACATCGAAGCTGGTGCCCACGGCGGTAAGGGCACTGACGCCCACGCTGCTGCGGTCGTCGGCGACACCATCGGCGATCCGTTCAAGGACACCTCTGGTCCCGCAATGAACATCCTCATCAAGGTCATGACCATCGTGAGCTTGGTGTTCGTTCCTGCATTCATCTGACGCTGACGTCGCCCTTGGGTGACGAACGCGAACCTGTTGTGGCCCTGACTTGTTGTGTCAAGT
>CAYGMW010000132.1:8160-9131 GCA_964350975.1 uncultured Acidimicrobiales bacterium | reverse complement strand
GTCGCGCCCAGTGCCGCGTTTGAGCAAGGCCGCGGCAACATCGCGCACGAATCCGAACCCGCCTCGGCCGGCCGCGCTCGGGAGGACCGCAATCGCCATGTCGGTGTGGCCATTGAGCACCGCGTCGATCAGACCCGCGGCCTCAGTCGCGGTTGATCCGGTGTCAGCGTCGATGAACACCAACACGTCAGCACCGGCACTGGCTTCAACCCCAACAAGCACGGCGGCCGCCTTGCCCTCGTTTGCCGGCAAGGTGACAACGCGTGCCCCTGCGGCCGCGGCCCGCTCAGAGGTGTTGTCTGCTGATCCGTCATCGACAACCACCACGTGGTCAATCGCGGGGAGCGCCAACAGCGCCGTCACCGTAGCGGTGACGGTGTCGCTGCGATTGAACGCGGGCACCACCGCGACGACGCTGGTCATGGACGAGGCAAGGAACTATTGGCCGACAGGTCAGAGCCGAGCTGGTAGATCCCTTCGGCATCAGCGACGGCCACCAATGACAACAGTCCCGAATAGGAATCAACCGAGTCGATCGTGGAGATGCGCCCACGCAACTCGGCGTCGGCGCGGATGGGCCCGACGAACTCAACGCCGCTGACACCATCTTCAGTCGGGCTGGGTTCGACTGCGATGAGTCGGTTCGCGGGCGCATCGTCGACCGCGTCCGCGAGCAGCGGCAACAAGAACTCTGCGGCTGGCAGGTCGGCCTGAGCGCTCGACATCATGATGAACAAGGTGCCAAAGGTCGGAAGCGCCTCGAGGGCTCCGGTGCTGGCCAGTTCGGTGTCGTGGCGAATGAAACCCCCGTCGCGCAACGCAACAAGGACCGAGGAAAGCTCAGGTTCTGTGGGTGCCGCGGTGGTCGACACCGCACCCTCGCTGTCGAGCAGCTCGCCGACGACATCACCGGCGACCCCGCCCAGCACCGCTGCGGCCTCGTCCGGCGCATCTGGGAACACCGCGGCGCG
>CAYGMW010000132.1:0-8150 GCA_964350975.1 uncultured Acidimicrobiales bacterium | reverse complement strand
CAACAATCGAGTCGCGCACCGCCATCCAGGCATCGAGGTCGACACCGTCGCTCACCATCAACATGACCGGGACTCCACCGAGACGGCCCAGCTGATTGACCGGGGCAATCGACTCAAGATCTTGTTGGTGTTGGGCTGCGGACTCCTCGAGTTCGGCGTTCAACTCGGTGACCTGGTCGCGCAGCTCGGCCCGGTCAACTTCGAGCGCATCGACGTTTCGCGTCAGCTGATCGACAACAAAACCGTCAACAAACGACGAGCCGAGAGCCACGCCAATGCCGAGGGCCAAGAAGACGGCCACGATCGACACGATGTGGTATCTGAGATTGATCACAAGCGAGCACCTGCATCGTCGGAGGGGCTCATGAGACGTTCAGCCACAACGTACGGAGTACCAGACGGATTGGTTCGGTCACGAGCGCAATCACGATGATGGTGAACAGGGCCGACAACACGAGCATCGTGAGGTCGCGTTTGCGCACGGTGGTGCGATACAGCCGAGACACGCCCTTGGCGTCGACCAAGATGTTGGCCACCTTCATACGGGTCAGGAAGGTCGATGCCATGCCCTCGCGGCCCTTGTCCAAGAAGTCGACCATCGAGGTGTGTGACCCGACGAGAACAATCAGTTCCGCACCCTTTTCGAAGGCTACGTTGAGGGCCAAATCCTCAGATGTTCCGATGGCCTCGATGGTCTTGTACTGCATCCCGAGTCGTTCGAGCCGAGCCGAACCGGGCGCCTTGCCTCCGGGATAGGCCTGAACAATCAGCTCGGCCCCCTTGCCTAGGGCTTCTTTGGACACCGAGTCGAAATCACCCAAGATCACGTCGGGTGTGTACCCGTTTTCGAGCAGTGCGTCGGCACCGCCATCGACCGCGATCAGGACGGGCCGCAGGTCCTTGATGTAGCCAATCCGGCGCAGTGCTTCGAGGTCCTCGCGGTAGTCGAGACCACGCACCACTACGAGCGCCTGACGTTGGAACATGTCGGTGTCGAGATCGGGGATGACCAGGCGTTCGGTGACGAGCTCAGGCTCGGAGGCAATGTACTCAAGGGTGTTGGCCGCAAAGCCGGCCAGCTGGTCGTTGACGGCGATCTTGGCTTGTTCGTAGCGCTGCTCAAGGGTAGGGCGATCGAGGCGAACCCCTCGGCCATGAAGCTGGCCGTTGACGAACAAGGCGTCACCTTCGATCGTGACAACAGCACCATCGTCAATCGTCGACAGTGTTTCGACGCCGACTTCATCGAGCAGCGGGATACCTGCGCTGGTGATGATGAGCGCTCCAAGGTTCGGATATCGGCCCGTCATCGACGAGTTGGCATTGACCACACCAACAACACCCGCGCTGACCAGACCCTCGGCCGCGACCCGGTCGATGTCTTGGTGGTAGATCAACGCCACCTCGCCAGCGTTGAGGCGCGGAATCAGGTTCTTGGTGCGTCGATTTCGGCGAGCGCGCCCGCTCGCTGCGTGCGGGGCGACCGAGTCGACGCCAGGACGCGGGGACAACCTCACCGGGCGTCTCGTTCCGCGCGCACTGCATCGCCGAGAGCGACCAGTTCTGCTGCGTGGTCCTGGCCCGCGACCGAGTCGGGCCGGCCCGCGAGCATCCGCGCCAGCTCAACCACCCGCTGAGGGCCTCGTACCGGTGCGATGGAAGAATGTGCACCGACGCCGTCGTCGGTCTTGGTCACCACGAGTTGTTCATCGGCAAACGCAGCCACCTGCGGAAGGTGAGTGACAACAAGAACCTGATGATTTGCCGCCAAGCGGGCCAGCGACGAGCCCACAGCAATGGCTGCTTCGCCGCCGATACCGGCATCGACTTCGTCAAAGACCAGGGTTTCAGGGCCACTCGTGAGCACCCGACGCAGTGCCAGCATGACGCGAGCCAATTCGCCGCCCGAGGCCACCTTCGCCAACCGATGCGACGGGGTGCCGCTATTGGCCGCGAACATGAACTCGACGTCGTCGGCTGGGTCGTCGCCTCGGACCTCGACGGAGATCTGGGCTCGAGGCAGTGCGAGTTCAGGCAGGAGCGCGCCAACAGCGGTGGCCAGCGGAGCCGAGGCTGCTCGCCGAGCTTCGGCCACCAGCTTGGCTTCGTGGGCAACCAGTCGGCGAGCATCGTCGATCTCAACTTCGAGTGCCTGTGCGAGCTCGTCGTGGCGAACGAGCTGGTCGAGACGAGCACTCGCCTCACGACCGAACGCGATGACATCAGACAGATCGTCACCGTATTTGCGCACCAGCTCACGCAACAGCTGGCGACGCTGGCGTAAGAGCTCAAGGCGGGCTGGGTCGTCTTCAATGGACTCTGTCGCGGTGCGCAGTTCGGCACCGATGTCATCAAGTTCGCCTTGAACGTCTCGCAGACGACTGGCAATGCTTTCGAATGGACGGCGGCTGGTGAGCGCGGCCAGCGCGGTGCCGATGGCGTCGAGAGCGCCGCCGTCGTCGGTCAGCGCCTGACGAGCCGACAGACCGGCCTCAAGGTGGGCCTGAGCATGGGCCAGGATGTCTTCTTCAGCCTCGATGTCAGCGTCTTCGGTTTCGTGGTCGATCGCCGCGGCCGTGATCTCGTTGATCTGATAGGTCAACAGATCCATCTCGTGGGCCCGCTCCCGTGTGTCGCCGCCGAGGGCTTCAAGGTTCTTGAGGGCTTCGTCGAGCACCTTGCGGGCCGCCCGTAGTGGTTCGAGGTCGACTCTGCCATGTTGATCGAGTGCGGCGCGCTGCACCGCCGGCGACAGCAACGACTGATGCGTGTGCTGGCCGTGCAGGTCAATGAGGCGTCGTCCCGCGTCGCTCAACGCGGACGCGTTCGCCATCAGGCCGTCGATGTAGGCGCGGCTTCGCCCCTCGGCTGGAATCACCCTGGACACGATGATCTCTTCGTCGTCACCGAAGACGAATCGGCCCTCGACAACGGCTTCGCGGGCACCGGTTCGCACCAGGGTTGGGTCGGTTTTTCCGCCCGTCAACAACTGGATTGCTTGCACCACCAACGTCTTGCCGGCACCGGTCTCGCCGGTGACAGCGGTCATGCCAGGGCCCAGCACGAGCCGAAGTTCTTCAATGACGCCGAGGTCGCGTACGGACAGTTCATGCAGCATGGTTCAGTCCTCTCCGCCCAGGCCAAACTTGCTGCGCAGCACATCGTGGAATCGCCGACCGCCGAACGACACCAGCTTGGTCGACGTGGGCGCAACCGTGGCCAGCACAGCGTCGCCAACCGCGAGTTGGGCCTCGGCTCGGCCATCGACTGACAAGGTCGCTTCGCGCTCAGACGCCACCGTGATTCGCACCTCAGTGGACGGATCGAGCACCAGCGACCTGTCGAACAAGGTGTGCGGGCTGACTGGAGTGAACAACAAGGCACGATGAGTCGGCTGCACGATCGGGCCGCGAGCTGACATTGAGTACGCAGTCGAACCAGTCGGGCTGGCCACGATGAGCCCGTCAGCGGCGTAGGTGACAAATCGATGGCCATCGAACTCGACTGCGAGATGCACGGTGTGGCCCTGCTCACGCTTTTCGATGACGCCCTCGTTCAGCGCCGTCCAGGGTCCCTCGACGGATCCGTTGGCACGAATGACGCTCAGCGAGATCCGCATCCGGGACTCAACTTCGAAATCGCCGGCGAGCACCGATGCAACTGCAGATTGAGCTCGATCAATCTCGACCTCGGTGAGATATCCGAGGCGGCCACAGTTGATCCCGAGCACCGGCACGTCGTAGTCGGCGACGAGTGCGCTGGCAAACAACATGGTGCCGTCACCGCCTACGCTGATCGCTAACACCGCGTGAGCTGCTGCCTGACCAAGCGCGTCTGGAGCAAGACCCACCACACCATCGACGCCCAAACGGGCGGCATCGGCATCGGACATGTGAACGGTGTGGCCCTGATCGACCAGCCATGTAGCCACGTCGATTGCGGCAGCGGCGGCTTCGGCCCGATCTGGGTGCACGATAATCAGAAGAGATGGCATATCTGCGCCCTCATACTCGAGCTTGCTCGGCGGCAAGCGCTTCGGCGACGGCACGATCGACCCGATCGGCAAGGTGGGGACCGCACTCGTCGGTGGCGCTGCGCTCGAAGTGCACCAAGAACTCGCGATTGCCCTCGGGCCCGCGCACTGGCGAAGCGGCAAAACCCCGCACAGCCAAGGGACCCGCTGATGTGGCTGACAGCTCGACGAGCTGGGTGATTACCTGCATACACACCGAGCGCCAGACTTCGGGATCGCGAATTACGCCGCTTCCCCGAGCCACCTCAGCGCGACCCGCTTCGAACTGTGGTTTGACGAGCAGGACCATCGATGCGTTGGGTGTGCTGACGTCGAGCAGGGCAGGCATCACTGTGGTCAGCGAGATGAATGACAGGTCGCCAACCACGAGGTCGACACGTTGTTCGACGTCGGCGGCGGTGAGGTAGCGAACATTGGTCCGCTCGCGTACCTCAACGCGAGGATCTTCGCGCAAGCGGTGAGCGAGTTGGCCATAACCCACATCGACGGCGACGACATGGCGAGCACCACGTTGGAGCAGACAATCGGTGAAACCGCCGGTCGATGCACCTGCGTCAAGAGCCCGGACTGAGGCGACGTCGACGTCGAAAGCATCGAGAGCCGCTGCGAGCTTGTGACCGCCTCGGCTCACATACTCGGCCGCGACAGCAGCCAGCGTGACTGGCTCATCGGCTGACACCAGGCGAGCCACCTTGAACGCCGGTGCACCCCCAACCGCAACCCGACCAGCGTCGACCGCGTCGCGGGCGGCTTGGCGACTACTTACCAGCCCGCGCCGGACCAGCTCGGCATCCAAACGTCGACGACTCATGGAACCATCGCGGTAGCGCTCTGCCAGATCGGCACGTGTTGAGCCACGGCGTCGAACGCTACCACCGGGGTGGGTCACCTTCGGGGGCGACACCACCGTTAGTGTGGACCCGTGCTGCCGCTGCACGACGAACACCCGACACGCCGCCGTGCGTGGATCACGCTGGCCCTCATCGCCGCCAATGTCGGCGTCTTCGTCGCCGCGCAGTGGCGCCTGACCGCAGCCGAAAGTGTCGAGTTCAACTTCCAGTACGCCGCGATCCCCTGCGAGATCGTGGAAGGTCGTCCGCTGACGTTCGGCGAGGTGTCGGACGCGTTGAACGGCGTGCAATCGTGCGGCGCTGAAGCGAATGGAAGCAGCGCAGCTCCGTTGTTCGGCGCGAAGTTCGTGTGGCTGGCCATCTTCGCATCGATGTTCCTGCATGGCGGTTGGCTCCATCTGGCTTCGAACATGTGGTTTTTGTGGGTCTTTGGCGACAATGTCGAAGACCACCTCGGACGAACCCGATATCTGGCCTTCTATGTGGCAGGAGGGGTGGTCGCGACCCTGGCCCATGTGGCCATCGACCCCGGATCTACTGCTCCGATCATTGGGGCCTCCGGTGCTGTGGCCGCCGTCATGGGTGCCTACCTGGTGTGGTTTCCGAACGCTCGCGTCCGCACCTTGGTGTGGTTTGGTTTGGTGTTGTTTGTCGAAGTATCAGCCAAATGGCTGCTCATCGGCTGGTTTGCCTCCCAGTTTTTGGTCAACAACACCGGTATTGCATGGATGGCTCATGTGGGCGGCTTCGTGTTCGGCGCGGCCGTGGCCCTCATTGTCCGCAAGAGCATTCGCGCCAGACAACGGCTCTGGCGTTCCGGCTACGCCGGCGATGACCAAGGGTTCTGGAACAACCGCCATGGCGGCCGGATCGACGATCCCACTCCCCCGTACGGACTGCAGTTGCCACCCTATGACGGCCCGGTGACCTAGGGCGCGAGCGCCTCGTCCACCAGTGACTGAAGGCTGGCTGAGATCACATCGGCCGAGGGGTCTGCAGATGTCGCCTGTTCCGGGCTGGTGACGCCGGTAAGCACCAGCGCAAAGCGGTAGCCAAGCAGCCGCGCCAGTGCCCCATCGGTGGCCGGAAGGTCCCCAACAACAACGTGAGCGTCGAAATTGCTCGGGTCGCCGGCAACCGTACTCAGGGTTGTGTGCACCAGATTGGCCACTGGAGCGAAGGGTTTGCCAGCAACAACGGGCACTGTCTTTCCTGCGGTCGCAATCGACGCCACGAGCGCACCGTTGCCTGGCTCGAGGCCCTCCGGCGTGGGATAGGTCGGGTCGGCGTTGGTGGCAATGAGGCGTGCGCCAGCATGAATCGCCCGCGCGGCCTTGGTGACGCTGGCAAAGTCGAACTCGCGATGGAAGCCGACCATGACGACGTCGTAGGGAGGCTCGGTAGCAACGACAGCTCCCCTCGCCAACACGGCCTCGACCACGCCTGGCCCACCTGCGACGAGGACACGTTCGCCGGGAGCTACCAAGCTGCCCGCTGCCATTGCCGAAGTGATGACGTCGCCGACGGCTGGAATGCCAACGTCGGCGAGCTTCTGCTCCGCGTCAGCGACCGTGAGGGCGCTGAAATTGGTAACAAACAGCACCCGCTCTCCGGCGGCACGCAGCCGGGCAACAGCCTCAGCCGCTCCATCGATTGGCTGATGACCGATCCAGATGACTCCGTCGAGGTCCAGGACCCATGCCATGTCGTGTCCCCGTTCTGGCCGCAAAGCGCTGCCGCTCGCTGTTACCGAAGCGCCCATGGTACCGACCTCAGCGCTCGGCCCAAGACAGCACCTCGGCTGGCAGCGAGGCCAGCAAGCGACGCCGCTCTCGGCCGCGCTCGCGGACCACCTTCGCTGCGACTACTTCAGTTCGGCTCGCTGTGGCGCCGCCAGCACGAAAGAAACGACGCGACACCTCGCCAACGGCGACCACTGAGCTGCCCGCTGGCCACTTGCACGCAGCTTCAGGGCCATCCAACCAGGCCACCGGCACTGAGCGCGTCGGCTGGCCAGCGGCGCGGGTGGTGATCTCAAACATCATCAGGTGCTGGCCTGACGGCAGATCACGCTTCGTCGGTGCCGAGGACAGCGTGCCCGCGACCACGCAAACGTTGAGGTCGCCAGCTTCGGGCGTCACCGCACTGGGTGTTGCAGCTGTTGATGACGCACAAGGTGCGCTGTGAGAACTGGACATGACTTGCCTCCTGTCTGGTGCACCAGGCACCGAGACGATGATCAGGAGGGGAAGTCGTGTCAGCTTGTCATAGGGGTGGGACAGTGGACGCTGGCAACACCCACCAAGCGGACTTGATGGCAGCCCTAATCGAGCGAGCGCACCCGAGCGACAACGTCGGCAAACGACCGATCATCGGCCATGACCCGCTCGAACCCGCGACGAGCCTTCTGCGTATCGCCGATGCGCTCGTACAAATCAGCCAACGCATACCACAAGCGAAGATGGTGCTCCCGTGCCACCTTGGTGCGCACCGGACCCTGCTCAAGCAAGCGGATAGCGCCAGCCAAGTCGTCTCGATCTGCCAGCGAGCCGGCCATCACAATGCGGCCTTCGGTAATGGTCGCTGCGTCCGGGTGATCATGACGAAGTTCGTCCCACAGCCGCTCCACCGCGCCATGTTGGCCGAGAGCTCGATGTGCATCTGCCCGCACCGGATGCTGGTCGGACGAACCCGTCAGGGCGGCAACTGCTTCAAGCTCGACGATCGCTTCTGACCACCGACCGAGCCGATACAGCGTCAGGCCGTACAACTCGCGCACCTCGACCATATGGGACTGGGCCAACGCTATTGGCTTCAAGATGGTGCGAGCGTCTTCGAAACGTTCGGCCACAAAAGCCGTGGCAGCTTCACCAACTCGCTCACGGGCCCGGGCCTTCTGGCCTGCGGTACCGATCAGCTGAGAATCGTCCAGTTCGATCTCGACTCGTTCAGCCTTCGGCGTTCTCTGCCGCTTTGCCACTCGGGGACGGCTGTCGTCGACGCGTTCCCATCGTTCTTGGGGATCAGGCCGCTGGGCAAAGCGCTCAGGCTCCATGGGCTGATCGCGCTCATCTGCACGACGAGCCGACTCGGCGCCCTTCCGAGCGACACGTCCCCAGCCCTCCCGCTTGGGTGGCTCTGGCTTGACATAGTCACCCTGCCGCTGCTGGCCGCTGCGTGGCTTCGCGTCGCGAGAGCGATCATCACGAGAACGATCATCACGAGACTGGCCACCACGTGGCTTACCGTCACGCGCTTGGCCCCTC
>CAYGMW010000131.1:0-9181 GCA_964350975.1 uncultured Acidimicrobiales bacterium | reverse complement strand
GCCGAAAGGGTGCGTCGAGGAGCGACTCGTTGCCCAACGCCAACAGGTCGAAGGCCACGAACTCGGCGGGCGTTTCTTCGGCCAGCCGGGCCACGCGCGACTCAGCGGGATGGATCCGTTGCTGCAGGGCGTCAAAACCAAGGTGGTCGCCGGTGCGCACGATGATCTCGCCGTCGACCACGACCCGTTCGGGCAAACACTCGCGGAGTGGCTCGATGAGCTCAGGGAAGTAGCGGGTGAGCGGCCGCTCATTTCGCGATCCGAGGTGCACCTCGTTGCCGTCGCGAAAGACAATGCAACGAAAGCCATCCCATTTGGGCTCAAAGGACATGCCAGCGACTCTCGGGAGCTCCGCGATGGCCTTGGCCAGCATTGGCTTGATCGGCGGCATCACGGGCAGGTCCACGGTCGGCGAGCCTAACCGGACTGGACTCGCTGATGAGGCTGGGTTCAGCTGATGGGACTGGATTCAGCTGATGAGGCGCGATGCCGCAGCGTCGATCATGGGCCCGACCCGATCCCAGCCAAAACGACGTATCGATGCGGTGAGGTCGGGGTCGGGAGAAGCGGTAGGCGTCCAGCGGTTGAGTTCGTCGAGCAGTCGAGGCACGAGGTCATGGCCGTCGTGGAGGAACTCGGCTCGGTGATCGACCAGGTCGGGATAGTTCTGGCGCCTCGGATACAGGGGTCGAGCACCAGCCGCGATCGCTTCGATGGGGGCGATGCCGAAGAACTCATGGTCGGCGTCGCTCACGACCAGATCGCTGCGGTGGATCAAGTCGAGGTAGGTGGCTCGGTCCGCGGTTCCGGCATGGATGACGCGGTCGCCGAGCAGGCCGACGGCCCGGTGCAGCTGGCGTTCGTCGTCGGGCGGCTGGGGTCCGGCGAGGGCCACGTCAAAAGATGCCCCGGCTCGGGCGGCGGCAACGAGCGCGTTGATGACCCGATGGGGTGCCTTGTCGGCTTCCCAACGTTGGTTGAACAACACCAGCGGCCGAGCCCGGCGGGCGGCTGACTGGTTGCGATGGGTGAGACCAATGTGGGTCAGATCGACCCCGACGGGGATCACCAGTCCTTTGGCGAGCGTGGGTTCGAGTTCGGCTGCGTGGTCCGGGTCGTCGAGGTCGCGCAACCAGGGTCTGAGAGCCGCGGCCACACCCTGCTGGTGGGTTGGGCTGTTGAACCAGATCTCATCCGACGCCACGAGGCTGCGCCACTCGGCGGCCTTGGCGTCTCTGCGACCGGCGCGGTCGTGGTCAGCGCCGCCGTCTGGGTAGGCGAACTGTGTCTCGTGGCGGTAGGTAACAACGTAAGTGTCGCCCAGGGCTCGGCCCGCGATCCCGCGCAACACCGACACATCGACCAAGCTCGACGCCACCACCAGGTCGGGGCGGCCGTGTTGTTCGACATGGTCCACCACGGCCCGACCGAGGGGGATGGCGGCTCCTTGGAGCCTCCAGCGCCAGCGCTGCGCTGGCAATGTGACGAGGGTGAGGTCATGTGCGCTCGACGCGGCCCAACCATCGGCCCACGCCCGGTGCGACCCCCCGTACCACGGCACCACAACCACGATGGAGCGATTCGAGCGCGGCCCAGTCACCCAAACAGCCTACGAATCGTGATTCTTGCCACCACTTCGACCGGCCCGGATGCTTGAATCCACGGTCTGATGAAGACCCGTCGCCTTGTTTCAGTTGTCGTGGCAGCTGTGGTTGTCACGACCGCTGTCACGGTTGCCCTCGTCAGCGCAGCTGAAGGCCCGGTGGTGGTCGCTCTTGACGGATCGACGTCGGCCGGCGATCTTGCCGGTCTCGAACTCGATGACGCTGTCGTCGGTATGGCCGCGACCACCACGGGCAACGGGTACTGGCTCGTCGCGTCCGACGGCGGGATCTTTGCCTTCGGAGATGCCGCCTTCTTTGGTTCGACGGGTGGCATTGATCTCGACCAGCCCATCGTGGGCATGGCCGCCACACCAACGGGCGCGGGCTACTGGCTGGTCGCTTCTGACGGCGGCATCTTCGCCTATGGCGACGCGCGCTTCTACGGTTCGATGGGTGGCATCGCGCTCAACCGGCCCGTGGTCGGTATGGCGTCGACGCCCACGGGTGCGGGGTATTGGATGGTCGCCTCCGATGGCGGCATTTTCTCCTTTGGCGATGCTGAGTTCTTTGGTTCTACTGGGGCCATTGCGCTCGACGAACCCATCACGGCGATGGCATCGTCGACCTCTGGCTCGGGCTACTGGTTGCTCGCCCGCGACGGTGGCGTGTTCACCTTCGGCGATGCCGAGTTCCACGGTTCGGCCGTCAACAATCAGCGAAGCCAAGACGCGCTCGCGATCGGCGCCGACGCAACGGGTGGTTATTGGGTGCTGTCGGGTGACGGCCGAATCGACGATTTCGGCCCGGTGACACGCGACCCCTCGCCGGAGGCCATCTGCCAAAGCGAGGTGGTTCGAGGTGGGGTGATTGCCGCCGCAGGAGCCTGGCTGTACACCACATCGCTTGAGATTCCCCAAGTCGGATTCAACTCGTCGGCAACCGGGGTTGATGGGGCCTCCATTGCCGAAGAACTGTCGTACCTGCAGGCCTGCCAGACGGTGGGGGTGTTGGCTGACAAGTCGTTTGTGGCCCCGTTGTCGGCGGCGGTGTCGTCTCGTTACGGCATCCGGATCCACCCGATCTGGGGTATCAGCATCCTGCACGCTGGCACCGATCTCGCGGCTCCTAGCGGAACGACGATTCGTGCGGCCGCCGATGGAGTGGTGGTGTCCATCACCGAGCGCTCGGCCTACGGGCTCATGATGATGGTCGATCACGGCGACCGAATTGCGTCGGTGTACGCCCATCTCTCGGGGGTCACCGCAGCGGTCGGCGACGTCGTGACCCAGGGTCAGGCGATTGCGCGAGTGGGCAACAGCGGATTTGTGACCGGAGCCCATCTGCACTTTGAGATCAGGGTCAACGGCTCGCCCGTCAACCCTGAGCCCCTCATCGGGCGGTGACGCTGAGCTAACCTCAGCCAGCGCGAAGAGTGTCCGACGCGGTCGCGACCTTCTCGGCCTCGACCGGCTGGCCGGAGTAGCGGTGGACGTACTCTTGGCCGCACAATTCGCGAATCTCGAACATCACCTCGTCGGTGAACTCTCGGAACACGCGGCCGTCGTCGATGCGCTTTTGGTACCGCGCCGGCGAGATCGGCCGACCAAAGTGGAACTCGCACTTTTGGAACAGCTTTGGGGCCCGAGCGTCGGGAGGTTGGATCTTGTCAGTGCCGATGATGCCGACCGGAACAACGGGGGCACCCGTTCGCATGGCGAGGCGGGCAACGCCGGTGCGGCCCTTGTACAGGCGGCCGTCGCGTGATCGGGTGCCTTCGGGGTAGATACCGAACAAGCCACCACCGTCGAGCACGCCCGCGGCGGCGTCGAGAGCGCGCTGGCTCGCAGACCCGCCGCTGCGGTCGATGGGGATCATGCCCGTTGCTGGGAAGAGGTACTTGGTCTTCCAGTCGTCCATGTACTCGGCCTTGCCGACAAAGAAGATTTGTCGAGGCAGCAGACCCATCAGCAGGGCTGAGTCGAGGAACGAGATGTGGTTCGGGGCAATGATGACCGGACCGCTATCTGGGATGCGGTCGAGCCCGGTGACCGTGGTCTTCCACAGGTGGCGCGATGCAGGTCCCATGAGGGCCTTGGCGAACGGATAGAGCCGCCCAGTGCGATCGTCGTTGGTCACGGCCGCGAATAGTAGTTCAGTCCACGTACAGGTTGCTCCTCGGAGTTCGAACAAAACTTGCTGGAGATGGTCAATTCACACGGCGGCAACATGGCGGCCCGAAGGTGGTCACCAGCGCAGCTCTCTCGCGGACCTCGATGCCGCGGCGACAAGAGATGCAACGCGTTGGACGTCAAGGGTCCATCGCATGGTGGCGATCGTCGCCTCAACCACCAGGCCTGAGGTGGTGCACGCAATCGACCGGATCGTCGCGTTGGGCCCCAATGGCTCGAAGACGTGCTCTATTGAGCGCGACCTCAATCCAACCGAGCGCGATCCAATCGAGCGCGACCTCGTTGAGCCGAAGTCGACATCGAGGGTTCCAACGGTTGCCGTGATGCGGGGACCCTCGGCTGCGAGCTGCACCGGGGCGCTGACGCGTCGGGGGAGCCTGCGATGGCGCACCACGAGGTGGGCCGGTAGCTCGCCGTCTGGCGCTCGTTCGAGGGCCTCAAGTTCGAGGGGCTCGAGTTTGACCGTCAAGTTGTCGGCGAGGTGAGGGGTGATTGCCTCGATGACGCTGGATGCATCAATGTGGGCGCTCACCTCGACGGGGTCGAGTTCGACGTCGATCTGGGTGGTCGATGCGAGCGGGCGAGCCCACAAGTTGGTGCTGGTCGCTCGAACGCTGCTCAAGATGACGTGTGGCGTCTGCACCTGTGACGACGTGCCGACGAGCTCGCGGCCGAGCGCGAATCGTCCTTGTGACGCTTCTCGCCAACCTTGCTCGGCTGCCGCGGCGCCAGCGAAACCGCTGCGCACGGTGTCGGCAAACGCGTCGATGCCGGTGTGGAGGAGTGCGAACGGGTCGAAGGGCCCGGTTCGGGCTGCGGTCTCGGCGTGTTTGGTCATCCGCTCCCAGTGTTCCCAGGGTGCTGCGGTCGGCGGAGTCATGGCCAAGGTATCGATCTCGACGGTGATGTCACCGATCGTCAGGCGGTGGCCGACCAGGTTTCGCAGTACCGCTCCAGTGAGCGAGCGGATGTTGTCGAGCGGAGTCTCCGGTGCGGCCATGGCGTCATCATTGCCGATCCGCCTGCGACGTGAGGAGGTGGTTGATGGGGTGTGCAAAGAAAAGTACGCAAGCCCTTGACGGGACGCAGGGCCTTCCCTATGCTTGGGATAGTTCGCAAACCCAAGGTGCGTTTCAGGGATCACGAGTGAACCCCGCACCGAACACAGGCGAAAGCCGCTAGGAGCACCATCATGTCCACCGAAAACACCGCAGTCCTCGACCGCATCGTCAGCATCCAGGACAAGGCCCTCGACAGCACCAAGATCATTCAGGATCGCGTTGTCGAGCTCAACACCAAGGCCGCCGCACAGCTGGCCGAGCGGGCACCACGCCTCGCCGAGGCAGCTGGCAAGGCGAGCGTTGCCGCTTCAGATCTCCAGTCCAAGTTCATCGACCTGTCCGACAAGGGCCGCGCTGAGGCCAAGGAACGCTTCGAAGCCATCAGCACCCAGGTCGAAGACGCGATGGCCAAGGTTCGTGAGCGCCTTCCCGAAACCCCAGAAGCACTGTCGATGGACTCGATCACCCGTCCGTTTGACTCCATTGAGTTTCCATCGGCCAAGGAACTGCTGCACAACAGCCGTTCAGTCGCCGAGCGCAGCATTGAACTGAACCGCCAGTTTGGCCAACGCGTCGTCGCTGCTTGGGCACCCGCGGCTGAGGTTGCTGCTCCAGTCAAGGCTGCTGCCACCAAGGCTGCCACCAAGGCTGCCCCCAAGAAGACTGCTGCCAAGAAGACTGCTGCCAAGAAGACTGCTACGCCCAAGAGCGCCTGATCCGACAAACTTACTGAAGTACTCGCTCTCAGCGACCGCCACCACGGCGGTCGCTGTTTGCGAATCTCGCCACCAACTTCTCGGAGACCCACATGAACGAGCCCGACCCAGCAGGCGATCAGGCAGCAGACGATCGGCTCGGGGCGTTCATCAAGAGTCAGCGACGGCTGAAGGCCCTGAGTCAACGAGAGCTCGCCAAGCTCACTGATCTGTCTGACCCCTATGTGTCCCAGATCGAGCGCGGCTTGCATCAGCCCTCAATCCGGGTGCTGAAATCGCTCGCCAAAGCCTTGAACGTTCAGGTCGAGACCATGCTCGCCTACGCCGGCTTGCTTGAGGCCCGCATCGGTGACGAGACCGAGGCTGCCGACACCGAGGTTGCGATCCGAACCGACCCCCGTTTGAGCGACGGCCAGAAAGATGCGCTGCTCAGCGTTTATCGTTCCTACATCACCGCCAACGAGGCGGCTAGTCCGGGGGTAACACGATGAGTGGCGCTGCGTTTTTCGATCTCGATCGCACCCTTCTCGGTGGATCCTCAGGTGAGGTGTATCAGCGCTGCCTGCGCGCCGAAGGTCTGGGGCCCGACTTCGATATCCCGGGTCTGTCGTTGCTCAATGGCCTGTTTGGGCTGGTCGGCGAAACCCGGATGTCGATGAGGTTGGCCAAGGCCTCCTCACGGGCAGCCAAGGGCTGGCCCGTCGCTGCCGTCGAGCGCGCCGCAGCCGCAGCCGTGCCCGAACTGCTGTCGCTTGTTGAGTCCTTCGTCGCGGTTGAGTTTGCTCACCATCGCGCCGAGGGCCGCCCGATAGTGATGGCCACGTCGAGCCCCAAACAGCTGGTACGTCCCCTCGCCGAGGCCCTCGAGGTCGACGATCTTTTGGCGACCACCTGGTCCACGGACGATTCTGGCCACTTCGATGGCGGAATCGATGGTCGGTTCGTGTGGGCCCGTGACAAGTGGCTTGAAGTGCGAGATTGGTGCGCCGACCATGGGATCGACCCGCGTGCCAGCTGGGCGTATTCAGACAGCTACTACGACGTTGCGATGCTGTCGGGTGTTGGTCATCCAGTGGCAACCAATCCTGATCCAAGACTCGCTGGAGTGGCTGCGCTGAAAGGGTGGCCGATCCGCAGCCTGGCGAAGCCACCGGGCGTCGTCACGATTGCCGGGCGCGAACTCCAAGAACTCATGCGACCGCTGAGTCGCCCTGAGCTGATCCCGAACGCCAAGATCGTGATCGAGAACCTCGACAAGATTCCGGCCACGGGCTCGGCGATCATCGTGGCGAACCATCGCAGCTACTACGACTCAACAGTGATGGGCCTGCTGGTGTCGAGGTCGGGCCGCTCGGCCCGGTTCCTCGGCAAGAAGGAAGTCTTTGACGCGCCGGTTGTGGGCCAGATCGCTACCGCGATGGGTGGCATCCGAGTCGACCGAGGCACCGGTTCTGACGAACCCCTCGCCAAAGCCATCGAGGCCCTCAAAGCCGGCGAGGTCGTCGTGTTGATGCCTCAAGGCACGATTCCGCGTGGGCCCGCGTTCTTCGACCCGGAGCTCAAGGGCCGATGGGGTGCGGCAAAGTTGGCCGCCGCGAGCGGGGCTCCGATCATCCCGGTCGGGTTGTGGGGGACCGAAAAGGTCTGGCCCCGAAGCCAACGCCTTCCCAGCTTCGATGTGACCAATCCGCCCACGATCACCTTGACGGTGGGCGATCCGGTCGAATTGTCCGGCAGCGACTTCGACGCCGACACCACAGCGGTCATGGCCGCGATCTCTGCGCTGCTGCCCGACGAGGCGAACCAGCCCTATGAACCAACACGCGACGAGCTGATGGCCACCTTCCCGCCTGGATATACCGGCGACCCGATGGCCGAGCACGGCAGGCGACCAGGAACCGACACATGAGCGATCCAAATCTGACCTTCGACCAGGCTATGAGCGACACCGAAGCGCTCATGTGGAACATCGAAAAAGACCCGTGGCTGAACCCGTCGGGGGCGATGATCATCGTCGTCGACAAGCCGATCAATGTGAACAAGTTCCGGCGACGCATCGCCCACGCGGTGCTGTCGGTGCCCCGCCTTCGGCAGCGAGTCGAACCTGGTTTCGGGCGTTTCACGAACCCGACATGGGCCCTCGACCCTGACCTTGACCTCAACTACCACCTGAGGCACTTGGCCCTGCCGGACAAGGAAAATACCGACGCCGACCTGAGGGCGATGGCCGCCAGGATCGGGCAGACCCCGTTCGACCGGACCCGTCCGTTGTGGGAGATGCACATCGTCGACAACCTCGAGGGTGGTCGAGGGGCCCTGATCGCGAAGCTGCACCACTCCATCACCGATGGTGCTGGCGCCATGCGTATGTCGCTCGCGTATCTCGATTTTGAACGCAAGGTGGGCATCGACCCCAAGATCGACCTGTCCGCGGCGCTGGCAGACATGGCCGAAGAAGCCGCATCGTCGGAGCATTCTGCTCCGACCGACGCGGCGATGGACCTGGCCAAGGGTCTGGGAAAGTTGGCCCGTCGACAGCTGAAGGTGGCCCGGTTCGCGGCCGCTGAGGTTGCCACCTGGGGCGCTGACCCCGAGCGCATCACCGATGCTGTCGGCAAGGCCAACCGCCAGTTCGACTCGATGCGCGAACAGCTCGGTTTCGACGGCCACTCCAGTAGCGGTTCGCCCCTGTGGCGCGAGCGGTCGCGTCATCGCCACCTCGAAGTTCTCGAACTCGACCTCAACAACGTCAAGGCTGCGGCCCACAAGCTCGACGGAACAATCAACGACTTCTTCGTCGCCGGCGCGGTTCACGGGGCGGCGCTGTACCACCATCGTCGAAACGCCGATGTTGCGACCCTCAACGTCAGCTTCGTGGTGAGCACCAAGGAGCGCGGTGACCGATCGGCTGCGAACGGCTTCACGCCCGCCCTGATCGCCGCGCCGGCTGGACCGATGTCGGCCGCCGACCGATTCGGCCTCCTGAGCAACCTCATGGCTGCTCGGCGACGCACGATTTCGGGTGGCGGTTTGTTGGCTGGTGCTTCGAGCATGGTGAACCTGATGCCGACATCGGTGGTCACCAAGGCTGCTCGGGCCCAGGGTGCACGTATCGACATTGCAACCTCAAACTTCCGGGGTTCGCCTACCACGGTGTATGTCGCCGGCTCCAAGGTGCTGGCCATGTACACACTTGGGCCGGTGGCCGGAACTGCGTTTAATCTGACCACCTTGTCCTATGACGGCAAGCTGCAGATGGGTATGCACGTCGATCCTGTTGCGGTGACCGACCCCGCCGATCTGCGAGACTGCATCCAGACTGCGTTTGAGGAGCTGATGGCGTGAACGTCGCCGAAATCATTGCGGGACACGACGGCAGCCGATCTGCTCTGATCGCCGCGTCGGGTCCGGTGACTTATGACGAGCTACGCAGCCAGGTGGCGTCAACAGCGGCGGGCCTCATCAAAGCTGGCGTGCAGCCGGGCGACCGGGTTGCTCTGGTCGCCGGTACCGAACCGAACTTTGTCGTCGGACTGCTGGGCGCCTTTGCCGCCGGTGCCATCGTGGTGCCGTTGAACCCTGGCAGCCCAGCTCCCGAGGCCATCCGCCAG
>CAYGMW010000130.1:0-9287 GCA_964350975.1 uncultured Acidimicrobiales bacterium | reverse complement strand
CCCTGATGGCCGCACCATGATCGAAAACTTCGTTCGGTGGGCTGGTTTGGACCAATAACACTCGTTATCGGACAGCCATTTACAGGCGCGCGTGAGCGTTCTACCGTTCGTGGTTCGTCGTGCGAAGCTGACCGAGGGGGATCATGAAACTCACATCAACCCTTCCGGCGTTGCCCGTTGCCCCTGACTTCCGCCGCATCTGGGTGGCAACGGTCATCAGCCAGCTGGGCGACTGGTCGGCTCGGCTCGCGATTGCCGTTGTGGTGTATGACGCCACCGGCCGACCAAGCCTGGTAGGCGCCGCGGCCCTCATTTTTATCGCCCCCTACCTCGGTCTAGGCCAGATTCTGACCGCTCGAGCTGAGCGCTATCAGCGCCGCAATGTCATGTTGGCAGCCGACCTTTTTCGCGCCGCCTGCTTCGCCGGCCTCGGGCTCGGGTTCGCAGCCGGGATGCCCATTGGGTTGATGCTCGGTCTGTTGTTCGTGGCTGCGGCCGTCGACCCGGTCTACGAAGCCCAATCTTCGGCTCTGATTGTCGAGGTTGCCGCCGACGAGTACGACGCCGCGATTCGGTACTCACACATCTCCAAACAGACGGCCCAGATGGCTGGCCTCGGCGTCGGAGGCGTTTTGGTGTCGCTCATGGCGCCTGAGGTCGTCCTGCTCGTCGACTCGGCCACGTTCTTGGTGTCGGCCGCCATCATCAGCGGGGTTGCGGCGCGGCGCCACACACCTGATCTTGCGGTCGGTGTGCGTGAGACACTCAAGGGTGGTGTGGCCTTCTTGCGTCGCGACCAAACCACGCGCAACGCCGTGATCGCCACCATGATCACCGTCGGAGCCGGCGTTGCTGTCGAGGGCCAGGTCGCCGTACTCGGTCCCGAGCTTGCCGGTTGGAATGGCATCGGGATCGGCGCCCTCGCGATGGCCACCCCGATTGGTTCGATCGTCGCGATGACCGTCGTGTCGACAAAAGGATCAGACCGCGCGGTGTACTACCGCAGCTTGATCGTCACCCTTGCTGCTGCGGCCCTCGTGGCCACCTTGGTGCTGTTCGGCAACGTGGGTGCCATCTTGTTGGCCGCATTCTTTGCCGTGGGTTTCATGTTTCAAGCATCGATGGCGGCCAACATCTTGGTTGGCAAGCGCATCCCGGCCGAACACCGATCGACCGTGTTTGGCCTGCTGCAGGCGCTCATCTTGATCTCCAATGGGCTGGGCGCCTATGTCGGGGGCGTTGCCGTCGAGTGGTTTGGGCCCACCCTCGGCATCCAGATCGTCATGGCCCTCAGCGCTACCGCCGTGGTGTTTGTGGTGCCTCGACAGACCGCGCGGGTCCGACGAGCACCCGAAGGTCTCACCACTCAGCGTGGCGAGGCACTCACCATTGCCGCCATCGTCGCCGCCGAGCCCGAACTGGTCATCGACCTCAGGGACGATGTCGAAACTCGAGACCGTCACGAGGTGCACGCCACCACAGACGAGCGCACCGACAGCGAACCCCTCCCAACGCGGCTGGTGCCAATTGACGATCTCGTCAGCGCCACCTAGCGAACCCAATCAACGGCGCTACGTCAGTATTGACGCGACAATGGGCCGAAACCTTGGTGAGTCACCATGGCGTCGGCCCATTGCGTTACGGTCAGGCTCTCGGCCTGAGGGGAGGCTCAGCTCCAGCTCGATCCACGCTTCATCTCGCACCTCCTTCCCCCGGTTTGCCGCACAAGGCGGTGTATTTGTGCCCGCTCTTCCACCTTGCGACCACTGGCCACAGGACGGGCAGCAGTCGAAAGATGATCGGTTTCCCGGCTCGAACCCGAAGGCCCTAGCACCGAGAGTGGCGAAACCATAACGCGCGTAATTGTGCTCCACAAGTGCGCCCCAGCAAGAAATCGGTGAGCGGCGTTCAGGCACAGCCTCACTCGATTCGACTATCGTCGCCGGCCATGTCGACCATTTCCACCATGGGTGAGCTCACCCGATTCCATGCAGCCGAACGCGGCGACAAAACCGCGCTGATCGCCAACGAACGTTCCCTCACCTACGCCGAACTCGATGCCGAGGCGTGCCAGGTCGCCAACGCTCTCGCAGCTGCCGGAGTTGGTTCGGGCGACCGGGTCGGATTCGTGGCCAAGAACGTGATGGAGTACTTCACCCTCACCTTCGGCGCCGCCAAACTCAACGCCGTCACGGTCGCCGTCAACTGGCGCCTCGCACCCCTTGAGATGCAGTACATCCTCACTCATGCCGAAGCCAAGGTCGTGCTCTTCGACGCCGAGTTCCTAGGCCATTACAGCCAGATGGATCTTGAGCTCAGCCCCAAGGCCATCGTGCTGGGCGAGACACCCGACGGCATGACCCCGTACAGCGCCTGGATCGACGGTCAGCCGACCACCGACCCGATGGCAACGGCCGGGCCGGACGACACTGCAGTCCAGCTCTACACCTCAGGCACCACTGGTTTGCCCAAGGGCGCAGAGCTGTCGAACCGCAACCTGTTTTCGATTGTTGACCCGCTGTCAGACATCATGGGGCTCACCGAGACCGGGGTGTTGCTCCACGTCCTTCCGCTGTTCCACATCGGTGGATCCGGTGTCGCCATCGTCGGCCTCTACCGCGGTTGCACCAACATCTTGCATCGCGACGTCGACCCGATGAAGATCATTCACGACATCGAGGCCATGCGCGTATCGCACATGTTCATGGTGCCCGCCCTGCTTCAGGTGCTGCCGATGATGCCAGGAGCCAGCGATGCCGACTACTCATCGCTCCAGACCGTCCTCTATGGCGCCTCGCCCATCACCGAAGAGGTGCTGGTGTCGTCGATGGCCCTGCTCAAATCCCCCCACTGCCAGGTCTACGGCCTGACCGAGACCACGGGCGCGATCACCCTGTTGCTCCCCGAGGACCACGACCCGGGTGGCCCCCGGGCCCACCTGCTGCGGTCGGCAGGAAGCGCGGTTCCAGGTGTTGAGCTGCGCATCGTCGACGAGAATGGCAAGACACTGCCAGACGGCGAGATCGGCGAGATCTGGTGCCGCACAGTGCAGAACCTCAAGGCCTATTGGCGCAACCCTGAAGCCACCGACGCGGTGTTCCCTGAAGGCCGCGACGAGTCGGGTCTGGGCTGGTTCGCCACCGGCGATGCGGGCTATCTCGAAGATGGGTTCTTGTTTATCCGCGATCGGGTGAAAGACATGATTGTCTCCGGCGGCGAGAACGTCTATCCCGCCGAGGTCGAAAACGCCCTGATGAGCCACCCCGACGTTGCCGATTGCGCCGTCATCGGTGTGCCAAGCGAACGCTGGGGCGAGACCGTCAAGGCCATCATTACGCCCGCGCCAGGCACCGACCCGTCCGAAGCCGACCTCATCGCCTACTGCCAGGGCCGCCTCGCCAAGTTCAAGTGCCCGACCTCGGTCGATCGTATCGACGTGATTCCTCGCAACCCGTCGGGCAAGGTCCTCAAGACCGAACTTCGCAAGCCCTACTGGGAAGGCATGGACCGGGCCGTCAACTAAGACGACATCGGTTCCCTGTGGCCCCCAGCATCAATGTGGTCGGCGAGTTCGTCGACATCACGTGGCCGTGCGGCACCACGGGTCGGTTCTTTCGGTATTGGCTCCGAGAGAACTGCCCGTGTGCCGAGTGCACCCACCCGAGCGCATGGGAGCGTCTCGCCGCCTTCATGGCGATCCCACTCGACATAGCCCCACTGACCATCTCCGCGGCCAGCGACGGGCTCCATCTCACATGGCCGACCGACTCCGCCCCCTGCGACGGAACCCACTATTCGTGGCCCTGGCTGTGGGAGCACCGAAGCGAACCCGAGGCGGTTGCTAGCCGGCAGCGCCGACCCCAGCGCTGGACGTCGGCGTCGGTTGATCTGCCAACCGTCACGAGCAGCTTCGATGATGTGATGGCCACCAACAACGGCTTGCTCGGGTTCGTCGACAATGTCGACCGATTCGGGATTGCTGTGGTCGAGGGGTGTCCAACCAATGGCACCGGGGTCGTTCGACTCGCCGAGCGCTTCGGCTTCATCGAAGAGTCCCACTTCGGGCGTCGATTCGACGTCCAGTCCAAACCAGAGGCGGAGAATCTGGCCTACACGGCCCACAAACTGTTGCCCCACAACGACCTGCCGAGCCGCCAGCACATGCCTGGGATCCAGCTGTTGTTGTGCCTGCGAAACGAGGCCACCGGCGGCGAATCAGTGCTGGTCGACGGCCTTGCAGTGGCCGAACGACTCCGCGAGGTCGACCCTGAGGGCTTCGAACTCTTGGTGTCTCAGCCGGTGACCTTCACCTCAATCGATGAGACCTGGCACATCGTGAACCGGGCTCCGCTCATCACAACCGATCATGACGGCAACGTCACCGGCACAAGAATCCATCCGGCACTCATCGGACCCGTTGATGTGGCACCAGAGCTGATGGGGGCCTTTTACCGGGCCCATCGCACCCTGCTCGCCATCGTCACCGACCCCGAGTTTCAGCTGGTGTTCCGCCTCGAAGCGGGCCAGTGCCAGGTGTTTGACAATGAACGCATCTTGCACGCTCGGCAGGCCTTTGACCCCAACTCCGGTGAGCGCCACCTCGAGGGCTGTTATGTGCCCCGCGATGAGTTGCGCAGCACCTTGAATCTGGCACGCCGTGCAGGGAAGCCATTCAGAACCCGCTGACCTCGAACGAGCGGTGGGCCAGCACGCGCTGCAACGAATATGGACCGCGGAGTCCGAGATGCCACAATCATTGGATGCCTGAAGCACACAACGGCGATATCACGCTGTACTACGACACCTTTGGTTCGCCCGACAACCCCACTGTCCAGCTGGTGATGGGGTTCACGGCCCAGATGATTGCGTGGCGTGACGACTTTTGTCAGCTCATCGCCGATGCTGGCTTCCACGTCGTACGGCACGACAACCGCGACTGTGGCCTGTCCACCAAAACCGAGGGGCCCCTCCCCGACACGATGGCGTTCATTGTCGCGGGCCAAACCGGAGCCCCGATGCCCGAGGCGCCCTACTCGCTCAGCGAGATGGCCGCCGACGCCATTGCCGTACTCGACGCCATCGGGGTCGACAAGGCCCACGTCGTTGGCGCGTCGATGGGCGGGATGATCGTCCAGACCATGGCCATCGAACACCCCGACCGGGTGGCATCACTGACATCGATCATGTCCACGACCGGTAACCCCAATGTTGGTCAGGCGAGTCCTGACGCAATGGTCGCCCTGCTCTCGCCACCTCCGGTCGGACGCGATGCCATCATCGAACAAGGTGTCGCCACAGGTCGGGTACTTGCTGGGCCGCTGTTCGACGCCGATGTGCATCGAGCCTTCTCCGAACGCTCCTATGACCGAATGTTCCATCCGGCCGGCGCCGCGTTCCAGATGGCCGCCATCATCTCGTCTGGCGATCGGACCGAGAAACTAGCGAAACTCGATGTGCCTACGCTGGTCATCCACGGCCGAGCCGATCAACTGATCACCCTCAGCGGAGGCGAGGCCACCGCTGAGGCAATACCTGGCGCTCGGCTCGTCGTGCTCGACGAGATGGGCCACGATCTACCGCCGGTCTTGTGGCCCGAAGTCGTCGCCGAAATCAGCGCGATTGTTCCCTAATCAAGCGCGCTGAGGAATCCGCCAGCCCAATCGTGGACCGTGCTGGCCTTCAGCGTCGCCCGCATGGCGGACATGCGGCGCCGTTGCTCATCGGGCGACGATTTGAGAGCTGCGAGGAGCACCGACTTCATCCCGTCGAGGTCGAACGGGTTACACAAACGTGCCTGGGTGAACTCTTGGGCCGTGCCGGCGAACTCGCTGAGAATGAGCGAACCGTTGTCGTCGAGCTTGGTGGCCACGAACTCCTTGGCCACCAGGTTCATGCCGTCGCGGTACGGGGTGACCAACATGACGTCGGCGGCCAAGTACATGGCAACCAGATCGTCGAAACCAAAACTCTGGTGCAGGTAATGGACGACGGGCGTGCCCATGGTGGCGAAGTCGCCATTGATCTCGCTCACCAGTCGCTCAATGCGTTCGCGGGTATCGGCATAGCCGCGCACATCGTCGCGGGACGGAGTTGCCACCTGGATGAACGCCACCTCGCCGGCCTTCACGGCGCCCTCTTGGAGCAGCTCCTGAAGGGCGCGCAGCCTCACGTCGATGCCCTTGGTGTAGTCGAGCCGGTCGACGCCAAGGAGGAGTTTGGCCGGGTTGCCGACCTGTTGGCGAAGCTTGGTGGCCGCAGCAATCACGTCGGGGCGCAGCGCAGTGTGCTCGATGGCGTCGACATCGACTGAGATCGGGTACGAACCAATCGTGACGGTGCGGCCCTGCCACTCAATGGTGACCGATGGCGTATCGATCAGGACTGCTGGCATATCGAGGACCCGCCGGCACACGTTCAAGAAGTGGCGGGCGTCGTCGGGGGTTTGGAAGCCAATGGTGTCGGCCCCCAACAACCCCCGGCTGATGTGTTCGCGCCACGGCAGGCGATGGAACAGCTCGCCTGGAGGAAACGGGGTATGCAAGAAGAACCCGATCTTGAGGTCGGGTCGTGCCGCCCTGACCATCTGGGGCATCAGCTGGAGGTGATAGTCGTGGATCCACAGCGTGCCGCCCTCTTCGACGCTGTCGATGGCTCGATCGGCGAAGCGCTGATTCACGCGTCGGTACGCATCCCACCACCGGCGGTGGTACTGGGTTGACAGCGCCCCCGAGTGGTACAGCGGCCAGATCGTGCCGTTGGAGAACCCCTCGTAGTAGTTGTCGTGCTCGTCCTTGGTGAGGTTGACCGGGCTCAGCGTGATGTCGTCGTACTGGAAGGGCCGCAGTTCGTCATCGACGTCGCCGCTCCACCCAATCCACGCGCTCTCGCGCTGTTTCATGACCGGTACGAGAGCGGTGACCAAGCCGCCAGGGCTCAGCGACCAGTCACCGTGCTCGCGCCGTCGGACGGGAAGCCGGTTGGCTGCGACCACAAATCCGTGCCGCACAGAGATCTCGTCGCCACTGCTGGACATTTCTGTGGTGTCAACCTCCGGGGCACGATTCATCGATCCACCATAGGCCGACGAACCTCAACCAGTAGGTCGATCAAGCCCCAAAGCTGCGAAGAGTTCGTCGATCGCGGCCACGTGCATGTCAGCGAGCACCTCAAGGTCGGGCACGAGTTCGCGATCGGCCACCAGACCAAAGTCGAGCCCGTCGAGGTAGCTGTGCACGGTCAGGTTGAGGCCAATACCCTCAGCAATTGTCGACACCGGGAAGTAGCGCAGCAGCTGAGCGCCCGCCATGTACAGCGGGTGACGCGGACCGGGCACGTTGGACAACACCACATTGATCGGCGGGTTCACCCGATCAGCGATATGCATCGAGGTCGCCAGCCGGGCCGCCTGGGTGGCCAACATCGGCGAGGTCCACTGGGCAACGTTCACCATGGCCTCCGCCGGCAACAGATCGAAGGTCTTCTTGGCCGCCACCATTGACTCATGCACGGTGGTGAGCCGCTCCAGCGGGTCGGCCAGGTCGGTCGGCAACGATGCCACGATCGACGACACCCGGTTGGTCCATGGATCGTCTTCTTTGCCGGTGCGGATCGAGACCGGAACCATGGCGCTCAGCGGCTTGTCCGGAAGGGCGTCGTGCAGTTCGAGATAGGACCGCAGCGCGCCAGTACAGATGGCCATGACGACATCATTGACCGTCGCATTGCTGGCGTTCTTCAGGGCCTTGATGTCGTCCATCGGCACCGACCGCATCGCGAATCGGCGATGGGGCCCAATCGATTTGTTCCACGGGGTCCGCGGAGCGCGCACCGACGGCAGCCGCGGCCCGTCCTCGGCCCGCGCTGCTCGACCGCCCAGGGCCGGCCCGAGGGTATTGCGCACCCCATCGACCATGGACACCACACCGCTTTGTCGGGTCGCTTCCGCGAACCGGCGAACCGCGCTGAGCTGGACTCGCGCCGCGCGCCGGGGCCGACGCGCCAGCGACGCCATCGTGCGGGTCAGCATCTCAGCCTCAGTCGGCTGGCGTTCGGCCTTCCACGTACCGTCGTCGGGCGGCAACTCGTCGCCCTCGGGACGGTGATCGAGCAGTAGTCCGAGTAGTTCGACACCGGCGCCACCATCGACAGTGGCGTGATGGGTCTTGGACAAGATGGCGAACTGATTGTCCGGCAAACCCTCGAGAACGTAGGCCTCCCAGAGCGGCCGACTGCGGTCCATTGGTCGACCAATGATGCGGGCCACCTGGGTGGCGAGTTGTACATGGTCGCCTGGCGGCGGGATCGCAATGTGGCGGACGTGGAACTCGAGGTCGAAGTCTGGGTCGTTGATCCAGTACGGATGGTCGAGCCCGAGGGGCACCTCGACGAGCCGCCGTCGGAACGGATCAAGCAGGTGCAGTCGCTTCTCGACCTGGGCCAAAAACGCCGAGTAGGGATCAAAATCAGGGTCGTCGGGCCGTTGATAGATGCCGAGGCCATTGACGTGCCCATAGGACGTCGCGGTTTCCATATAGAGGAAGCTGGCGTCGAGTCCGGTGAGTTGTTTCATGATTCGGTCTCCCCCTCGGTGGTGCGCGCCGGCCGCACCGGGCCATCGCGGTCGACCTTTTGGCCGGTGAGCGTCGATGCCAGCTTCACGAACGGCTCTTGCAGATTCACCAACTGCTCGCTGGCGATCGCAAGCCGCTCGGCTGCGGTTTCGAGATGGGCGAGGCGATCGTCGTACGCCTTGAGTTGTTCGCGTTGGGCCGCAATCTCGACTCGGAGGGCCTCGATCTGGGCGTGAGGTGGCCCAAACGCGTCGACCAGGTCGACCACACTCTGCAACTGGTCTCCTGGCATGGCAAGGCGAGCAATACCTTCGATGAGGGCTTGGCGTTGCTCGGCAGGCATCGCATAACGGCTCAAGCTCTGCTGCAGCTTGCGCATTGCGTCGCGTCCCTGCTGCACTCGATCGATCATGTCGCGTTCAGCCATAGGCGGATGGTAGGCGAAATCGTCTGCGAGCACCCGAGGTGGCATGCTCTGATCCATTCAGGTGATGACCTGTTCGAGGGGGACAGCTATGCAGATCACCGTGCTCGGTGCCGGATCATGGGGTACCACCGTCGCGTCAATCGCCGCCCGGTCGAACCCGACCATGTTGTGGGCCCGCGACCCATTGGTTGCTGACGAGATCAACTCCGACCGGGTCAACAGCCGCTACCTCGACGGGTTCAGGTTGCCCCGCCGGCTCAGCGCCACCGACGACTTGGCCCATGCCGTCT
>CAYGMW010000129.1:6108-9445 GCA_964350975.1 uncultured Acidimicrobiales bacterium | reverse complement strand
ACCCTGCTGGCCGCGGCTCAGGCCGAAACCGGCACCGCCGGGGTCGACCTGGTGGCGATGGTGACCACCAAGGAGCCCTACACCTTTGGGTCGGGTCCCCGCCGCGTGGTGGCCTACGACCTTGGCGTGAAGGCCACCATGTTGCGTTCGCTCGGCGAACTGGCCACCGTGACGGTCGTTCCAGCCCATACCTCGGCGGCCGAGGTGCTGGCCATGAACCCAGACGGGGTCTTCTTGTCAAACGGCCCGGGCGATCCCGAGCACGCGGGGTCGATCCTCACCGAACTTCCCAAGCTGCTGGGTCAGGTACCAATCTTCGGTATCTGCCTCGGCCATCAGGTGATGGCGTTGGCCCTTGGCGGCAAGACCTTCAAGATGAAGTTCGGGCACCACGGCGGCAATGTTCCGGTCCAGGACGTGCGTAGCGGCAAGGTCGAGATCACGAGCCAGAACCACAACTTTGCCGTGGTTCCCGGGTCGGTGCCTGGAGTGACCGAAACCCATGTGTGCCTCAACGACAACGCCCTCGAAGGCATGGTGGTCAACGACATGGCGGCCTTCAGTGTGCAATACCACCCCGAGGCCGGCCCTGGCCCCCACGACAGCCGCTACTTGTTCGACGAGTTCGCGGCCCTGATGGATACAGCAACTACCAACAAGGACGCGAACTGATGCCTCGCCGCGACGACATATCGTCCATTCTCATCATTGGCTCGGGGCCCATCGTGATCGGTCAGGCATGCGAGTTTGACTACTCAGGCACCCAGGCGTGCCGCGTGCTGCGCGAAGACGGCTACCGGGTGATCCTGGCCAACTCCAACCCGGCCACGATCATGACCGACCCCGATTTCGCCGACGCCACCTATGTCGAACCGCTCGACGTCAAGGTGCTCACAGCGATCATCGCCAAGGAGCGTCCCGACGCCTTGTTGCCCACGCTGGGCGGCCAAACAGCGCTCAACTTGGCCATGGAACTCGAACAAGCCGGGGTGCTCGAGGACTATGGCGTTGAGATGATCGGAGCGTCGCGCCTAGCCATCGAGACCGCCGAGGACCGCGACTTGTTCCGCAAGGCCATGACCGAGATCGGCCTGAACTGCGCGAAGTCCGGTATTGCCCACACCATGGAAGAGGCCCGAGTGGTGATGGAAGAGGTGGGTCTGCCCATCATCATCCGGCCGGCCTACATCTTGGGCGGTAAGGGCACCGCGTTCGCCCACACCCCAGAAGAGTTCGAGCTGGTGGCTGCTCGCGGTATTGACGCCAGCCCGATCAATGAGATCTTGATCGAGCGCAGCATCAAGGGCTGGAAAGAATACGAACTTGAGGTCATGCGCGACCACGCCGACAACTGCGTGATTGTCTGCGCGATCGAGAACCTCGACCCGATGGGGGTGCACACGGGCGATTCGATCACGGTTGCTCCGCCCCAAACCTTGTCCGATGTCGAGTATCAGAACTTGCGCGATATCGCCTTTGCGTGCTTGCGTCGGGTGGGCGTCGAAACCGGCGGATCGAACGTCCAGTTTGCTGTCAACCCCGAAGACGGCGAGGTCATCATCATCGAGATGAACCCCCGCGTGTCTCGCAGTTCGGCGCTGGCGTCAAAGGCCACCGGTTTCCCGATCGCCAAGATCGCAGCCCGGCTCGCGGTGGGGTACACCCTCGATGAGATCCCGAACGACATCACGAAGATGACCCCGGCCAGCTTCGAGCCGAGCATCGACTATGTCGTCACCAAGATCCCGCGTTGGGCCTTTGAGAAGCTTCCAGGCGCGAGCGGTGTGTTGGGTCCTCAGATGCAGTCGGTGGGCGAGGTCATGGCCATTGGTCGGACCTTCCCCGAGAGCTTGCAGAAAGCGCTTCGTAGCCTCGAACAGGGCCGCTTCGGCCTCAACGGCGACCCGGCCGAGAACAACTACGACGAGTTGAGCGACGACGAGTTGCTGCACGCCACCACCATCCCCACGCCCGACCGCCTGTTCCAGGTCGAGACCCTGCTGCGCCGGGGGGTCAGCATCGAGCGCATCTATGAGACCAACTGGATCGACCCGTGGTTTCTCGATCAGATGCTGATGATCACCGAGGAACGCCAATCAATCGAACAGGCCGGCTTTGAGGCCATGGATCGTCGGGCGTGGCGTCGGGCCAAGCGGCTCGGGTTTTCCGATGTGCAGCTGGGTTACCTGCTTGGTTGTTCCGAAGCTGACGTCCGTAGCGCCCGCACCGCGGCGGGTGTGACGGCGACCTTCAAGACCGTCGACACGTGTGCCGCCGAGTTCGAAGCCGCGACGCCATACCACTACTCGACCTATGAGGACGAAGACGAGGTCCGTCCCGGTACCAAGCCCCGCATCATCATCTTGGGGTCGGGCCCGAACCGGATTGGTCAGGGCATCGAGTTCGACTATTGCTGTGTTCACGCCAGCTTCGCGTTGGCCGAGGCCGGGTATGAGACCGTCATGGTCAACTGCAACCCCGAGACGGTCTCGACCGACTACGACACCAGCGACCGGCTCTATTTCGAACCGCTCACCTACGAAGACGTGATGAACGTCATCGAGGCCGAAGACCCCGTCGGCATTGTTGTGTCGCTCGGTGGCCAGACCCCGTTGAAGCTCGCCGACGTGTTGCCGCCTCACCTGGTGTTGGGCACGTCGCCAGAGTCGATCGACCTGGCCGAGGATCGTGAGCGCTGGAACGCCCTGTGCGCCCAGCTCGAAATCCCGCAGCCTCCAGGAGGCACCGCGGTGCTCCCCGACGAGGCCGTCGCGATTTGTGAACGTATTGGCTACCCGGCCCTCGTTCGTCCGTCCTATGTGCTCGGCGGCCGCGCCATGACCATCGTCTATGACGAGGACGCATTGCGTGCGGCCATGGCCGAGTTGGCTACCTATGGCTCGCTCGGACGCGAAGGTGGGCTATCGGCTGACCGTCCCGTGCTGATCGATCGCTTCCTCGAAGACGCCACCGAGGTCGATGTTGACTCCATCCGTGATCGCACCGGCGAGTGGCTGCTCGGCGGCATCATGGAACATGTCGAAGAGGCCGGGGTGCACTCGGGCGACTCGGCGTGTGCGATCCCGCCCCCCAACTTGAGCGCCCAGACCATCGAGGTCATCGAGGACTACACCCGTCGATTGTCTGAACGCCTCGAAGTTGTGGGCTTGCTGAATGTGCAGTTCGCCGTGAAGCAGGGCCAGGTCTTCGTCATCGAGGCCAACCCGCGGGCGAGCCGCACCGTGCCGTTTGTGGCCAAGGCCACGAGTGTTCCCTTGGCTAAGGTCGCCGCCCGAGTGATGGCTGGTTCGACCCTGGCCGAACTGCGCGACGAAGG
>CAYGMW010000129.1:0-6008 GCA_964350975.1 uncultured Acidimicrobiales bacterium | reverse complement strand
GTCGATCTCGGGTTTGAGATCGCGGCAACCTCTGGCACTGCGGCGTTCCTTGCCGACAACGGCGTGTCGGTGGCCCACGTGGTGGCCAAGATCAGCGACGACGGCGAGGTCAGCGAGGGCGCCGACGCGGTCGAGATGCTCGAACAGGGCCAGATCCAGCTCGTCATCAACACCCCGCGCGGGGGAGGGTCGAGGGCCGATGGCCGTCGCATCCGACTCGCCGCCACCGTGGCTGGCGTGCCCTGTCTCACCACCGTTGCGGCTGCAAAGGCTGCGGCGGTGGGCATGCACGAATGGCGCAACAGTGAGCTGACGGTCACGAGCCTCCAGGACTTCCACGCTCGTGCCTAGGCGGCTGCCCGACGCATCGGGCGTCGACCTCACCACCACGGTGGGGTCGATCACCCTGCCGGCGCCGGTGATGACCGCCTCGGGCACCGGGGGGCATGGCGACGAGCTGGCGGCGTTTTTCGACGTGTCCGAACTTGGTGCACTGGTCGTTAAGTCGCTGGCGCCCTATCCGTGGGACGGCAATCCTGGGCCTCGCGTTCATGAGACCGCGGCCGGAATGATCAACAGTGTTGGTTTGCAAGGCCCCGGGGTCGAGGCGTGGCGCCGCGACGAACTCCCGGGTCTGGTGGCTCGTGGGGCTCGCGTCGTGGTCAGCATCTGGGGTCGCACGCTCGACGACTACCGGGCCGCGGCCGAACAGCTGGCAGGGGTGCAGGGGGTGACGGCCGTCGAGGTCAATGTCAGCTGCCCGAACCTCGAAGACCGGCGCAAGATGTTCGCCCACGCACCCGACAGCGCGGCTGCCGTCATTGAAGCCACTGCGGTGTGTGGTTTGCCTCGGTGGGCCAAGCTGAGCCCCAACGTGACGGATGTGACCGAGATTGCGGGCGCCGTACATGCAGCTGGGGCCGAGGCCGTCACGCTGGCCAACACCGTGATGGGGCTGGTGATCGACATCGAACAGCGTCGACCCGTGCTCGGCGGCGGTGGTGGCGGAATGTCAGGGCCCGGTATTCGCCCCGTCGCAGTTCGCGCCGTCTACGAAACCCGCAAGGCCCATCCCGACTTGCCCATCATTGGGGTCGGCGGCATCGCAACGCCAGAACATGCTGTCGAGTTCTTGATGGCCGGAGCCAACGCGGTCCAGGTCGGTACTGCCGCGTTTGCCGACCCTCGAGCTTCTATTGTCGTGCAACGAGGACTTGCTCAGTGGTGCCACTCCCATGGCATCGATCGGGTCACCGACCTCGTTGGTTGTGTGCAGTTCTGACCAGCAATTTGGTCCGCAGCCTCAACTACGGGTCCAAACGGCCGACATCCACCACCGAGACACCACATCCAGCTTCCGGGGAGCAACCATGACTGTCGACACGAAATCATCCGAAGCAGCCAACACTGGTTCATCAGCCCAGGATGTGCGGGGTCGATTGGCGATTGCCCTCGATGTTGACGACCTCGTCGCTGCCACCCGTATGGCCAAGCAGGTGCAGCCGTATTTTGGTGTGGCCAAGATTGGTCTCGAACTGTTCAGCGCGTATGGCCCCGACGCGGTTGCGGCCCTGGCCGACATGGGCTTTGACGTGTTTTTGGACGTCAAGTTGCACGACATCCCGAACACGGTCGAAAAGGCGTCCCGAGTGCTTGGTGCTCTCGGTGCTCGTTATCTGACGTTGCACGCCTTTGGTGGCGCCGACATGTTGCGTGCCGGCGTCGAAGGGCTCACGACGGGTGCCGATCGGGCTGGTTTGGCCGTACCGACAGCGCTCGCGGTGACCATTTTGACCTCTGACGATGGTGCCCCTTCGCACATCTTGTCCAAGCGGGTGCAGACCGCGCTCGAGGGTGGCTGTGGCGGCATTGTGTGTGCTGCCGGCGACGTTGCCGAAGCCCGTCAGTACGCCCCTCGCCTCATGACCATGGTTCCAGGTATCCGACCCGCTGGGGTCGACGCCCATGACCAGGCTCGCGTGGCCACTCCAGCCGAAGCGATCAGCGCTGGTTCCGACATCTTGGTGATCGGCCGTGCGGTCACCGCCGCCGCCGACCCCGCGGCTGCAGCCCAGGCCATCACCGACGAAGTTCGTGCCGCCCTCTAAACACACCTTTGTGGTGTTGTTGCGGGGCGTCAATGTTGGCGGCCATCGCAAGCTTCCTATGGCTGATCTGCGCGCCATGTGCATCGACAGTGGTGCTACCGACGTGCAGACCTACATCCAGAGCGGCAATGTGGTGGTTGCGACCGAGGCGGGAGCGACGGAGCTGGTTTCGGCTCTCGATGCCCGACTGACCGAGTATTTGGGTGAGTCGATCCCGCTCATGATCCGCACTGCGGCCGAGTTGGGTGACTTGTTGGCCAACCCGCCGCTCGACCTGTCGGATCGCGACGTGTCGAAGGTTGTGGTGTTGTTCCACCGTGACGACGTCGCAGCCACTGCGCTCGATGGGGTGGACCTTGATGCGTTCGCGCCGGAGCGGGCCTACATCGTGGGGTCCCACATCGTGCTCGACCTGCCCGAGGGTCAGAGCCGCTCGAAGTTGGCAGTGGCGGTGGCACGAACCGAGATTGGGGCACAGTGCACGGGCCGAAACTGGCGCACCATCGAACGCCTGCACTCAATGGCTCAGTCGGACCAGGCTTGACCCCGCACCAGCACAAGGTGGTTGGGGCAGATACCATGACCGCTTATGAGTTCACCGCCATCACTGAGTCCAGAGCAGCGGCAAGCCGCACTCGCGAAGGCTGGCGAGGCCCGGCGGGTTCGAGCCGAGGTCAAGAACAAGCTCAAGATGGGCATCGTTTCCTTTGCCGACCTGCTTGACGAGGCCGAAACCGACGACATCGTCGCCAAGCTCAAGGTGTTGTCGGTGATCGAATCACTGCCAGGTGTTGGCAAGGTCAAGGCCCGCCGCACCATGGAAGAGATCGGCATTGCCGACAATCGCCGGCTTCGTGGCCTTGGATCAGAGCAACGCCGCTTGTTGCTCGAGCACTTCGGTGCCCAAGCGTGACACGGGTGCGTCGCTGACCTTCGTGATTTGCGGAGCTGGTGGCGCCGGTAAGGGATCCATTGTTTCTCGGCTCGTCGAACACGACGAGTCGTTGTGGCTCAGCAAGTCGTGGACGACGCGCGAGCAGCGCGTCGGCGAACCCGACTCGGCCTATGTGTTTGTCAGCCGTGATGAGTTCGACGACCACATCCGCGCTGGCGGGTTCTTGGAGTGGGCCCAGTTCTTTGAGCATCGCTACGGAACTCCGGTGCCGGTGGCTCCCGCTGGGAGCGACGTTGTGCTCGAGATCGATGTGCAAGGTGCGCTCCAGGTTCGTGAGGTCGACCCCACTGCCGTGGTGGTGTTGGTGTTGCCTCCGAGCCGAGACGAACAGCGGCGTCGCATGCAACATCGAGGCGACTCTGACGAACACGTCGCGAAGCGCTTGGCCAAGAGCGACGCCGAAGAAGAAGTGGGCCGCACATTGGCCGACCTCATCGTCGTGAACGACGACCTTGACCGGACCGTCGCCGAGGTCGAGGCGCTCATTGCGTCGTGCCGCTCCTGACGCGTCCCGGCTGCTGCACCCGGGTCGAGGCAGCCAACCGATACACTCGTGCACCGCACCGCACACTGCTACGAGGAATCCATGGCCTACGAAGACGAGATCATGATCAAGCCAAACGTCGAGACCCTGCTGGAGCGGGTTGACTCGAAGTTCACGCTGGTAACGCTGGCGTCGCGCCGGGCTCGTCAGATCAACTCATACTTCGGCCAATTGGGCGAAGGCCTTGGCTCCCAGGTGCCACCTCAGGTCACCTCGAACGCCCGCAAGCCGCTGTCGTTGGCATTCCAAGAAATCGGTCTCGACAAGATCAGCTACGAGCGCTTGGCCCCGTCAGAGATCGACGCGATCGATCGCGGCGCCAACGTCGATCCTCCTGTTGCCGGTGTAGCGGCATCAGCCAACGACGCCAGCTAAGAACCGACCTGCCATGGCCAATCTCAGCGCTGTCCACGGACGGCACATCGTGTTGGGTGTGGCGGGCGGTATTGCTGCCTACAAGGCGATCGAGTTGTGCCGGCGTCTGGTCGATGCTGGTGCTCGAGTGACCCCGATTCTCACCGAATCGGCGCACCAATTTGTCGGACCAGTCACGTTCAAGGCCCTCGCGACCGAACCCTTGATGACGTCGCTGTTCGACGGGGACGACCCCATTCCGCACACGCGGTTGGGTCAGACGGCCGACCTCATCGTGGTAGCTCCGGCCACGGCTCGGGTGATTGGTTCCTATGCCGCAGGGATCTCCGATGACCTTCTCGGAGCGACCCTGATTGCGACCCGGGCGCCCGTGGTGGTGTGCCCGGCGATGCACACCGAGATGTGGGAACACCTCTCGGTCCAGGAGAACCTGGCCACCCTTCGACGGCGTGGCGTCCATATCGTCGACCCCGACGAGGGCCGCCTCGCTGGTGGCGATATCGGATCTGGCCGCCTCGCCGACCCGGCTCGCATCTTCGCCACGATTGAACGCATCCTTGGCCCGGGCGATCTCGCCGGGTTGTCGGTGGTCATCAGTGCCGGCGGCACCCGCGAACCCATCGACCCGGTGCGCTATATCTCGAACCGGTCGTCGGGCAAGCAGGGGTATGCCCTGGCTGCTGAGGCCGCTACTCGCGGTGCGGCCGTCACCTTGGTGTCGACTGTTCAGCGGCCGGTCCCACATGGTGTGGCTGTCGAAGCCGTCGAAACCGTCGACGAGATGCGCACCGCCATGCTTGGCCACCGCGACGCCGATGTCATCATCATGGCCGCGGCGGTGTCGGACTTTCGGCCCGTGGCCGTGGCCGATCACAAGATCAAGAAGTCGAGCGGTATTCCGCAGATCGTGCTCGAAGCCGCGCCGGACATCTTGGCCGAGCTGGGCCAACAGCGACCCGACGGCCAAACGCTGGTCGGCTTCGCCGCCGAAACCGATTCGGTCGTCGAGCATGCGGTGGGCAAGCTCAAGGCCAAGAACGCCGACATGATCGTCGCCAACGATGTGTCTGCCGACGGTGTCGGGTTCGCCCACGACACCAACGAGGTCACCATCATCACCGCCGATGGCACCTCGACGACGGTGTCACTGACATCGAAGCGAGCCGTCGCGGCGGCAGTCTTTGATGAAATTCTTCGATGGCGCGGGGCAGGTCAATGACCGCTTCGTTTCGCATCGTTGGTCAAGCCCGGCGCCACGGTGCCGATTAGATAAGTTGAATAGTCGGCGTACGTGTTGGGCGGCGCCGAATCGAACCACAGCAGGAGCTCGTGTGAGCAGCAGTTACACCTTCACCTCGGAGTCTGTCACCGAGGGTCATCCCGACAAGATGGCCGACCAGATCTCTGATTCCATCCTCGACGCGCTCTTCGAGCAGGATCCCATGAGCCGGGTGGCTTGTGAGACCCTCATCACCACTGGTTTGGTTGTTGTCGCGGGTGAGATCACCACCAAGGCCTATGTCGACATTCCTCGCATCGTGCGCGGCACCATCAATGGCATTGGTTACGACCGCGGCTCGCTGGGCTTTGACGGTAACGCCTGTGGCGTCATGGTCACCCTCGACGAGCAGTCGCCCGACATTGCCCAAGGCGTCGACGACTCTGAAGAGATCCGTTCGGGCACTGCTGGCGAAGACGACATCTTGAACAAGCAAGGTGCCGGCGACCAGGGGATGATGTTCGGTTACGCGTGCAATGAGACCGACGAGCTCATGCCGCTGCCGATCCATGTGGCCCACCGCATGGCCGAGCGCCTGACCGAGGTCCGCAAGTCGGGCCAGGTTCCGTACCTGCGCCCCGATGGCAAGACCCAGGTGACCTTCCGCTACGACAATGGTGTTCCTGTCGAACTCGTCAACGTGGTGGTGTCCACCCAGCACGACGAAGGCATCGATCGCGACTCCATGATTCGTCCCGATTTGATCGAACAGGTCATTCGTCCGTCGATCCCTGAACAGTTCCGTGG
>CAYGMW010000128.1:0-9446 GCA_964350975.1 uncultured Acidimicrobiales bacterium | reverse complement strand
CCCGCGAAACCACCCTGATCGTCGAGGCCGCGGGATATGACGTGGTCCTCATCGAGACAGTCGGCGTGGGCCAAAGTGAGACCGTCGTGGCCGACATGTCCGACGTGTTCTTGGTGCTCATGTTGCCTGGCGCCGGAGACGAGTTGCAGGGCATCAAGAAGGGCATTTTGGAACTGGCCGACATCATTGCGGTCAACAAGGCCGACGGCGACAATGCAGCCCGAGCCCGTCATGCAGCTCGCGACTACTCGGCCGCGTTGCGCCTACTCCAACCATCATCGCCCACATGGAATCCGGTCGTGGTCACCTGCAGCGGCCTCTCAGGCGACGGCGTCGCCGAGGTCTGGCAACAACTCGACCTGCATCGCCGCAAGATGACCGACTCGGGCGAATTTACCCAGCGTCGTATCGACCAGCGATTGGGCTGGTTGTGGGACACCTTCGATGAAGAGGTCACCTCGGCGGCTCGACGCGACCCCGCAGTGCTTGGTCTCGTCAGCGATGTCGAAAAGGCCGTACGCTCCGGCGCCGAACCACCCACACGCGGCGCTGACCGCCTGCTCGCAGCCCTCCGGAGCACGAACACATGACGCCAGCTCACGACCTCGACGCCGCCGATCCACTCGCAGGTTTTCGCGACGAGTTTGTCATCGACGATGTGCTCTACCTCGATGGCAACAGCCTCGGACGAGCACCGATTGCCAGCCTCGCCGCGCTGAGCGCTGCGGCCAATCAACAGTGGGCCCAAGGTCTGATCGCCTCGTGGGACTCCTGGATCGACCTGGCCCGCTCGACAGGCGATGCCATTGCCGCAGCGTGTCTCGGCGCTCCGGCGGGCACGACGGTGGTGAGTGATTCGACCAGCATCAATATCTGGAAGATCGCCGCGGCCGCCGTCGAACATCGCACCGGTCGGCCGGACATCGTCATCGACGTCAACGACTTTCCCAGCGACCGGTATCTCATGGCCAAGCTCGCGGCCGATCACGGCGGCCAGTGCCACACACTGTCAACTGACCCAGTCGAGGGCCCGACCGCGGCCCAGGTGGCGTCGGCGCTGACCGACTCGGTGGGCCTGGTGGTGTTGTCCCACGTCAACTATCGCAGCGGGGCGCTGGCCGATATGGCGCACATCACCAAGGTCGCTCATGCTCGCGGCGCGATGGTCATGTGGGACCTGTCGCACTCAGTTGGTGCAGTGCCCATTGACCTCGCAACCTGTGGTGTCGATCTTGCCGTCGGGTGCACCTACAAGTACCTCAACGGTGGTCCGGGCGCTCCCGCATTCCTGTACGTGCGCGACGACCTCATCGGCGCGTTGTCGCCGTCGATTCCCGGCTGGTTCGGCGCCGAGAACCAGTTTGCGATGGAGCCCCAGTTCTCCCCCATGCCGACGATCGACCGTTTCCAGGTCGGGACGCCACCAATCTTGTCGCTGAGCACCCTGGCTCCCGCCGTCGACATCATGCAGCGGGCCACGATGGGCGCTCTACGCACAAAGTCGCTCGCCCTCACCGAACGTCTGATCACACTCGCCGATCAACACCTCGCCGAGCTTGGATTCTCGCTCGGCACTCCCCGCGACCCAGCACGACGGGGTGGACATGTGACCCTGCAACACCCCGACGCACTCAGGATCTCCATCGCGGCTCGCCAGCACGGGGTTGTTGGCGATTTCCGCCAGCCTGACGGGTTGCGTTTGGCACCGGTTCCGCTCTATACCCGCTTTGTCGATGTCGACGAAGCGGTCGCTCGAATTGCATCGATCGTGCGCAGCGGCGACCATCTAAGTATTGATGCCAACACCCGCGTCACCTGAGGAGACTCTTCATGATCATCATTGCCGGAACCATGACCATGGATCCCGCCCACCGAGACGAGTTTCTCGCCGCGGCACAGGGTGCCATGGAGGGCACCCACGCCGAGGAGGGCAACCATGAGTACGTCTTTTCGGCCGATCCTCTCAACCCCGGGATGGTTCGCCTGTTCGAGATCTGGGACGACGCGTCGAACCTGGGGGCACACATGGGAGCCGAACACATGAAGACCTTCGGCCGGTCGATCAAACACATCGCAGTCGAGCGTGAGCTCGCGATCTACAACGTCGCTGGCGAACCCACCAAGCTGTAGGCGAGTCTGGGGTCGCGGCTAGCGGCTCCAGCCACCGGAATAGCTGACGAACTGACCAGTCTGGAAGCGGCTGGTGCCATCGACGAACACCATGCAGAACCGGGCGAACTCCGTCATGGTGCCCAGCCGCTTCATTGGCACCTTGGCCTCGACCCGGGCCCGGCGTTCTGGGTCGTCAGGCCCGTCGATGGTCGTGCGGATGCCATTGCCCAACAAGAAGCCGTCGAAGTCCATGAAGTTGGTGCCAACCGCGTTGACCTGGACCCCCGACGCTGCGAACTCCATTCCGACGTTTTCGACCAGACGGTTCGCTGCCGCGCGGGTTGCTGAGTACAACGGTGCGCCTGGGGTGTCACGCGCTCCCGACGCGCTGGTGATCACCAGCACCTGGCCATCGCCTTGTTCGAGCATCGGCGGCAAGATGGCCTGCAGGGCCCGGTAGGGGGCCTCGATATTGCCGCGTGTGACCCGGCGCAGATCGTCGATCGTCGACGCCAAGAACCGCCCACCCACAATGTCTCCGGTGAACATGACCGCAGCGTCGATCCGGCCGAAGCGTTCGATACCGACCGCCACGAGTGCTTCGGCGACTCCTTCGCCAGCCAGATCCCAGGCCCTGTCCATCGTGACTACCGTTGCCCCGGCCGCCTCGCACATAGCGAGGGTCTCGGGCGAGGCGTCGCCAACGACGAGGTCATGGCCGGCCTCAGCCAACATCCGACACAGTTCCGGGCCGACATAGCTGTTGCCGTTCGACACCAGCACCACCCGACGAGTCGGGGCTGCTGTGTGCAATGTGTCGTCGCGGGCGTCGTCAGCCATGGTGTGTCCTCCAGACAGGCCAGTGTGGTCGGTCCAGTGTTGCCGATACCGGTGCTTGAGCGCGAGTCGACCCGACCAGATGTGCTGGTCGGGCCCTGCTCGCCGCTCATGGCGGCCGCCGCTGGTCTCTGTCTGGGAGGGATGTCAGCAGATTCCGTTGGCGACAAGGGGCAACCTAGGACGGCTGGGTGAACGGCCGATCCATGTCGCCCCACGGGTATGTGTCCATGAGGTGAACATCGCGAGAGGCACCGGTGGGGTCGCGGCCAGCGTCGGGGTCTGCCACACTCGGCGTTCATGAACTGCGACCTACGAGCCGAATTGGTGAGCCGCACCCCGCTCGTCAATGACCACCCTGACGTGGCCGGGTTGCTTCGTCAAGGAGACATCTTGGCCCGACTGGGTCCGGCGCTGGCCGATCCGTTCCGCTCCAGCGCCATCACGGTAGTGATGGCCCCCGAAGCTCGGGGGCCGATCGTCGGCGCCCTCGTCGCCGTCGAACTACACGCCGGGCTGGTATTGGCCCGCAAGCAGGGCCAGAACCACCCGGGGGCCGATGTCACCACCACGTCCGCCCCGACCTGGCGCGGGATGCCCCAGAAGTTCGTGACCCGTTCGTTCGACCTTGACCCCACCGATCGGGTGCTCGTCGTCGACGACTGGATCACGACCGGCAACTCGATCAGGGCCGTTGCTGAGGTCATCGCCAACAGCGGGGCGTCCTACATCGGGTGCGCCGCCATTGTCGACAAAACAACCCAAGCAACCCGCGACGACCTCAACGCCCACACCCTGGTCGACTTCGACGACCTCGTCGTCGGCACAGCGACCATCGACGAGGAATGAGCCATGCACCACCTCAATGAGCCAGCGGCCGACGGGCTGACTCCGGCCGACGTCGAGCGGTTTATCGATTCGGTGTGGCCCGCAATAGCCGGCTCCACCTCCTGTCTTGAGCTCTCAGGTCGCCACGCGGTGGTGTCTCGCCAGGTGGACCCGGCCTCGCTGCGACCAGGAGCGGTGGTGTCGGGACCGACCCAGTTCGGTATTGCCGACGCTGCGTTGTGGTACGCCTGCTTCGGTGCCATTGGCCTTGAGGCCATGGCGGTCACGAGCGAGATGTCGATCCGGTTTCTACGCCCCTGTGTGGGCGACACCATCCTTGCTCGTGCCCAACTCGACTCGATTGGGCGGCGCTCGATCGTTGGCACGGTGTATGTGTGGACGACCGATCAGGATCGACCGTCAGCGGTGGCTCAGGGAACCTACGTCAGGCCCACATCATGACGACGCTCACTGCGCTCTTGTAGCGTCGAGGCCAGCACCGGCATCACGAAGAGCCAATCAGCACAAGGATCGGCCATGGACCTCACCACCTACCCCGACATCACCTACGGCGCTCAGAACACCGAGGTCGTCGACCCCGAGCTGCAGCGGGCCCGCATCAAGTGGGAGATTGCGATTGGCTACCGCATTTTCGCGGCCCACCGTTGGGGCCAGCTCGGAGACGGACACATCACCGGCCGTGACCCGATCCTCACCGACCACTTCTGGGTGTTGGGATACGGCATTGCGTTCCATCAGGCAACGGTGCACAACCTGGCGCTGGTGTCGCCGACCGGCCAGATCGTCGAAGGGCCCACCAACGGTGGTGTCAACCACGCCGGGTTCCATATCCACTTCCCGATCTATGACACCCTCGCCGACGTCGGCGGTGCGGCCCATACCCACACCGCGTGGGGTACCCCGTTCTCAGCCGAGGTCCGGCCCTTTGAGCCAATCAGCCAGGAGTCGACCACCTTCGTGTTCGACCAGACCATCTATGAGGGCACCGACCTCGAAGTCGATTCGACCGACGGCGGCTACCGAATCGCCAAGTCGATGATCGGCAAGGGCATGAATGGCGATCCGGCCCGATTGTGCATCTTGCGCAACCATGGCCTGCTGACCGCGGGCGCTTCGCCAGCGGCCGCCGTCGGGTTCTTCGTTATGGCTGAGCGGGTTGCCGAAGTCCACATGAAGGCCCGATTGGCCCAACCAATCCCGACCGCCGATGCTCGGGCCGTTGCCCACGGCATGGCTCGACCGAGCACCGGATGGACGTCGTTCCAATGGCTGGCCCGCGACATCGTGCCGGACCCATCAGTGGTGCTGTAGGCAACAGCCAAGCGTCGGCTAGAAGTCCTCGTCGAACGACACGTCGCCCGACACGCCAACCTGGTACGACGACACGGTGCGCTCGAAGAAGTTCGACAGCTCCTGGACGTCTTGGAGTTCCATGAAGTCGAACGGGTTCTTGACGTTGAACTGGGGTTCGAGACCCAGCATCTGCAAGCGCTGATCGGCAACAAACTCAAGGTAGGTCCGGGTGTCGCGCAGAGACAAGCCCGCGACACCTTCCTTGAGCAGGTCCTCAGCGAACGCGTACTCGCAGTCGACGGCTTCTTCGAGCATGAGCCGGATGGACTGCATCATGTCGTCGTCGAACAGGTCTGGTTCTTCGCGCCGAACCGTCTCGACCACCTCGAACGCGAAGTTCATGTGGGCGCTCTCGTCGCGGAACACCCAGTTGGTCCCAGCGGCAAGACCGTTCAGCAGGCCCTTCGAGCGCAAGAAGTACACATAGGCAAAGGCAGCGAAGAAGAACAAACCCTCGATGCAGGCGGCGAAGCAGATGAGGTTCAGAACAAACGACTTGCGGTCGTCGCGGGTCTTGAGCTCGGTGAGGCCCTCGATTGAGTTCATCCACTTGAAGCAGAACTCGCCTTTTTGGCGGATCGACGGAATCTGATCGATCGCTGCGAATGCCTGCTCGCGCTCGGCATGGTCAGGGATGTAGTTGTCGAGCAGGGTCAGATAGAACTGGACGTGCTGGGCCTCTTCGAAGAGCTGGCGCGACAGGTACATCCGGGCTTCTGGAGCATTGATGTGCTGATACAGGTTCAGCACCAAATTGTTGGCCACGATCGAGTCGCCGGTCGCGAAGAACGCGACGAGCCGGTTGATGAGGTGACGCTCGGCCGGCGTGATCTTGTGGTCAAGGTCGGACAGATCGTCTGAAAAGTCGATCTCTTCGACGGTCCAGGTGTTCTTGATGGCGTTGCGGTACATGTCGTAAAAGACCGGGTAACGCATGGGGCGCAGGGTCAGGTTGAAGCCAGGATCGAGAATCGCCCGCTCTGCGTTGCCTGCCATCGGGGCAGCACTGCCCTGGCGCGGTTCGGGAAGTGGGGCGAATTCAGGGGTGTGGTCAACAAGGGCCATCGAGAAGAACTTTCACAAGAGATCGGGTAGATAACAGCAGTGATGTCGCAGGTGCGGGTGGAGCAGCCAAGTCGCTGAACCACCCGCGTGTCAAGAGCAAGCTGGGTCAAGGACACACCCTGTCAGGGGGGTGGGACATCACACCCCGCCCCTGACGCAGCGGATCAGTCGCAGGCTTCGCAAGCTTCGGGGTTTGCCAAGGAACACTCGAGCTTTTCGGCATCGGTGAATGTCTTGGTGGCCCCCGGTCCAGGCGTCGGCGCTTGGGGCGCAGAACCACTCGTGGTCTGGTTGATACGAGTCGCTGGGCGTGAACGCAGGTAGTACGTCGTCTTCAGCCCGGCCTTCCAGGCATAGAGATACATCGACGACAGCTTGCCGATCGTTGGGCTCTCCATGAACAGGTTCAACGACTGGCTCTGATCGATGAAGGCTCCACGTCCAGCCGCCATGTCGATGAGCGACCTCATCGGGATCTCCCACGCAGTGCGATACCGCGCCTTGAGATCGTCAGGGAGTGAATCGATGCCCTGCACCGAACCCTCGGCCCGCTTGATGGCGTTGATCATGTCCTCGTTCCACATGCCGAGCCCTTGGAGCTCACGCACGAGGTACTGGTTGATCTGCAAGAACTCACCCGACAGCGTTTCGCGCTTGAACAGATTCGATACCTGGGGTTCGATGCACTCATAGCAACCCGAGATCGACGCAATGGTGGCCGTTGGGGCAATGGCGATCATGAGCGAGTTGCGAAGCCCATGCTGGCGAATGCGATCCTTCAGCATTTCCCAACGTTCGGGGTCGTGAAGTTCGACGTTGTTCCACAGGTCGAACTGCAACACACCTTGAGCGGCCCGAGTCTCGGCGAATGAGTCGTGAGGCCCGGCCTTCATCGCGAGGTCGCAGCTCGTCGTCAGGGCCCAGTAGTAGATCTCTTCCGAGATGCGGTTGGACAGCGCGCGAGCCTCGGGCGCATCGAAGGCCAAGCCCATCTTGAAGAACACGTCTTGGAGCCCCATCAGGCCCAGACCCACAGGACGCCAGCGAGCGTTCGACGTCGCAGCCTGGTGCGTTGGGTAGAAGTTGATGTCGATCACGGTGTCGAGGAACGGCAACGCAGTCCGAACAACCTCGCCGAGACGGTCGAAATCGAAAGAGGGCTGGCCGTTGGCGTCGCGAGCAACGAGGCGACCCAGGTTCACCGAACCGAGGTTGCACACCGCTGTCTCGTCGTTGCTCGTGACCTCAAGAATCTCGGTGCACAGGTTCGACAGGTGGATGACGTTCTGGGGCTGGCCGGTCTGATTCGACTTGGAGTTCGAGGCGTCCTTGAAGGTCATCCAGCCATTGCCGGTCTGGGCCAGGGTGCGCATCATGCGGCTGTACAGGGTCCGGGCGGGGACCTGCTTTTCGTACAGACCCTGCGACTCGGCCTCCTCATAGGCAGCGCGGAACTCAGCACCGTACAGATCGGTCAGGTGCGGAACCTTCGACGGGTCAAACAGGCTCCACTGCCAGTCCTTTTCGACCCGCTCCATGAACATGTCAGGTACCCAGTTGGCCAGGTTGAGGTTGTGAGCCCGGCGAGCCTCGTCGCCGGTGTTGTCGCGCAACTCAAGGAAGTCCTCGATGTCGGCGTGCCAGGTCTCCAGATAGACGCAGGCCGCTCCCTTGCGCTTGCCACCCTGGTTGACTGCTTGCACCGAGCTGTCAAGGGTCTTGAGCCACGGCACGATGCCGTTGGACAACCCGTTGGTACCGCGAATGAGCGAGCCGCGGCTGCGGATCCGGTGGTACGCCAAGCCAATACCGCCAGCGTGCTTGGAGAGCCGGGCGACATCGGTGTACTTGTCGTAGATCGCGACCAGATCGTCTAGAGGCGAATCCAGCAGGTAACACGACGACATCTGGGGGTGCTGGGTGCCTGAGTTGAACAGCGTCGGGCTCGACGGCAGATACTCGAGGCTCGACATGAGCTGGTAGAAGCCCACGGCATCTTCAGCCGACGTTGCCAGACCACACGCGACGCGCATCAAGAAGTACTGGGGGGTTTCGACCACGGTACGCGCATCAGGGTGACGCAGCAGGTAGCGGTCATAGACGGTCCGCATGCCGAAGAACTCGAACAGATTGTTGCCGTCGGGGTTGATCGCGTCGTTCAGCTTGCGAGCGTTGGTTCGCACGAAGTCGAGCACCGTGGCGTTGATGAGACCCAGCTCATAGCCCAGTTCGATCGACTGGCTGAACGAATAGACGTTCTGATGCTGGACTTCTTTGTCAATGAACGTGGCCAGCAGGCGGGCCGCAAGCTTGGAGTAGTTGGGCTCTTGGACAATGTGGGCAGCTGCGGTGCGAATCGACAACAGGTCGAGCTCGGTAGTGGTCGCACCGTCAGACAGCCCTGAGATCGTGCGGGTCGCTACTCGCATTGGGTCAACACCAGATAGCCCGACCGAGCAGCGCTGCACGGCCTTGACGATCTTGTCCAGGTTCACCGCTTCGTAGCGGCCGTCGCGCTTTTGAACGCGCATCATGTCGTCGAGACCATCGGAGCTGGGTTCGTCGGCAACCACTACGGCCGCGAGCTCAGCCTCGCCACCATGTTCGGTGTCGGCGGTTGGGTTCAGCTCATGGTCTGTGATGGTCACGTCTGCCTCTTGTTCGTCTTTTTGCTCGTGGTCGGACTCACCGAAGGTGTCCCCGCAGCCAGATCGTCCGCATCACCGCGGCTCGGGGGGTTTGTCATTACACCGTTGAAATTTCATCGGTGTCAAGGATTAGTAGCAGGGCTGCACACACAAGTTGGCGATAGTCGGCTGTTGCGCTTTTGTCCGGTCCAAACCTCACCGGCGCGAGGTGCCAACGACGGGCCACGGAGCGTGAACGGGGCCGCTGCCACCCTCGGTGACCCGGTGGAACCCACAGGGTGGGACGCGGTGCTGGCTCTGCTCGCCACACCCTCAGAGACCCACGATCCAAGGGGTGATCGCGCCTCGGCTCTCGGGCACGCAGCGTGCCTCGGAGGACTCTCCAGGCGAGACCTCGTCACGCCAGCACAACGCCACGCAGCACCCTCTGTGACTGAAAGTATCGTCACTCAGCAAGCCAGCGCTGATGTCGGTCGCCGCGGAAAAAATCTTCCCGAAACACACCGCGGCGATGACCTGCCAATAGGCGCTAACGAAGAACGTTGTCGCTGATGCGGGCCAGCGCTTCGATACGCGTCAGCT
>CAYGMW010000127.1:0-9451 GCA_964350975.1 uncultured Acidimicrobiales bacterium | reverse complement strand
AGCTACCTCGGATCGGTCCTGCCGTTCAGCAAGCTGCCTCGGACCGACAAGCCAGTGAACAACAGCGCCGAAACGACCCCCCGGTCGTTGCGAGCCGAGGCTGGCGAAGGTTTTCGCTGGCTCCGCCACCACGAGGTGTTAGGCCCGCTCACCGTTGCGACCGTCGTCTACTTCTTTGGCTATGCGGCCAGCCTGAGCCTGATGGTGGTCATGGTCACCGACGAACTCGACGGGTCGGCGGCCGCGTTTGGTTTCGTTCTGGCGTTCGGTGCTGCCGGAGCCTTTCTCGGCACACTGCTGGGAGCCCGAGTCAGGGTCCGATTCGGCTCTCGAGCGAGCTTGTCGGCAACGGTTGCACTCCAAGCCATCGCGGGTGCAGCCGTGGCGGTCGCCCCCTCGCTACCAGTGCTCGCCGCGGTGTGGTTCGTCAGCGGTATTCCGGCCGGCGCTCAGCGGCCGATTGCCCGAAGCCTCCAGCAACGTCTCACCCCGAATGAGCTACTGGGCCGGGTGAACGTCACGTCGAGGATCTTTACGCGAGGCGTGATCATCGTGGGCGCTCTGTTCGCTGGAGCGCTCGCCAGCATGAGCGGGGTGCGGGCATCGTTTGCGGTTGGGGCCGTCGCCCAGCTGATCGCCGCCGCGATGATGTGGCGGGCCCTTCGCCCCATCTGAATGCCGATCGAGGCCATATTGACGAAAAAACGCATAAAGAACGCGAGGGAGGGTCGATTCGCTCAGCCCCAACGCCGTCGCAATAGCGGCGGCGGCTCGATCGCCTGCAGCGAGGGCGCCCTCGATATGGCCCGGCGCGACGGTCGACGTTTCGGTGCTGGCCCAGTGCAGCCGGCCGTCAAGCGTGGGCGTCTGGTACAGCTGATGGCCGAACAGGTCGAAGTTGGTCAGTTCCGCGGCGCGAGGCGGTGACGTAAACGGCTCGGCCTGCCAGTCCATGATGTGGAGTGCCAGTGGCGACCCGGCCAAGGGCCCGAACAGGCCTGCAAGCTGGGCGACGACGGCGTCGCGCGTCGGTGCTGTAGCTGAGGAGCCACCAGGGCAGAAGCCGAACAGGGCGGCTGGGTCGCCGTTTGGTCCGCTCATGTCGTAGATCTCGCGCAGCGGGCCGTCGTAGCTGAACGCCGATCCGGCCAGGCCCGAGTCGCGCCAGAAAGGCCGATCGAACACCGCGACCACCTTGGCCATCGTGCCCATCCACACCGGCGTCGATGCCGCCAGGTTTCGGACGTCGGCTGGCAGTTCGGGCCCGAAATCGATCGAGGCCATCGCGAGCGCTGGCGGAATCGCCAGCACCACATGTTGGGCAGTGAACGAGCCGCCGTTCGTCATAACCACGAGGCCACCGTCACTGCTGCGGATCGACCTCACCACCTGTTCGAACGCGACCGTTCCCGCGGGAAGCTGGTCGAAAAGTGCGGTGGCCACGACCTGCATCCCGCCAGCGACACGGCCTGACGGTTGCCCCAACTGGTTGCCCTCGAGGCGACGGACACCGTTGTTTTCGAACATCATGTCGCCCTCGATGAACTGGGCGAACGATCTCAGCGCCGACGACGCAATGAGACGGTTGATGCGATGCTCGTTGGCCCAGAACCAGGTGGCACCAAGATCGACGCAGCCGCCCGCGACCGGCTCGGAGAGGAGGCGACCGCCAACCCGCGAGCGGGCCTCGAAGATCTTGATGGTGGTCGCTCGACCGGCGTCTGAGCTGCGCTGCTGCAGTTCGACAGCGGTCCGAAGGCCGCCAACTCCGGCACCAACAACAACGACATCGAACGTGTCGTCCTCCCGTTCTGAATGCCGGTCGTGGCGATATCGACGAAAATCAGCATTCAGATCGGGGTGAGGGGTGCCGTGTGGCATTGGCAGGTCAGCGCTCAGGGATCTGAGACGCGATCATCTCGCGTATGCCCTCGGGCAGGAACGTCTCCAGAGGTGTTTCGTCGGCTTCGCTGAGGTCGGCCATGGCTTGCACGACCTCGTTGGGGTCGAGTTGACCGGTCAACACAATGGCCCTGACCAATTCTTCCCAGGCGGTCGCGGGGGCGTCGCCGTCTTCGATGTAGGCCGCGATGCCATTGACCATATGGTCGTTGAAGCCGGTGTCATACGGGCCGGGGTTGAGCTTGGTGACATCGATGCCGTAGGCCGCGACCTCGTCGCGCAGGGCCACGGTGAACGCCTCGACCGCATGCTTGGTCATCGCGTACGGAGCGGTCATCGGACCGGCCAACACGCCCGAAATCGACGACATATTGATGATGCGGCCCGCACCCTTGGCCTTCATGGCTGGAATCGCCGCTTGGCACATGGCGACCATGCCGAACACATTGACCTCGAACCCGGCCTTGAGACGCTCCAGCGGCACATGTGACAGGGGTGCCATCACGCCGAACCCGGCGTTGTTGATGAGCACATCGGGGTCGATGTCAGCCACCTGGGCAATGTCGGCCGCGTCGGTGACATCGAGCTTCAGCGCCGTGAGCTCAGGGTGCTCGGCGCCAAGGGCTTGGGCCTGGGCCGCGGTCTCGGTCGTGGCGAAAACCCGATGGCCGCGTGCGGCCAGTTCGATCGCAGCCCCCTTGCCGAAACCAGAACCTGCACCCGTGATGAGAATCGTCTTTGCCATGGCGGCACCGTAGCCGGTGCTCGCAGTGAGCGGTCAGTCGCGGCCGACCACGAAGTCGAGGGCTGCTCGGACCGCGGCAATTTGGGCTCGATTGCAGATCTCGGGCGTGGCATTGGGACTGTCCGGGTAGACCTCGGTGAGGCTCGTGAAGCGGGCTCCGGTGACGCCGGCACACAACCCCAACTGCTTGACCGGATAGTTGATGACGCCGTGCTGGGTGACCTCCGATCCAATGATCTGCCCCGCATCGTCGGCGGGGGCAATATGGGTGACCTGCTCGACCCCGGCGATGATCGCGGCCTGAAACTCGGGCTGGGGATTCTCGGTGTCGCCAACTGCGTAGAAGCCGTCAGGTATGTAGCCAGGTTCGGTGTCGAGGCCATCGCGAGCAGCCAGGGCGGGACGAAACTCGGTTTCGTCGGTGTCGGTTGTTTCGTGCAGGTCGATGTGCATGACGAAGTCGAGGTCCAGAGCGGCGATCAAAGCCATGAGGGCCGCGGCTTCTTCTGACGCAGTATCTGGAAAGAACGAGCGGTTCGGATCGAGGCAGTTCGGGTTCCACCGATTGATGACCTCATACCCCCACGGGCTGACACACGGCGCAACCAACAGGTTGAACCGGTCGCTGTAGGCCGTCGCATGGTTGATCAGGAAGTCGAGTGCGCCCTGGACCCCGCTCGTTTCGTAGCCGTGCACCCCGCCGGTGATGAGGGCCCAGGGAGCGTCAACGCTGTGGGCCGCGACCCGGACCGCCATCAGCGGATACCGGTCGGGGTCGATCGGCAACGCCCCGTACTGGAACACCTCGAACGATGCGTCGAGCGCGCTCAGCTTGGCCAGCACCTCGTCGTGGTAGCTCCGCTGGATCGTTTGGGCGTCGAACCATGCGAGCTTGTCCGCGTCGGTCCAGGGTTCGCCGGGGGTTCCGATTGGGTAGAAGCGTTCCATTGGGCCCAGAATCTATGTCGCCAGCGACGTGGTTGCTATCCTTCTCCACACTTGTTAAGGTTGCCTACCATGACTTCCCGACGCACTACTCGACGCACCGCCGGCGTTTCTGCTGGCTTGGCTGCCGCCCTGTTCCTGCTCGCCTCGTGTGGCAGCAGTGACGACACGCCATCAGACGATGCATCCACCGACGACGCGGGCACCGTCACCGTCTACACCGGTCGCCACTACGGCATCGAGCCCGTGTTCGACGCGTTTACCGCCGCGACGGGCATCGAGGTCCGCTTCACGACCGGCAACGACCCCGAGCTGCGTGAGCGCCTGCTCGCCGAAGGCGACAACACTCCCGCCGACGTCGTGATGACCGCTGACGCGTCCAATATCGAACTCTCAGCTGCCGCGGGCCTCCTTGCCCCGATCAGCAGCGAGGCGTTGACCGATGCGATTCCAGCGGAGCTGCGCAGCGCAAACAACGACTGGTTTGCCCTCAGCGGGCGGGCCAGGGTCATCATTGCGAGCACTGAACGGGTCGACAATCCGCCCCAGACCTATGCCGGAGTCGGGGACCCGGAGTGGCAGGGCCGGATTTGTCTGCGACCCAGTACCCACCCCTACACCCAGTCGCTGGTGGCCAGCCTCGTGATTGCTGAAGGCGAAGCGCGGGCGACGGAGATTGTTCAATCCTGGGTCGACAATGATCCGCTGTTCATCAATAGCGATACCGATATCTACAAAGCCGTTGCCGCCGGCGAGTGCGATATCGCGATCGCCAACACCTACTACCTCGGACGCCTGCTGACCGAGGATCCGGCGTTTCCCGTCGAGATCGTGTGGCCCGAACAAGACGGCCGTGGGGCCCATCTCAACATCAGCGCTGCCGCGGTGACCGCTAACGCTCCGAACCCCGAAGGTGGCCAGGCCCTGATTGAGTGGCTGGCAACTGAGGGCCAACAGCAATTCGCAGCGGTGAACTTCGAGTTCCCAGCCGACCCCAGCGTCGCTGCTGATCCAATCGTTGAAGGTTGGGGAGACTTCACTGCTGACCTGTCGGCAATTCGTCAGCTGGGCGCCAACCAGCCCATCGCAATCAGCATCCTCAGCGCAACCGGTTACGAGTGATCACCTCGAAGGCCGCGACTGGGCCTGACCATGCAGCCAAGTGGCCAGCGCGGTGGCTGGCACCCGGCTCGTTTCACGCCGCAGTCGGCGCTGTTGTTGTTTCAGCCGCCGTTCCGGTACTCGTCATTGTCTGGTCGATAGTTCGACCAAGCACCGACGTGTGGAGCGAGCTGTGGGCCACCCGTTTGCCCGGCATGCTGACCGACACCGCAACCTTGTTGTTGGTGGTGCTCGGGGGCTCCTTGGCGCTTGGCACCGGGCTCGCCTGGTTGGTGACGGCCTACCGTTTTCCGGGTCATCGCGTGCTGGGTTGGTTGCTGGTGACCCCGCTGGCCATCCCCGGCTACGTACTCGGGTTCGTCTGGCTCGACACCCTCCAGGACCCTCTGGGTGCCCGCAGGGTGAGGTCGATCTGGCTGTGTGGGTTGGTCTTGGTGCTCACGCTGTACCCGTACGTCTATCTCTTTGCTCGTGCCGCGTTTAGGGAACAGTCCCAACGCGTGGTCGATGTCGCGAGGAGCCTCGGATGCTCCCGGATTCGGGCGTTTTGGACGATCGTGTTACCGATGGCTAGGCCATCACTCGCCGGCGGCGCGGCCCTGGTGGGGATGGAGGTGCTGACCGATGTGGGCACCGTGCGGCTGTTCAATGTGTCGACGGTCGCCGATGGGGTCTTGCGCGTCTGGTTCGGAACCGGCGACCGCAATGCTGCCGCCGAGCTGTCCGTGCTGTTGATCGGCGTCGCGGTGGCGTTGATCGCGGTCGAGCGACTGGCACGGGGCCGAGCCAAGTACACCCAGGCCGGCGACCGCCAAGGTATGACACCGGTGCAGCTCACGGGCCGGTCGGCAGCGGCGGCAATGGCCATCGGTTGGGGCGTGTTTGCCATCGCAATCGCGTTGCCGCTGGCCCGCCTGGTGTCATGGGCTGTCGAGGCGCGCCGGACCAATCAGACCGCAACCGTCGCTGGCGACCTTGGTTTCCACCTGTTGTCGTCGTTGCGCGTTGCGGGGTTGGCCACCGTGGGGTGCCTGTTCTTTGGGCTGCTGCTCGCGGCGGGACTTCAGCGGGGACGGCGGCGAGAGCGCGGCGCGGCCCGCCTCGCCACCTTGGGTTACGCCGTTCCGGGCCCGGTTGTGGCGTTGGGCGTGCTGATCACGTTGGCCGCCGTCGACCGCTCCGGCTGGCTTCCCGATGGGTGGCTGCTCGTCGGCTCGCTCGCCGGCCTGGTGTATGCCCTCGCCGTGAGGTTCATGGCTGTGACCTACCAAGGAATCGAAGCAAGCCTGGCCAAGGTGTCACCTTCGGTGGTGGGAAGCGCCCGCACCCTGGGCGCTGGCCGGGCTCGAGTTGCCGCCACCGTGCAGCTGCCGCTCGCTGCGGCCGGCATCGTCGCAGCCGCGGTGCTGGTTGCCATCGACTCACTCAAGGAGCTGCCGATCACCTTGTTGTTGCGTCCGTTCGGCACCGACACCCTGCCTATCTGGGTGTGGCAGGCCACATCGGAGAGCCTGTGGGTGCAGGCGGCAGTTCCGTCGCTCGCGATCGTGGGTGTCGGGATGGTGCTGGTTGGCGTCTTGTTGTGGGCTCTCGAGAACGGGGCCGAGGCCATCTCGTGACCATCGCTGCGAGCCCAGGTAGCGTTGTCGACATCATGTCTGTCGACCCTCTCAACGGTGCCGCCGCGCCCACGGTTACGCTGCAGCCTCCCGCCGAGGTGCCAGCAACCGGTTCGATCGCAGCCCTGTCGGTCCATGGGCTTCGTCGTGAGATCGATGGTCGGACTATTGTCGACCAGGCCACCTTCGAGGTCTTCCAAGGCGAGCTGTTTGTGCTCGTCGGGCCGAGCGGCTGCGGCAAGTCGAGCCTGCTGAGAATGATCGCGGGCCTCGACCCGGCCGCTCGTGGCCGGCTGAGCTTGTCTGGACGCGATGTCACCAGCGAACCGCCAGAGCGTCGACGTATTGGGCTCGTGTTCCAGGATCACGCCTTGTTTCCTCATCGACGAATTGAGCAGAACATCGCGTTTGGTATCGCCCACCTGGGCAAACGCGAACGCAGCCAGCGTGTCGACGAACTCCTTGAGCTAGTCAGGCTGCCGGGGACCGGGAAGCGTTATCCCCACGAGCTGTCCGGCGGTGAGCAACAGCGACTCGCCCTGGCTCGCGCGCTGGCGCCCAACCCGGCTGTCGTCCTGCTCGACGAACCCTTTGCCAGCCTCGATCCGTCGCTTCGCGACGAGGTTCGCAGCGATGTCGTTGAGGTCCTTCGCGCCCGTGGCGCGGCGGCCGTCCTGGTCACCCACGACCGCGACGAAGCCCTGACGTTGGGCGACCGAATCGCCGTCATGAGCGAGGGCCGCCTGTTGCAGATCGGTCGTCCCGAAGAGGTGTACGAGCGACCGGTCAGCCAGTTCGTGGCCGGCTTTATGGGCGACGCATCGTTCGTGGCCGACGCCGAAACAGCCGTTGATGGCACCTTGGCGATGGCGCGGCCTCACGACCTCGGTGTGTCACTCGGCGGTGACGACGTCGTGGTCGATCGCAAGTACTTCGGCTCCGTGTGGCGATACGTCGTTCGACGGTTCGACGGTTCGACGGTCCGGGTCGAACAGGCCGCGAACCCGATGGCCGAAGGTCTTGCTTTCGGCACCCCGTGCACGGTTGAGGTCGTCGCGACCCACCCGCTGCATCGCGTTCGGAGCTAATTCATGCTCAAGTCGCTCGGGGTCACGATCACGCAGGTCAGCCAGCGCCTTGCGGGTCGGGACCAGGCCGACGGTGTCGCCAACGATGCGCCCCGGCGGGCCGAGCGACGCCGGCAACGCACGACCAGTGCACTGCTGACGATGGCCTTCGTGTTGATGGTTGGCGTGTTCAGCACCGCATTTCACGAGCTGATGGCGCGGGAGAACCGCACCTACTCATGGCCGACCAGCGTGTACTGGACGCTGACAACCATGACCACCCTCGGGTTCGGCGATATCACCTTCGAATCCGACGGGGGCCGGATCTTCTCAGTCGTCGTGTTGCTATCGGGCTCGGCGTTCTTGTTGGTGGTCCTGCCCTTCGTGTTCATCCAGTTCCTATTCGTGCCGTGGATGAACGAACGCGACCGTCGCCGGGCGCCGCGCAGCGTCAAGTCGTCGACGTCGGGTCACCTCATCTTGACGAGGCTCGGACCGGTCGAAGCGGCCCTGATCGACGATGCCAAGCAGGCCGATGTGCCCTATGTCGTGCTCGTCGAAGACGTCGACGAGGCTGGCCGCCTTCACGACGAGGGCCGAAACGTGATGGTCGGCCCGCTCGACGACCCTGCCACCTACGAGCGGGCTCGAGTCGAACATGCAGCCATGGTTGTGGCTGCCTGCGACGACCAGACGAACACCAATATTGCGTTCACCGTCCGAGAAATCGCGCCGATGGTGACGATTGTGGCCAGCGCCAACAGCCCGGCATCGGTCGACATTTTGGAGATCGCCGGCGCCGACACGGTGGTGCAGCTAGGTGAAGTGCTCGGTGCCACCATGGCCGCGCGGGCTCTAGGGCTGGGTGGTCACAGCCATGTGATCGGCGAGTTCGCTGGCCTCAAGATCGCCGAGGTCGGGATCATCGGCACCGACCTGGTCGACCGCTCCTTGGTCGACGCGGGCCTGCGCGACCGTTTCGGGATCGGCCTGATTGGCGTCTGGGATCGAGGTGGGTTCGAGATTGCGTCGCCGACCACCGAGCTGCGCGAGTCGTCGGTGCTGCTGCTGGCGGGGACCGGCGAACAATTGGCCCGATTCGACGACCGCTATGCCGTCGATTCACCAGATGCGCCCAAGGCCGTGATCATCGGTGGGGGACGAGTGGGTCGGGCAATCGCTCGAGCCCTCGCCGATGAGGGTGTCGACTTCACGATCGTCGAACAACTCGCCGAACGCGAACGCGACGGCGCCCGCTATGTCATCGGCGACGCGGCTGACCGTGAGGTGCTCGACCGCGCCGGAATTGGCGATGCTGACGCGGTGCTCGTGACCACTCATGACGACAACGTCAACGTCTACCTCACCCGGTATTGCCGGGGGCTGCGACCTGACGTACGCATCGTGTCTCGGTCGCGGCTCGATCGGAACGTGTCGACCCTGTACCGGGCCGGTGCTGATTCGGTGTTGTCGTATGCCGCGACTGGCTCGACGGCGATTTGGAACCAGTTCCGCAGCGACGAGACCTTCGTCATTGCCCACGGGCTGCACCTGTTCCGTTCGGCCATTCCACGTGAACTGGTGGGTCGCAGTTTGGCCGACACCCACGTCTATCGGCGCACCAACTGCAATGTGGTCGCGATCGAATCGCCCGGAAGGATCGAAGCCAACCCTGACGCCCACGCGGTGCTTCCCGAGGTGGGGGAGTTGGTGTTGGTCGGAACCGACGATGCCAAGGCCCTGTTCTCCGACGTGTTCCCCCAGGCGCGGCGACGCGCCCTGCGGCCTCGCTTGCGTCGCTAGCAGGTCAGAAATCTAGGGTCAGGATCGCGCCCGAGTCCGGGCGCTTGCTGTCTGACAGCGGTCCGTCACCTTCGTGTTCGTGCGAACGGTTGGGTCTCTGGCCTTGTGGTTTCTGGCGGGGCGGCGGGTTGGACCATTGGTCGATGACCCGGTCGGTGTGGTCTTGGACCAGGTGCCAGTCTGAGGCGGTGTTGCCCATCCAGAGGTGGGCTCCCATGTTGTGGAGCTTGCGATGATGGGTCGGGCAC
>CAYGMW010000126.1:0-9459 GCA_964350975.1 uncultured Acidimicrobiales bacterium | reverse complement strand
CCCGCCGCGACCGGTCAGCAGGGGACGCGCGGTTACCGACGCGAAGGTGTGGAACGTGTTGCACGGTGGAGTTGGGCGAACTCCTCGGCGCTGGCGGCTGAAACGCCAGCAACGCCAGCATCGCCGCAATTGTCCCACCCCGTGGCTACGTTGCTCCGAATGGCTCACGACGATCCGTCCTTGCCCCAACCGTTTGAGCACCGCGAGATCACCGTCCATCCGGACCAGATGTCGCTGCTCGACGAGTTGCTGGTGGCTACCCCGACTCATGACACCGCGCCCGCTCCCGCGCTCGAGACCGAACCCGCGCCCGGGCCGGAACCCGTATCCGAGGTCGAGCGCGGCGCTTGGCGGGTTGTGGCGTTGTCAGATCTGCATCTCGATACTCCCTTCGCATGGGCTCCGCCCGCTGTTGGCCGGCTCCGTCGCCAAGACCTCCGCGACGTATTGGTCGCCACAGTCGAGCTCGCAGCCACCGTGGGTGCTGACGCCCTCGTACTCGCTGGCGATATCTACGAACACGATCGGCTGAACCCCGACACGGCAGCATTTGTCGAGCGAATCCTGAATGCTTCGCGCGTGCCGGTCCTTGTTACCCCTGGCAACCATGACTGGCTCGGCCCCTCAAGCTTGTGGGCCACGGCGAGCTGGGCCGACCATGTTCACATCTTCGATGGTGCGTCGCTCGAACCATTCGCTCTCGCGCCGGGGTTCACGATCTGGGGCGCAGCTCATCACCGACCCGCGGGTACACCGGGGTTTGTCGATAATGCCTCGATTTCGGGCGATGGCCTCCATATTGGGGTGTTCCACGGCTCGGAACTGTCAGGGTTCCAGGTCGAAGGGCGCGACGAGTCGGGCCGGTCAAAACAACCCCACGCCCCGTTCGAAGCCCACCAGATCCCCAGCGTCGGTCTCGATCACGCCGTTGTCGGGCACTTCCATCGCCGGCGTGAGGGCGTGCACCACACGTACCCGGGTAACCCCGCCCCGCTTGCCTTCGGCGAACCAGGCGATGGGGGGGCGGTGGTGCTCGATTTCACCCATGACGGGCGCGTCGCCCGTACCTGGCACCTCGTGAGCCAACGGCCGATGGCTGACATCGACATCGACGTCACGGGCTGCGCAGATGTGTCGGCCGTCGTAGCCGAAGTTCGCGAGCGTTGCGTTGGTGCTCGAGGCCTCGTTCGGTTGACCCTGACCGGCGAACTGCTTCCGGGCGTCGCCATCCACGACGACGACCTCATCGCGGCCGTGCCTCGCCAGGTCGATCACGCCGTGGTGAGACGAAAGAAGCTGTTCATCGGCTACGACCTAGAGGTAGTGCAGCGCGAGGCCAGCGTGCGCGGGCAGTTCGTGCGCTCAGTGCTCGCCGACGATCAACTCGACGAGGACCTTCGACGCGACGTGCTCTCGACCGGGCTACGGGCCCTCGATGGTCGAGCCGATTTGGACGTGGCCCGATGAGGTTTACCAAGGTTTCCGCGGGCGCCTTTGGTCCCCTCAACAACGCCGAACTCGAGTTGGCCGAGGGACTCACGGTGGTCTGGGGGCCCAACGAGGCTGCCAAATCGTCGTGGCACGCTGCCATGTATGCCGCCCTGTGTGGACGGCGTCGACGCGCTGGCACCGTGACCGACCAGGCGTTCGAGCGCAAACACAAACCATGGGATCGAGACGAGTGGTCCGTAGCGGCCGAAATCGCGCTCGACGACGGCCGCCAGGTCTCGATCGCCCGCGACCTTGCCGAACGGCGATCCGACGTGGTCGACATGGCCTTCGGTCGCCCAATCGACGACGAGATCATGTTCGACGGAGCGCCCGACGGGGCCCGGTGGCTGGGCCTCGACCGCACGACGTTCCTGTCGACTGCTTGTGTGCGCCAGGCCGACATTGTCGGGGTGACCGCGGCTCCTGATGCGCTCAAGCATCTGCTCCAGCAGGCGGCGTCTTCACTCGGTGGAACCGTGACCGCAAGTGAAGCCCTGGGCCGTCTCAGCAACTTTCGACGAGATGAGGTCGGGCGCGATCGCGCCAACGCGGTCAAACCGTTGCGTATCGCAGTCGAGCAGGTGGCCGCAGCCGAGGTACGCCTCGACGAGGTCCGGCAACGTCACGGGGCCTACCTCAGCGTGCTGGCATCGCACGAAACGGCCAGCGACCGTGTGCGTGTCGCTCTCGCCCGTATGGCCGAGGTTGAGCGCGGTCTTGAGCGCGCCCGTTGGCGCCATGACATCACCGTGGCCACCCGTCTGGCTGAGCTCAAGCAGAGGCTTCCTTCACAGCCCGAACAGCAGCTCGATGACACCACGTTCGAGTTGATGCAAAGCTGCGTGAATCAATGGGACGCACTGCCAGAACCCATTGCTCTCACTGGTCCCACCAGCGCCGAGTTGGGTGCTGTGATTGCGGCCTTTCCACCCGAGCCCGCCCATGACACGACGGTGGCGAAGGAGGTTGCTGAAGCCTTTGAGGCTCTTCGTGTTGCCGAGGCGTCACTCGATAGCCTCGCTGATCCTCCGGAGCTCGGCGAGCACCGCTCGGAGTTCTTGCAGTCCCTGGCGGCGTGGTCTCGCGTGCTCGAATCCGAACCTATCGATGTGGCTGGCCCACAGGCGGCGCTGCAGCAGGCCACCGATCGAGACCACCAGGTGGCGACCCGTCGGACGATGGTTCGACGATTCGGTGCCGCTGCAGCGTTGGCCGCAGTGATTGGAGTGCTGCTCCTCGTTGGCGGCCAGACCGTGCTGGGCATCGCCCTGGTTGGCCTCGCTGCTGTGATGGGAGTGGGCGTTGGTGGGGCGGTCGCGACCTCGTCGTCGTTGAGCGTCGACACTGCCGCTGACCTCGACCAACTCACCGAAGTTTTGGCGTCGCGCCGCTCTGCCGCAGCCGACCTTGAGCGCGAGCAGGCTGCAGTGCGGGTTCGTCTGGCCGAGCTCGGACTCCCAGACCAGCCCGCTGAGCTCTCAGCGATGGCCGACGCAGCAGCAGCGAGCGAGTCCCGGGCCCAGCAATGGGTGACAGACCAGACGCGACGCGAAGCCTTGGTGGCCGACGCCGAAGTTCGGCTCGCCGCAGCCCTGCGCGACCGCGGGATCGATGTCGGCGACGTCCGTCGAGACGTGGAGTCCTATCGGCAGGAAGTCGCGGCGGCGGCAGCTCAGGCCGATCAGCGCCGACATGCTGACGTCACAGCCGAGCGCTTGTCGTTGCGGATCGAACAAGAACGACGCGATGCTCGTCGGCGTCAGGCGGGAGCCGAGATCATGGTCGAGCTGCGCGGCCACCTCGCTGCTGCAGGCCACGACGAAGATCACGACTCCGATGACTCCGTTGTGTCGTTGGCTCGCGCCGTGCTCGCGACCGCGGCTCACGCGCGACGAATGAGCGCCGAGTTCGCAGGGTTGTCGGTTCGCATCGACCAACTCCTCGCCGGGCGTTCACAAGACGATGTGCAACAAGCCGCCACCCGTGCCCAGCTACAGCTCGCTCACGACGACGGCCCGATCAATACGGCCGAAGATCATGCTGCTGCCGCCCGGGCGCTCGCAGCTGCCGAGCAGGAATTGGCCGAGGTGCGCGGCACGGTGTCCACCTACCGCGACTCCGACATTGATGTTTCCGTCGCCGAGGCTGAGCTCGCCGCGGCCCAGCGCGAACTCGACCGTGTTCATCGCCTTGCCGCGGTGCTCGACCGAACCATGCACCACCTCAGCGCTGCTGAGGAGCAGGCGTTTCGGATCATTGCCCCGCGGCTGGCTCAAGAAGTCACCGACGCCCTTGCCGATGTCACCGACGGGCGGTACGTCGACGCCTCGGTGGACCCCGAGACGCTCGAGGTTTCGGTGCGCGACGCTCGCGGCCGGTACCGCACCGCCGGTGCCTTGTCCCACGGCACCACCGAGCAGATCTATCTGCTGCTACGGATTGCGATGACCCGTCTATTGACCAACCCTGCCGAGGCCTGCCCGATCATCATTGATGACGCAACCGTCCATTCGGACCACGGCCGCACCGAAGCCCTACTTCGGTTGCTTCAGCGTGCAGCACGCGACCAACAGATCGTGTTGTTCAGCCAAGAGCAACAGGTCATCGACTGGGCCGAGGCCAATCTTGCCGATCGCGACCGTTGTATTCGCTTGGAGCGAGTCGCCTAATTCGCTTCCTGGGACAATTCGATGAATCGGTCGATCTTGGTGCTGAGGGACGCGAGGCCCGTTGCCCAAAAACCTGGATCGGCGAGGTCGATGTCGAACTCGCCGGCGAGAGCAACGGGTGTGTCCATTCCTGTGCGTGACAGCACGCTGTTGTAGGCAGCTACAAAGGTGTCGGGATCGGACCGCCATGCCTCAACCAGCCCGGTGCCGAACAGCAAACCGAACGTGTACGGGAAGTTGTAAAAGGGTGTGAAGTAGTGGGGCTTGACCGCCCACATGAACGGGTGGGGTGTCTGAGGGTCGAGTCCATCGCCGTAGGCCTCGACTTGGGCTGTTGTCATCAGCTCGTTGAGTTCGGCAACGGACAGGGTGGATCGTTTTCGAGCTGTGTAGAGACGCTGTTCGAACAGGAACCGGCTGTGAATGTCGACGACCACCTGGTTGGTGCCTGACAGTTCGGTGTTGAGCAAAGCGAGCTCGGTCGTGGCCGACGAGGACGCTCTGAGCGCGTCGGCGACGATGGTCTCGCACAAGATCGACGCCGTTTCGGCCAGCGCTCGTGGGGTGCGCCGCTGGAATTCGGTGCGCCCCGCGAGCTGGGTGTTGTGGAACGCGTGCCCAAGTTCGTGGGCCAAGGTCTGGACCGCATCAGAGCTGTGATCGAAGTTCATCAGCACCCGTGACACGTCGTCGACGACGGGCATGCAGAACGCTCCGCCCCGTTTACCGACCCGGCTCTCGGCGTCGATCCAGCCGTCGTTCAGAGCCCGATCAACGAGGTTCGCAAGCTCAGGAGACAGTGTTGCGAACGCGGTCCGCACGGTTGCAACCGCTGTATCCCAGCTGACGTGGTCGTTGCTGGGAAGGGGGGCAACGAGATCGGACCAGCGCAGTTGCGGGCCCCGGCCGAGGAGGTCAGCTTTGGCGCGAGCGAATCTGTGCCACTGAGGCAGGGCATCTCGAACGGCGCTGGTCATGGCGTCGAGCACATCGCGGTCGATCCCATTGTCGAACAGCGCCGCATCGAGCGGGCTGGCCCAGCCCCGGCGTGCGGTGACCGTGAGCTGCCATCCGAACCACGCGTTCAACGACGCCGCGATCGGCGCCGCGAGCGCTTCCCATGCCGCGAGTTCGCTGGAGTAGGCCGCGTCCCGTGTTTCGGCGTCGGCCGACGTGGCGAGCCCGCGCAGTTGAGCCATCGACATCGACGTCCCGACCGGTTCGCCAACGTCGACCACCGAGCGGTTCGCAATGTCATCGCGCAGCCGCCGCCACGCGGCCTCGCCGTTGGTACCCAGTTCTGCTGCGAGTAATTCCTCTGCGTCTGACATGCGGAAGCGAGCCGACGTGTGGGCTCGGGCCAGTGTGTAGCGATGGGCACCAAGGTCCGGAGCGAACCTGGTCAACTCGTCGACCGAACAACGGCCGACGTAGGCCTCAAGGCGGCCCATCAGGACATTGATTTCGCTGCTGGTGTCTTGTTGGGCCGCATTGGCCCGCGCGACCTCGTCGTCGAACGCGTCCGTGCTGGCCCGGGCGTGGACATAGGCCCGGGTGAACCGTTGCTGGCTCAGCAATGCCTCGAGCTTGTCGATGGCTTCGCTGACGATCGCGGCGGCAGTGGTGTGATCAACCATGTCGTCGCCCGAGCCGATCGCGTTGTCGTCGAACCAGGCGGTGATCCGTTGGACCGACGCGCCAATTGATTCGGTGTCGGCGAGAAATCGCCGATCGTCCAGGCCTGAGTACAGCTGGTCGAGACGCCAACGAGGCGGGTTCATGGTTGGGCTGCGTCCGGTCCGAGCCGGCGGGACTTGTTCATGTCGCGTCGAACCAACACAGCAATGGAACCAACCCCGAGAACAAGCACCGCGAAGAGCGTCAACTGGGCTGCGCCGCCGCGGTCTCCTGAGTCGTTAGGGGCGACCCCTTCGCCAGGTCCTGGCCCCAAAATGGAGCCCACGCCGCCGGGGCCTCGAGGTAGCTCGCTGGTGGATGTCACCTGGCTTGTTTCGGGTGAAGTTTCGCTCGGGGCCGACTGAGCCCCAGCCACCGAGGCTGAGCCAATGACGACGAACATGATCATGCCAAGGACACACACGAGGCGCATGACGTAAAGCTACCGGGATGATGGCGATTCGATCCGGCGTCGGCTGATGCCTGGCGTTTGCATCACACCTGTGCAAATCTGCCCTCCACGAATGGAGGCAATGGCGCCGATGGCGGTAGTGACTGGATCAGAACGACCAGGTACGAACAAGCAAGGGCTGTTTGGCGCGCGCTTGGTGGGTGCACTTGCGGCATTGATCATCGTCGCGTCGGTGCTGGCGGTCATCATTACCGATGCGGCCCGAAGCGATGCCCCATCGGCGGCGAAGCTGGGCGATGCCAACCTTGTTGCCGTCGAACTGGCGACCACTACCGTGCCAACCCCACCGACTGCTGCGGCGAGCTCCACGAGCGTCGCCCTGGTAACAACAGCGGCACCCGCCATCGCCACAACCACGGAAGTGGTCGCAACGGTTGCTGCTACCGATGCGCCGTCAACAACGCGAGCTCCCGACGTCACACTCGGCACCACACCGACCTCAGTGATACGAGCTGAGCCCGATCTGACCATTGGTACGACCCCGGTCGAGCCCTTCGATGGGCCGACCCTCACCATCGGGACCGTCCCGGTGGTGGAGGGTCCTTGACCCATGGTTTGACGAGACGATCAGCCTCGAGCAGCGAACACTGCAGCCACGACGGAAACCGACGCATCGTTGCTGATGTCAAAGGAGACCGATCGCCACGGTGATTCGCCCCAGACCTCGTATTGGACGCCAGCGGCGGCGAAGCCGTTGGCCAGACCATCGACATCGGCATCGCGTGCTGCGATCTCCTCGGCGGTGAATCCACGCTCCTCGATGGCGATAGAGGACTCGGCTGGGTCGACTACTTCGGCTTCAAGAGCGTCGCCTTCGACGGCGACGGTGTCGCCTTCGTAGAAGCACCCAACCTCTGGATCGATGGCGAGATCAGCGGGGTACAACTCGTTGAAGACTGCGTTCACCCGGTCGTTCAGGCTCTCATCGAGGTAGTCCCACTCGACCCAAGCCCATCCGAGTTCATCGGTCATCAAGGTGTACGGCACTCCGGCGGCGTCAAAGGCAGCCATGAGCTTGCTGTTCTCCTCGTTTTGGTACGCCAGGTCCTCAGCTGACGGAGGGATCGGCGGGTACAACTCTGCGTACGCCGCGTCGATCGCTGCCTGGGCGTCGAGGTTTTCGTAGTCCCATTCGAGGTTCTCCCACCCTGCATCATCGGTGGTGCGGGTGTAGGCAACACCGGCAGCGTCGAGGGCGGCGGCGAGAACGTCGTTCGTGGCCCGAACCGAGTCCAGATCCTCTTGTGATGGCGGCTGGACTGGGTAGCGGTCTTGCCAGAAGCTGTCTGCGACCGACTGTACGACGGCATCGTTGTAGTCGTAGTCGAGGTAGGCATACCCCGTGTCGTCTACCGACGCGGTGTAGGTGATTCCGAACCGGTCGAAGGTGGCAGCGAGAGCGTCGACGTCGGCGTTGACCGCCGCCAGTTCTTCGGCGGTAGGTACGTAAACCTCGCCGCCGCACTCGAGTGCGCTGTCGGCGAGACGACCGTCGATTGCGGCCAACGACGCGGCCGCCGCTCCTCCTTCGGTAGAGACACCAGCGGTCAGGGCGGCCCGCTCTTGACGAGCTGCGGCGCCCTCTTCGGCGGTGAGAACAGCCGTTTGCGTGTTGTCACCGGTGGTGGCGGTGGTGGCTTCCGTCGACGTAGTGGCCGAGTCGGTGGTCCCATCAGAACCGCAAGCGGTGATCGTGAGGCCGAAGGCCAACGCGAGCGCCAAGGTCTTTCGTGGAGGATGCCAGAGGTAGTGCGACATGGATGGTCCTTGAATGCTGGTGCGCTGTTTGTTCAGCGCTGTGTTCTGTTGGACGTCAACCAGGGACCGATCGGTTCCCAAGTCGTTCGCATTTCGCTTGTCGACCGGGCGATTCGGAAACTTCGCGGTTTGCGCAGGGTCTGGAGCCCTCGCGCGACCGGACATTCGTGGCGCCCTCGGCAAGAATCGAACTTGCGACGCACGGTTTAGGAAACCGACGCTCTATCCACTGAGCTACGAGGGCATGGCTCTGTGAGCCAAGCAGAGAATCTGACAGACGCACGGCCCAATGTCGAGCATCTTCGTGGCCAGTGTGTGGAGCGTCAGCCGAAGCACACAAACCATAAACGAACACTTGCCGTTGCGTTCAACCACGCAACGCGCGCATGATAGCGCCGAAGATCTACGAGGAGCCCGAATGCAAACGACGAATCCCGTACGCCAGGTGCGGCGGAAACTGGGCCACGCAGCCCTGATTGTGATGTTGATGGCTGGTGTCATGGCATCGGTCGCTGGATCCGCGACAGCCGCGGAGAACGAGGTGTCGGGTTGGGTGCTCGACTCGACTGGCGCAGTCACGCCGTTTGGCGGCGCTGCTGACCTTGGCGACTCAACCGGAGCAGGCACTGCGGTATCGCTGGTGTCGAACGCTGCAGCCACCGGTTACTGGGTGTTGTGGGCTGACGGATCGATCACCGCCCACGGCGCCGCCACCTTGTTCCCCGACGGCAACGGCAACGCTGATGCGTCGTGGCTCAAGCTCAACCGCCCAGCAGTGTCGCTTGCTCTGCTGCCAGGCGAGGATGGTTATGTCATCTTGGCTGCTGACGGTGGCGTGTTCACCTTCGGTGCGGCCAAGTTCCACGGCTCGGTGCCACAGGTGTCGGCCGAAGCTGCGGCCAAGACCACCGCCGTTGCGATCCATCTGACCGCAACCGGCTACCAGATCATTCATGACGACGGTGGTGTGTTTGCATTCAACGCGCCGTTCAAGGGTTCGGTTCCTCAAGTCCTCAAGGGCGCCCCGGACGCGCCGATCGTTGATTCGGTCGCGGGGCCGAACAGCACCTATGCGATGGTCGGCGGCGACGGTGGCGTGTTCGCCTTCGGTACCTCCTTCCATGGCTCGTTGGGTGGCTCCGGCCGCACTGACATCGTCGGTGCTTCGGCTGACGGTGCTGGCGGCTACGGGATTGTCGACTCGGCGGGCAAGGTCTATTGGTTCGGCGCCTCGGCGACGAGCGAGGTGACTGTGCTGGGCTCTGGAGCCGCAGCTGATGTGTCCATCTCAAGTGTCAGGCCAGGCGTCGTTGGTTCGACCACGACCACAACCGCGCAGGCGACGACTACGACGACGACTCAGAAGGCGACGACTACGACGACGACTCAGAA
>CAYGMW010000125.1:0-9466 GCA_964350975.1 uncultured Acidimicrobiales bacterium | reverse complement strand
CCGCAGGCCCTGATTGATGCGGTGGTGATCGCAAAACAAGCCGTCGATCTGCACACCTCAACGCTGACCCAACACATTGCGTTCAGGTTGTTGTCGAACCCTGGCTGGTATGCCCAGCATCAGGCCACGCTCGGTCCGTGGTACCGCGATCGACGCGATGCGCTGATGCGTGGCCTTGAGGCCGCATTCGGCGACGACCTCACGTTCAATCGGCCCAGCGGCGGCATGTTCTTGTGGGCCGAGCTGGCCGATCAAACAATCGACACCACGGCCCTGCTGCATGTGGCCCTCGAACATGGGGTGGCCTTTGTGCCAGGTTCAGCGTTCGCGGTCGATCGGCCGTTGCCGTCTCACCTGAGGTTGTCGTTCGCGACCGCGTCGCCCGATGATCTGGTGGTCGCCGCCCATCGCTTGCGCGCTGCGGTCGCTGCGGTCGCTGCTGTCAGCTGAGCAACCCTGTTAGCTCACAACCCCTCAGCTGGTTCACTGGCCCCAATGTTGACCGGCTCGGGGGCGGCGTAGAGGGCGGGTGGGCCACATCATGATGGCGCCAGCGGACAAGCTGAGCACGGTGAACCACAGGAGTGTTTCGCCCAGACCGGTGCGGGCCAGTTCGTCAGGTATGGCATCGCCATCGAGGTCGGTCTGACCACCAGACACCGAGCCGGTGCCAGATCCGGTGCCAGATCCGGTGCCGATCGTGCTGCTGGTGCTATTTGAACCCGATCCGGATCCGACGCTGATCGTGGTGGTGGTCGTCGCCCCGGCCGACGGCGGACCGGTGGTGGTCGGTGCCGTGGTGGTGGCTCCGGACCCGCCGGTGACCGTTTCGGTGAGAGCGTCAGCGGTGGCGCCGACCGCGGCAGCCACTGCAGCTGAGTTCAGTGGCGTCCCGTTGACATTGTTGCCGCCAGTGGCGGTCACCGAGTTGGTGATGCTGGTACCGCCGTCGGCGGTAACGACGAGGTCGATGTCGAGCACCGACGTCGCCGAAACCGGGATGATGCCCAGATTGATACACACCACGTTGGCCCCGTTCGGAGCACACGACCAGCCGTCGCCGCTGAAGTCGTCATAGGCCAGCCCAGTCGGCAGCGGATTGGTAACGGTGAGTGCGCCTGACGTTGGCGATGGCCCGTCGTTGCGCAGTGCCACCCGGTAGGTCACGACCTCGCCGGCGACCAAGGGGTCGAGACGGGTGAGGGTCATATTAATGTCAGACAACGGGACATTCACTGGGGTGGTGTCGGCCTAGTTGGCGCCAACGGCGTCGAGCGAACCCGACGCGATCGATGACGACAGGACCTTGCTCGGAACCGCGAGCTCGTCGACGTCGACGGAGAGGTTGTACAGCGAACCCGAGCCATTCGACAGGCCAACGCCGGTGAAGTTGCAGCGGACCAGGTTGGCGTTCGGCGGGGCATCGGCAGCACAGGACCAGGCCGCGGCGCCGCCACCGGTGATGCTGTCGAAGGTCATACCCGATGGCAGGTTGTGCACGACTTGGATGGGAGCGTCGGCCGAACCGGGTCCCAAGTTCTCGACCACAACTTCGAATTCGTTGGCTTCGCCGATACGGAAGTCTTGGGCCACGGTGACCTCGATGCTGAGGTCAGCCTGGCTGCGAAACCCGAAGTCCACGGTGGTCAGATTGCCGCCGATGGGCAAGGTAACGAGGGCGATGCCGTTGGCCAAGCCGTCGACTTCGTAGGTGGGGCTGAATCCACCGGACAACATGTCGGGTGCACTCACCTGATAAGGGCCTGCTGGCAGGCGGGGTGCGCTATAGATGCCACTGCCGTTGGTGGTCGCGGTAAAGGTGTAGGTGTTTGGCGAAATCGGATCGGTCCATGTCAATTCGACCGTGGTCGCCGAGACACCGGACTCGCCGGCTGAAGACCCATCGGCGTTCACATCGAGCCAGACAAGATCGCCGATTGACCCGGTTCCGGTCCAGGCAAAGTCGATGTCGAAACGGGTCGACTCGTCGACGCCACCGGTGCCAGGATTGTCGGTCAGATCGACAGTGACCGTGCCATCGTTGCCACCATCAGCGTCGTAGGTGCCCACAATTCCACCCGGAAGTGTCGCCGGGTCTGGCGTGATCACCACATTGCCCGCGGGCAGGCCCTGGGCAATCCAGAAGCCATTGTCGTCGGTGGTGGCAATAATCTCGAGCACGTCGCTGCTGACCGGATCGGTCCATGTCACGACGATATCGATGCCCTCCAGCATGAGGTCGCCGACCTCGGCGGCTGAGGCGCCATCGCCATCGACGTCGAACCAGACCGCGTCGCCGACACGACCCAGACCGATGTATCCGAAGTCGAGGTTTTGGTTGGTGGGAACTCCAGCGGTCAGGGTGATCTGGGCCGAGTGGGCCGTAGCGATCGACCCGCCGATGGGGTCGTCGAAGTCAGCGGTCGGCGCCACATTGTCGGGAAGGTCGGTGTCGTCGACGGTGACCGTCAAGATGGTGTCGAACGGCAATGAACCAACCGACCACACACCGTTGGCTCCAGTCGTCGTTGCGACCGCGTTGAAACCAGAGTTCCACGACACGGTGATGCCCACCCCTTCGAGACCGATCTCTTCTGGATCGAACACGCCGTCATAGTCGACGTCGAGCCAGACCGAGTCGCCGAGCACACCGGTCGTGAACGCGGTGAATTCGTTGTCGGCCGACGCCGTTGATGGCATCACAAGGGGGGTGACGACGGCGGCCGCGAGCAAGATGCCACCGGCGAGGATGCGTCGCGAAAGTGATCGATGCATGGAAAACGGGTCCGATCGAATGAGATCTGGTCCCTGCTCCATCGGCCAACGTGACGCCAACTATGAGGAAACGCTCAGCCGATCACCACAGCCAGTGCCAGAGTCGACGGCGGCCAACCACGAGGAGTGTTGCCCCGGTCAGCAGCAAGCCGACGGCGAGCACGGTTGCACCCGCCACGCTCAACCCGAACGGGGTTGCGCCTGTGCGAGCCAATCCGACATTGGGTTGGACAATCCCCGACACACTGTCGGCGCCGTCGGAGGCCGTGGGTCCGGTCAGGTCGACCCCGATCTGGGTAGCCAGGCTGCTGTCGATTGAGGCGAGCAGACCTGCGAGGGCATCGGCCTCGAGTTGTTGGCCGCCGACCTCGTTGCCGCCGCTCACCGATGCGCTGTTCGCCACGCTCGCGCCCGGTGCGGCCACCACGGCTGCGGTCACCTGAACTGATGCGGTTGCGCCAACCGCGATCTCGTCACTCGTGGTGCACCGAACGTCAGCCCCAACGGCTTGGCATGTCCAACCGTCGCCCTGCGCGGCCACAAAGGTGAGCCCTGCCGGCAAGGAATCGACAACCACCACGTCGCCTCGGGTCGGGCTCGGTCCCGCGTTGCGAACCTCGAGCAGGTACGTGGTCGAGCCCCCAGAGACCAACGAACCCGCGAGTGATTTGTCGAACTCGAGCACCGACAGCGGCGTTGGAGCGTCGAACATTGTTGCGCTGTTGGGGACATCGGGGTCGGCGTGTTGGCTCGCGACCGCAACGTTCATTGACACTGATGGCACCGCGAGGGCGCCAACTTCGACCGCGAACGCGAGCGTGACGGACTCACCCACCGCCAACACGGATGCCGCGGCCAGATTTCTGGACTCCACGCTGGTCGAGCCCAGCTGATCGGCTGGTTGGTAGACACACTCGAGGTCGTCACCGGTCGCAGTGCACGCCCACTCCGATGGGCTCGGCACCGTGTCGACATAGCTGAGTCCGGCCGGGAGCTGGGCGCGCACCACGGCCAGCGGGGCCGCAGCGGGGCCAGCGTTGGACACCAAGATCGACACAGTATTGATCTCCCCGACCCGAAACGCGTCGGGACCGAGCACCTCGACCGACACGTCGGCTTCGGGCCGCAGCCCAAAGTCGACGTCGTCCACCGCAGCGCTCGCGGCCAGGTCGAGCTCGACGCGGCCCGTCGCCCCTGACACCTCGACGCCGCCCTCGTCATCGCTGCGCTGGTAGGTGAACACATAACCGCTTGGCACCGTGGCCGGGTCGACCGAGACGCTGACTGCACCGGCTGGGAGGTGTGCGAAGAGGTAGTCGCCAGCCTCTTCGCTCGGGCCCTGCGTGCTCGTCGTGGTCGAGAGCTCAAAGGCCAGCCCGCTGATGGGGTCGACGAACTCGAGAGCGATGTCAACCTCGGGCACACCGGTCTCAGGAGCCGCGAGCTGGCCGTCAGCGTCGAGGTCGAGCCAGACCAGGTCGCCGATGGATGCAGTCCCCCGGTAGCCAAAGTCGAGGTCGAGGCGGGCCGACTCGTCGATCTCGGTGGTTCCGGGATCATCGGCGAGCGTGACGGCGGCGACATGGTCGGCCCCGCTGGCGTCGGCCGAACCATCGGGATCAGCGAACCCAATGATGCCGTCGGGCAGGGTCGCGGGGTCAACCTCAACGTCATAGTCACCCTCGGGAAGGCCGACCACGGTGAAGAATCCCGATGCGTCGGTGCTGCGGGTAACCCTGAGCTCGTCGCCACCACCTGGGGGTGTGGTCCACGTCACCGACACCAGCGCGTTGGGTAGCCCAACGTCGGCGGCTCCCATCGCTGCATTGGCATCACCATCGAGGTCGAGCCAGATCTGGTCGCCGATGTGACCCTGGCCGACATAACCAAAATCGAGGTCGAGGCGTTGGGGCGCCAGCCCCGTGATCATCGCTGTCGCCTGGTGGGGGGTGGCGGCGATCGCCCCGGAGGGGTCGTCGAGGTCGTGGGAGCTGACAACCCCGCCCGGCAGGTCAGCGGCATCAACCGTCACGTCGATTCCAACGCCAAAGGGCAGATGGTTCACCAACCATGAACCGTCCGACGCGGTCGTGGTCGTCCACACCACTGGGCCGGTCGGACCAGCAAACTCAACCGTGACGTCAACCCCAGCCAGGCCAACCTCAGCGTCGGGTTCGGTGGAGAACTCGCCGTCGCGGTCGAGGTCGAGCCAGACCACATCACCCAGCGAGCCCATACCGGTGACCGAAAAGTCGACCGTGCGAACGTCATCGGTGGCCCCAAGCGTGAGCGCCGCCGAGCCGTCAGGGGTAGCCGGCCCATCGGGGTCGATGGTGACAATGGTCAGGCCAGCCGGCAACGAGTCGAGTTCGAGTTCGACGGTGTAGTCGCCGGGTGCCAAATTGCTGAGCAACCATGAGCCAGAGGCGTCGGTGACGGGAGCGAAGTCAAGGTCGTCCGCGGCTTCGTCGATCAAGGTGGTGGTCGGGTCGTCACCGACACGTCCGTCAAATCCACCCCACCTCACCAGCAGCCGAGCCCCTTCGAGGGGTTGATCTTGTCCGTCGAGAATCCCGCCGACCGGCTCGATCTCGGCCCCAGCATCGGCGTCGAACCAGACCCGGTCGCCCAGCAGGGCCTGACCGGAGAACGAAAAGTTGAGTCCCAGGTCCGAACCGACAGAGCCATCGAGAACCGTGACCGCAACCGGGATGGCCCCGTTCGGTCCGAACGTTTGGACCAGCCCAGCCTCGATACCCGAGACCGTCGCGGTGACGGTGCCGTGGGGCAGCCCTGTGACCAACCAAGCCCCGTCCTCATTGGTGGTGACCGTTGTCGAGTAGTCGGCCCCCTGAGGGTTGGTCCACACCACGTCGACCTCGGCGCCCGCGATGCCGGGTTCGGCCGGAAGGGCACCCTGGGCGTCATCGGGGATCGAGGTGCCCGAACCGTCGAGGTCGAGCCAGATGGTGTTGCCGACCTGGCCTGAGCCTCGGTAGCCGAAGTTGGCCGCCGGTTCGCCCATCGTTGCCGCGTCGAGCCGGACGTGGATCGAATCGGGTGTTGCGGCACCGGTCGATCCCGATGGGTCGTCGAGGTCATGGGTCGCGACGACGCCGCTCGGCAAGGTGGCCGTCGACACCGCGACCTCATAGTTCGCCTCGGCGCCGTCGGTCAGGGCCAGATTCGCCATCAGGTAGTTGCCAGCCGCGTCGGTCGTCGTGACTGCGGTCCGGTCATCGAGGCTCTCGTCGATACCCACCGTTGCCGGATCGTCGCCGACGCGGCCGTCGCTGCCAGCCCATGTCACCACAACATCGACCCCGGACAGACCTGGCTCGTCGCTGTCGATGACGCCATCAGCGTTGACATCAAGCCACACCGTGTCACCGACCGAACCGGCGCCGATATAGGAGAAATCGAGGTCGAGCAGGGCACTGCCGCTGAGATTGGCAGCGCTCGTGTGAGGGGTGAGGGTTCCGTCGCTGTCGAAGTTCGGTGTCAACCCGACCGGCAAGCTCAGCGGGTCGACGCTGACGACCACATCGCCGTCGGCGAGGAACGAAAACAGGTAGAAGCCGTTGGCGTCGGTGGTAGTGGTCCGCACCTCCGGGTCGCCGAGCGGCGGGGTCCAGCTCAACGTGACGGTGGCACCCGCAATACCGATGGCGTTGTTATCGAACTGGCCATCGGCGTCGCCGTCAACGTCAATCCAGACCCGGTCGCCGATGGCGTTGCCGCCCTGGTAGCCAAAGTCGTGATCCGTGGCGTTGGCGGCCAGCGGAGTCAGCACCGCGATCGAGGTGTGCGCGGTGGCGGCTCCCCCACCGCCGGCCGGATCGTCCTGGTCGGCGGTCGGCGCCAGCGAGCCTGGCAAGGTGGCGTCGTTGACCGTTACCACCACATCGCCGAACGGCAGATTGATCAACGAGTACATCCCGTCGACATCGGTGGTTGCGACGTACACAACATCTGGTCCGTCGGGGTTCTGCCACACCCCCGTCACATCAACGTCGGCCAGTCCGACTTCCCCGGCGGAGTCGCCATCGGCATTGGTGTCGAGCCACACCAGATCACCAATCGAGCCAGAGGTCGCGGTGTAGGCAAGGTCGAACGAGGTGTCCACTACCGCCGGGCCCGACGACGCGCCGACGCCAGTTGTCGTCACGACATGCGGGCTACCGAGACCGTCGGCGTCATAGATCGCGACATCGATGCCGTAGCGCAACGACGCTGGTTGGACAGTGGCCCGGTAGTCGCCATCGGCTAGCGCTGCTACCAACCAGTCACCGGAACCATCAGTCGGCGCCGCCGGAGCAACAACATCGTCAACAGTGCCGAAGATGTTGTCGAACCCGGCCCATTCCAACACCACATCGACACCCACGAGGGGCACGTCGACCAGTTCGGCCGCCGCGGCCCCGTTGGCGTCGACGTCGAACCAGATCGCGCCCCCGACGGAGTTGATGCCGGTGTAGCCAAAATCGCGATCGATCACTGCAGTGTCGTCATAGACGGTGATGACCGTGGTGCCGTCGAGTGCCCCGTCGGCATCGGCTGTCTGGGTCAGACCTCCAGGCAGGGTGGCGCCGACGACCGTCACGGTAATGGGATGGTCGACGGGCATCACGAGCGCAGTCCACTCTCCGGTGCTGTTGGTCGTGACGATCTGTTGGCGGACCCCGTCGCCGAGGTCGAAGGTGACATCGACGTCGACCCCAGGAATTCCGGGCTCGCCCACGTCCACCTGGCCGTCACCGTCGACGTCAAACCACACCAGATCACCGAGCGAGGCCGAACTGGCACTGAACACGACGTCGTCAACATCGTCGTCGACCCCAACCAGGCTGCCGTCGCCTGGGGTCGAGTCGGGGTCCCACTGGTTCGAGGTCTCGATCGAGGCCACATTGGTGATGGTGGCCGCGGCCCTCACCTCAACATCAAGCCTCAGGGTGGCGCTGGCCCCGTTGGCCAGGGAACCAATGGTCCAGGTGTCTGCGGCGTAGGTGCCAGTCGTGCCCGCGAGCACCGAGTTCAGGGCCACCTCGGCGGGCAGCACATCAGTGACGGTGATGCCCGTGCCGTCGTCGGGGCCGTCGTTACTCACGGTGACGAGATAGGTGAGGTCTTGGCCAAAGTAGAACGGCCCGACCTGTTCGATCTGGGTCGCGATCCGTAGGTCGACCCGCCGGATGAAGACCTGTGCGCTCGCGGTGGCCTCGTACGGACCGTCGAGGTCGCCGGCCGAATCACTGGCATCGAGCGCTGACACGGTGGCCGAATTGGTGTGAACCGCGGGGCCCGTCGTCGGAATCGTGGCCAGAACCTGGCTGCTTGGCACCGCGTCGAACTCGATCACGATGGTGTGCGCCGGGCCTGGCCCGCCACCGAAAGGTTCGGCCGGGCCCGACACCACTCCCGACCAGGTCAGTGTTTCGACGTTCAACGCTGCTGGAGTGTCGCAGCTTCCAACGTCAGCAGCGCACGCGGGCTCAGCGCTCGCACCGCTGAGCGTTCCATACGGAGTCGTCACCACCGCTGACAGGGGCACATAGGTCCACCCGGCGGGCAAGTCGTCGACAACGCTGACGTCGAACGCCGACGCAGTCGGATCCGTGTTCGACACATGGATACGCCAACGAAATGCCTCATCGAGACGGACGTCGCTTGGGTCTTCGCCCGCGGCGGGCGAGGTGGCAATCACCAGGTCAGGAGTGTGTGCCTCGACGAACACCAGGTCGTCGGTGACCGAACCCCGCGTCGCACCAATGGAGTTGCCATAGGTCACCACATCGGCGTTCAGGGAGCGTTCGGCGCTGGGCAAACCGAAGTAGTGGTCGACGTGCGCCAGATGCAGATAGTCGTCGAAGTCGACAACTCCGGTTCCGGGCGGAAGCACCACGTCATAGTCGAACTGTGCTGTCGCTCCAGGGGCCAGCACACCAATCGTTGCCTCGAGTAGGCGTGACGATTCGACCCAGTTCATGGTCGAACCACTGTTGCCAACCACCGGGCCGTCGCCAACCAGCGGAGTACCGCCGGGCCCATCGAGTGGCGTCAGTTCGGCATCGAGGGTCGCATCGAAGGCCACGTCGATGGCGTCGCTGGTGCCGGTGTTGGTGATCGTGACCCGGTAGCGCAGTGTTCTGGCGACCTCGGTGTCGCAACCGTCGAGGGCCGTGCCGTCAGCATCGCCGACATTGCCGGCCACGAAGTCACAGCTTGGCCTCAGGAGCGATCCGCCCGCGGCAAAGGCCACGTCGGCGTCGATCGCGAGCTGGGGTTCGACCACGCCGATGCTCTCGGTTACCGCGGCCGGGGCCTCGCCCCAGCCGGGGTCGGTCGCGGCGTCATGGGTCGTGGGAAGCGTGGCCGGGGCGGCGGCCGCAATCTCATCGGTGACGTTCCACCGCAGCGCGGCCGTGTTGGTAATGGTGTCGCCCGCGTTGGCATCAAGATCGAGATGCACCGTGTAGGGCAACACAATCGTGCAGTCGCCACCCACGGCCTGCACGTCGCCGACGAACCAGGCTTGCCGGCGAGCGACTCCCCCAACATCGGCAAAGGTTTCGACGTCGGCTGCCAGCAGGGGCGAAATCCCGCCCGGAGTCCATTGGTGACATTCGATACCGATGATCGGATCGGGCCCAAGGATGGCACCGCCGAACGAGTCGAAGGTCAGCTCGACGTC
>CAYGMW010000124.1:1798-9487 GCA_964350975.1 uncultured Acidimicrobiales bacterium | reverse complement strand
GGCCTGATGGTGGCCCAACTGTTCGTGCACGAAAACCGGATCCGACAGGCGGCGTCGGGGGTCGGTGCAGCCCAGTACTGCATCAATGAGTCGGTGGCCTATGCCCGCAACCGCATCGTGTTCGGCAAGCCCCTGTCCACCAATCAGGCCATCCAGTGGCCCTTAGCCGAGCTGCATACCGAAAACGAGATGATCCGCCAGCTGGTGCGCAAGACGGCCTGGGAGATGGACCAGCCCGACATCGACACCTACTCGATCTCGGACAAGGTGGCCATGTGCAACTACCGGGCCAACCGGCTGGTCTGCCAGGCCGCCGACCAGGCCATGCAAACCCACGGCGGTATGGGTTACAGCCGGCATCTGCCCTTTGAGCACATCTATCGGCACCACCGCCGGTATCGCATCACCGAGGGGTCAGAGGAAATCCAGATTCGCCGGGTCGCTGGTTTCTTGTTCGGCATCACGAGCCGCGCCAAAGGCTGATCCGGCCCCCTTACCCTTGCGATGTGCTGAGAACCCTCTTCCTCGCCGCCATCGCAGCCGCCATCGTCACCGCCGTCCGCAAGCCGTCGTGGTCATCAGCCGCGCCGAGCGGAGCGCCGATTGCCGCCTCGACGAGGGTCAGACGTAACACCGCAATGGCTCGCCTTGCGGCCCGCCGGGGTGCCGATCGGGCTGCCACATCCGTGCGAAGCAAGCTGGCCTCTGACGAGCAACGCCGGCGGCTCCAAGCCGAGCTCGAAGCCCGTGAGGCCCGAGACGTCGTCGACTCACTCGGGAACATGAAGGGTGCCTTGATGAAGCTGGGCCAGATGGCCAGCTATCTCGACGATGGTATGCCCGAACCCATGCGTCTGGCCCTGGCCGAACTGCGCAGCGATGCTCCTCCCATGCCTGGCGACCTGGCGTTGACCGAGATCGAACGCTCGCTCGGGCGGCCCTTGGCCGAGATGTTCAGCGACATTGACCCGACACCGATTGCCTCGGCGTCGATCGGCCAGGTCCACCGGGCGACCACGATCGACGGACGCGACGTAGCGGTCAAGGTCCAGTATCCCGGCATCGCCGATGCCATCGGAGCGGACCTCAAAAACACCCAGACCCTCGGCAACTTACTGACGATGATCTTCCCCGGGCTCGACTCTGAATCGCTCGTGGCCGAACTGCAGGCACGCGTTGGCGAAGAACTCGACTACGTCAACGAAGCTCGCAACCAGCGTGAGTTCGCCGACTTCTATCGAGGCCACCCCTACATCTGGATTCCTGACGTCATCGACGACCTGAGCAGCACCGATGTCCTCACCACCGAATTCGTCGCCGGGGTCGCGTTCGACGAGGCATACGGGCTCAGCCAGCAACGACGCAACGAAATCGCCGAGGTCTTGTACCGCTTTGTCTTTCGCAGCCTGAACCGCCAGATGGCGTTCAACGCTGACCCTCACCCAGGCAACTATCTGCTGGCCAACGATGGGCGGATCGCGTTCCTCGATTTTGGCCTGGTCAAGCATTTCGCCCCCGATGAAGTGCTGCAGTTCACGACGCTGATCCGGGCCATGTTGGCTGGCGACAAGGCCGGTTTCCGGGCTACCGCCGAACGGGTCGACTTGCTTCGCCCCGGGGCACCGTTCAGCAACGATGAGATCTACGAGTGGTTCACCGCGTACTACGAGCTGATCCTGAACCACCAAGAGGTGCAGATCACCGCCGACTACAGCGGAGGGTTGCTCCGTCAAACCTTCGACGGCAAGACGAACCAGATTCTGAAGCACGCGAACGTCCCACCGACGTTCGCGTTGATTCAGCGAATCAACCTCGGGCTGTTCTCGATCCTGGCCAAGCTCGAAGCAACCGCCAACTGGCGGGCAATCAGCGAAGAGCTGTGGCCATGGGTCGATGGCCCGCCATCCACCCCGATCGGCATCGCCGAGGCCCAATGGGTTGCGACCCGGGGGGCCGCACTGTCTTCAGGGAGCGCAGCTTCGTCAGGGAGCGCATCGAGCTGACGCAGTTCCGGTCACCACGGGCAGCCCGTCCTGGTTCACCGTCACCACGTCGAGATCGACCACCGGCATGCCGTCGACCTCGCCGATTGCTGTCACCGTGGCGGTGGCCGTGAGTGTGTCGCCGGGCCACACCTGGTTGACGAACCGAACACCGTAGTTGGTCAAGGTGCCGTCGCCCACGGTGTCGGTAAGCAGCCTGGCCGTGAGGCCCATGGTGAGCATGCCGTGGGCGAACACGGTGGGATAACCAGCGACCTGGGTCACGAACATCTCGTCGGTGTGGACCGGGTTGTAGTCGCCCGACGCGCCGGCGTATTGAACAATCTGGGTGCGGGTGAGGTCGTCAACGACGACCTGGCTGAAGGTCTGACCAACGCTGAACTCAGAGATGTTCTTCATCAGTTGGAGATCACTTTCTCGGTGCGCACACCAACACCGCGAGCGGTCACAACCAACTCGCCATGCTGGTCGCGGTACTCGGTGATGGACTCGCTAAACATCAGCTTGCCCGCTCGCTTGGATTCCTTTTCCCAGGTGTTTCCCGGGAACGTCGTGGCGGACAAGACATCGCCTGGTCGAAGATGACGGTGATATGTGAAGTGCTGCTCGGCATGCAGGCCACCAGCCGCGGCCCCGCTACCCGAGCCTTCCGAGGTAGGAGCCTGGTTTTTGGTTCGCCCCGACGGCGTTGACCCACTGCCGAACCAGACCTCGCCGAACTTGGGGCGCAGCGGATAGTTCGGATCGAACTGGGCCGACGCTTGGACAAACGTTGGCGGTGCAATCACGCCGCCAATGGCCTCGGCTTCAGGCGAGTCTGGGTCGCTGTAGACCGGGTTGGGGTCGCCCACCGCCCTCGCAAACATCATGATGTGCCCGGCTTCGACCGGGAATCGTTCGGCTGCCATCAGTCCCCCTCAGATTTGGTGATGCCATCGTGATCGGCGCAGCGATCTTGACAGATGTCGAGCCATTTCACCCAGATCACGACATCGGGGCCCTCACATCGGCATCATGGAGACAGCATCACAGCACGTTGGCCCGCGACACACATCGGCCAACTCAACATCCAGTGGGAGTGCACTCATGAAGCTAGGACTCATCGGACTCGGCAAGATGGGCGGCGGCATGGCGGCCCGCCTACGCGAAGACGGCCACGACGTCGTCGGCTACGACCGCGACCCCTCAGTCACCGATGTGGCTGACCTCGCCGCCCTCGTGGCTGCGCTCGAGGCACCGCGGGTCATCTGGGTGATGGTTCCTGCTGGAGCGCCGACCGAATCGACCATCAATGAGCTGGCCGCGCTGATGGAACCAGGCGACCTCATTGTCGATGGTGCCAATGGCAACTGGGCCGATGCCGAGCGTCGCTGTGCGGGCCTGGCCGAACAGGGCATCGACTTTGTCGACGCTGGAGTGTCCGGCGGTGTGTGGGGTCTCAAGAATGGGTTCTGCCTGATGGTGGGCGGTTCCGACGATGCCGTGGCCCGGGTCATGCCGGTGTTGACATCGCTTGGTCCCGTCGACGGTGTCGCCCACGTGGGCCCCGCCGGTTGTGGCCACTACACAAAGATGGTGCACAACGCCATCGAGTACGGCCTGATGCAGGCCTACGCCGAAGGGTACGAACTGCTCGAAGCCGGCCCTGCGGGTCTCAAGGCAACGGAGGGAATCAAGGTCTGGCAGCACGGATCGGTGGTCAGGAGCTGGTTGCTCGACCTGCTCGTCAATGCCCTCACCGACGACCCCGGCCTGGCGTCGATTGCCGGGTATGCAAACGACTCCGGCCATGGCCGTTGGGCTGTCCAAGAAGCGGTGGATCGCGCCGTGCCGGTGCCGGTCATGACCGCGGCGCTGTACGCCAGGTTTGTGTCACGCCAAGACGAGTCGCCCGCGATGAAGGTGGTGGCCGCCCTGCGCAACCAGTTCGGCGGCCACGCGGTCGTCAAGGCCGACGACGAACCCGATGCTCCATGAAGGACACCTCGTTGCACGGGCGTGGCGATGCGGTCGTCATGTTCGGAGCATCCGGAGATCTGGCCAAAAAGAAGCTGTTCCCGGCGCTGTGTGACCTGACGGTGCGCGGCCGGCTCGCGGTTCCGATCATCGGGGTCGGCCGCAGCGAGTGGGACGGAGCCCGACTGGCCGAGCACGCTCGCGAGGCGGTGATCGACCATATGGCCCGAACTGGTGCGTCGCTCGACGAAGCAGCCTTTGCTCAGCTCGTCAATGGCATGCAGTTTGTGTCCGGCGGCTACCGCGACGCCGAGCTGTATCCCAGGTTGGCTGAAGCTCTCGGCGAGTCCGAGCGACCACTGATCTATCTCGCCATTCCGCCCAGCTTGTTTGACGATGTGGTCACCGGGTTGGCTGGTGTGGGATTGACCAACACCGCGCGGCTCGTCGTCGAAAAGCCATTCGGGCGCGATCTCGCGTCGGCCCAAGAGCTCAACGCCGTGCTCGCCCGGCATATCAGCGAAGACCGAACATTTCGGATCGACCACTTCCTGGGCAAAGAGCCGGTTCAAAACATGCTCGTGTTCCGGTTCGCCAACTCCTTGCTCGAACCGGTCTGGAACCGTAACCACATCGAGTCCGTGCAGATCACCATGGCCGAGTCGTTCGGCATAGAGGGCCGCGGCGGGTTCTATGACGGGGTCGGCACGCTGCGCGACGTGGTGCAAAATCACCTGCTTGAGATGGTGGCCCTGCTCGCGATGGATGCTCCGTTGTCGGCCGATGCCAACGCGCTCCGCGACGAAAAGATCAGGGTGCTGAAGGCCATCCGCACCGTCGAGCCATCGTCAGTCATCCGGGGCCAATACCGCGGCTATCTCGACGAGGAAGGCGTCGCTCCCGATTCGGACACCGAAACCTACGTCGACGTCACGTTCGAGATCGACAACTGGCGGTGGGCTGGGGTGCCCTTCAAGGTGCGTGCCGGCAAGGCGCTGGCAGCGACGGTGACCGACGCCATTGTTGAGTTCCGCTGTCCCCCGCGCCTGCTTTTTGCTCCTGAAGGCCAAGCTCCTCATCCGAATCATTTGCGCTTCGAAATGAAGCCAACCGACCTCATCACGCTCTCCATGCAGGTCAAGGCTCCGGGCGGAGCGCTGGTGACCGAGCCCGTCGATCTCACCGTGTCATCAGAAGCGGTATTGGGCGAGGGAGCCGAGGCCTACGAACAACTTCTCGACGATGCTCTCGATGGCGACACCACCCGTTTCGGACGCCAGGACGGCGTCGAAGAACAGTGGCGAATTGTCGAAAAGATCCTCAACGACGTGCCACCAGTCATCGCGTACGAACCTCGGACATGGGGACCACCCATCAGCGCCGAGGGCGGCTGGCACCACGCCTGAGCAAACGCCTTCACACCCGCCAAAATGTGCCATTCATGACGTATGTCACATTTTCTTGAACTGATTGGCCACCGGCTCGGACTGAACGGTCGTTCGTATGGTTAAGTGATCGGGTCACGTTCCCGGGAAAGAGCTATGTCTGACGCTGTGGATGGATCGAACAGAGCACAGCGACGGGCCCTGCGGACGCGCCAATCGATCCTCGATGCAGGACGTACCTTGCTCGCCGACAACGACTTCGGTGCCGTCACCATCGCCGACATCACCAATCTGGCCGACGTGGCGCTTGGCTCGTTCTACAACCACTTCGAGAGCCGCGACGACATGATCGAGACCATCGTCGCCGAGGCTGGGATGAGTCAAACCCGATTCTCCAACGACATCGTCGACTCCATCGGCGCCGACGGCTGCGGAACTCTCGTTGGTTTCAGCGTGGCGTGGATCCATCGCGCAGCGCTTGACCGTCAATGGGCCAACATTGTCCACCACGCCATTGCCGTGAAGCGTTGGCCGCCAGGCAACCGGCTCTCTGTCGCTCCAGAAGCAGTCACCCAAGCCCTCGCCACGACCTCGTCGACCATCAATGCTGCGACTGCGGCCGAGATGGTCAAAGCCATCAACCACGCGGTGCTCGGGCCCAACATGCGGCCCCAGCTGCAAAATGTTCCCGGCACCGTCCGCGACATTATTGGGTCGATCCTGCGCATCATCGACGTGCCAGCTTCCGATGTCGCCCGGTGGGTCAATATCGCCGGCAACATCCCAGTCGATCTGTCGTCACTCGACGACCAAGCTGCTAGCTGAGCAACACCGACCAACCGCGTTGGCGGGCAATAGAACGCAGCCGGCGATCGGGCTGCACGGCAACTGGTTCGCCCACCGCGGCCAGGACCGGGAGATCCGAGCACGAGTCAGCGTACGCAATGGCGTTCGACAAGTCGACAGGTCCAATAGCTTCGAACAGGCGGCTCAGCTTGCCGATCCCGTAGCAGAAGTCACCGGACAGTTCGCCGGTGTAGATGCCGTTGCTCGACGCGGCTCGGGTACCAACCGCCCGGTGCACGCCGAGGTGGCCGGCCAACGCGTCGACGAGCGGCTGAGGAGCCGCTGACAGCAACACCACAAAGTCGCCAGCCGCGAGGTGGGCCTCGATTCGGGAGCGCATCGAGGGGCGCAGGTGCTTGGCCAGGTCGGCTGCCACCTCGCTCGCAAACTCGGCGAGTTCGGCAACTTCTGACCCGCTCACCACCGCGAGAGCCTGCCTCTTGACCCGTTCGACCTGTTCGTCAGTCGCTCCCGCTCTCGCGAACACACGCCCCGCGACGAGGGCTCGCAGCAGAGTCCGACGACTGACAACCCGTGCAGCCACCAACACCCGGACGAGGGGAACCAGGCTCGAACCAGGCAACAGGGTGCGGTCGACGTCGACGAGCACGAGGCGCGAAGAAGCAATGTCGCCGCCGTCTACGGCGAGGGGTGCATACATTGCATTGGAATCCATACCCATGCAACGCGAGCCGGGCGTAAGGATTTCACCCGTGATGACCGGAGCGTCAGAGGCGAAAGTCGTCGGTCTCAGAATCGCAGATGTCTTGCCACAACGGCTGGAAGCTGAACCAGCCCGCCAACCCCGAACCGACCTGGTCGCGGGTCTTGATCGCGGTCTCGTGGTCGATCTCGATTGGTGTGCCGGCCGCCATTGCCAAGAGCTGGGCCTGGCACGAACGTTCCATGGTGACAAACCACCACACGGCCGCATCAATCGACTCGCCCACGGTGATCAGTCCATGGTTCTGATGAATCAAAGCCTTGCGGTTGCCCAGTGTTGCTGCCAGCTGCTTTCCGTATTCGACATCGGCGACAACGCCACCAAAGTCGTGATGGACCACATGGTCGTCATAGAACGCACACGCATCCTGAGTCAGTGGGAGCAGTGGCACGCCGAGGGTGGCCAAGGCCTTGCCGTACACCGAATGCGAATGAGCGGCCGCAACCACGTCGGGTCGAGCAGCGTGGATCTGGCTATGGATGGCAAAGGCAGCCCCATTGAGCGGGAATGCACCTTCAACAATCTCGCCGTCGTGGTTCACCAAAATCAGGTCAGATGCCCGAACGCGGCGAAAGCTCATGCCGAACGGATTCACCCAGAAATGATCGGGGCGTCCAGGGTCGCGCACCGTGATGTGGCCAGCGACACCTTCGCCAAAGCCCAGCCGTCCAAACAGGCGAAAGGCGCCGGCTAGCTTGGCCTTGAGGTATTGACGTTCCTCGTCGACTGAGTCGAACTCCGGTGGCCAGAAGTCGACGTTGCGTTCGCGGCTGAG
>CAYGMW010000124.1:0-1698 GCA_964350975.1 uncultured Acidimicrobiales bacterium | reverse complement strand
CGTCGACTGAGTCGAACTCCGGTGGCCAGAAGTCGACGTTGCGTTCGCGGCTGAGCTCGACTCGCTGATTGCGTGGGTCGAGCCCTGGATCGATATCGCTCATGTACTACTCCCCCTCGGGTAGTTGGGCTAACTGGCTACTTTGATTCGCGCGCAGCTTTGGATTTGGCCATCAGCGCGGCGAGCCGGTCGTTGCCGGCCGCGGCAGCTGGTGCTGGTTGTTCCGCCGGTGCCTCAGCAGCCTCGCCACCACCGCGCGCAGCCTTGGAACGAGCCATCAGGGCCGCGAGCCGATCGTTGCCGCCGGCAGGGTCCGCCGCAGCAGCCTGTGCCGGAGCAGCAGCCGCCTTCTTGGCCGCCTCTGCTGCGAGCTCGGCGGCACGTTCGCGGTCGATCTGGAACTGGGGCCAGTCCTGGGCTCGAACCAGCTTGTCCTGCCCGATGCTGCCCAGCTCGACGCCGTTGTCGAAGTAGACCCGATACCGGAACCAGGTGAGACCAACGCCGCGGCTCGTCGTGCCGGACGTGCCCTCGGGCACACCGCGGAGCCCTTCGGTGGCGATCACCTTGGTGCCCTTCTTGAACTTCAATGTCGTGGCGCTCATAACGACGAAGGCTACCCTCTCGGGCGATGCGCATTGTTCTTGTCCGCCATGGCGAACCAGCTTGGGTCGAAGGTGGCGTCAATCGAGACGACCCGCGGCTCACTGATCGGGGCCGCCGACAGGCATTCATGACCGCCGCGGCGCTCGCCGATCGCCAGTTCGACCAGGTGTGGGTCAGCCCGAAACTGAGGGCTCGTCAAACGTCAGAGCCCTTTGTCGAACTCACAGGGGTCGACACGGTCGTCCATTCATTCCTCGAAGAGATCCGCAACCCGGACTGGGAGGGAACCGACCACGACGCCCTCGAAGTGTTCGCCGCCCATCGGCGCCGCGATCCGGCAGCCCAATGGGATGGCCTCGATGGCGGCGAAGCGGTCAGTGACTTCCACGATCGCGTGACCACCGGGCTCAATCGAGCCTTGGCCGACCTCGGTGTCCGCCGAACCGACGGCGGCCTCCCCACCTGGGACGTCGACAAAGACGACCTGTCGATCCTGGCTTTTGCCCACGCTGGCACCAACTCCATGGTGCTGTCACATCTGCTCGGGGTCGCCCCGGTGCCATGGGAATGGGAACGGTTCGTGACCTTCCACGCATCAGTTTCCGAGGCCGTCACCATCCCGATCGGGCCCCATCACGCGTTCAGCCTCGTGAACTTGTCGGAGCTCGGCCACCTGCCCGTCAACATGCACACCCGCTGAGAAATCTCAACTGCAGCTCCGTCAGCGCTACCGTGCAGCCTCATGGCCACGTCGATTCATGACCTCGAACTCCCGTTCATCACGTCCAACCTGATCGATCGGGCTGAGGCCGAACGGCTGGGCGCCGAGGCGCTCGCGATCTCGCCGCTCGCGAAGATGGAGCTGGGTTACACCGCGCTGAGCCACGAATGGATCACCAAGGTCCTGCGCGAGCGCCGGTTTCATCACATCCTGCGGCTCGTCGGCCCCATGCGCGACCTCGATCCGCGGCTGGTGGATGATCGGCGTCAGTCGATCCTGTCAGCCGAAGGCGACGAGCATCAGCGCCTTCGACGTTTGGTGTCGCCTGCCTTTACCCCCAAAGCCGCCGAACGGTTGCGCCCCTTTATGGC
>CAYGMW010000123.1:0-9507 GCA_964350975.1 uncultured Acidimicrobiales bacterium | reverse complement strand
GAGCACCAGCTTGCCGACGAAGTTCTTGGCTGCGAAGTCGGCTTGGGCTTGGGCGATGTCGGCCAGCGGATACACCCGATGAACGAGGGGCGAGATCTCGCCTAGTTCGATGTACGACACCAGATTTTCGAACACGCCTGGGTGTTGATATGTCGCACCCATCAGTGTCAGATCGCGCAGATACAAGGTCCGGATATCGAGTTCGACAATGGGTCCGGCAATCGCGCCCGATGCGATATACCGACCGCCGAGTCGAAGCACATCGAGCAGCTGGCCCCACTGCGGTCCCGCCACGAGATCGACGACCACATCAACCGACCCGGCGCCGAGAACATCGACCAAAACATCGCCACGGTCGACCACCTTCGCAGCGCCGAGAGACCGTAGGGCGTCAGCCTTGGCAGCGGTCGACACGGCCACGACCTCAGCCCCACGCCGCCGAGCGAGCTGGATCGCGGCCGACCCGACCCCGCCCGATGCGCCCGTGATCAGCACCCGTTCGCCCGTTGCCACTCCGACCCGCTCGAGCATGTTTTCCGCCGTCGAATACGCGCACGGGATCGACGCCAGTTCGACGTCGGTCCAGTTGCAGTTCACTGCGTGGGTCTCGGCGCTGTGGGCGACCATGTACTGCGCAAAGGAGCCGCTCAGCTCGGACCCGAGGGTCACCGTCACATAGGGCTGGTCGCCGGCAGGCGCTCGTTGCATGGTGGCCACAATGACCCGTTCGCCGATGCGCGCCGGGTCGACCCCGTCCCCGACAGCAACGATGCGACCACAGGTGTCTGCACCCTGGATGAGCGGGAACAACAGAGCCGCTCCCGACCACGACGCATCGTCATCCGAGGCGGCAACGCCTTCGCCAGTTGCGGCGGTGACGGACTTGGAGTACCAGCCGGTGCGGGTGTTGATGTCGGTGTTGTTGACCCCAGCGGCGCTGACCTTGATGAGCACCTCGTTGGGGCCCGGCTGCGGAACCGGCACGTCGTGGTGAATCTCGATCATGTCGGTGCCACCGTGGCCCATCAAGAGGGCGGCGGTCATCGTGGTTGGCAGTGTGTACACCTCGCCAGTTGAACACCCGCGGGGGTGTTCACACCAGCGCACGGCCCCCTACCGTTGCGCCTATGCATGTTCCGATCAGGCGAGGCAACCGTCGATGAGCCAGTCGGTTGCGCTCCTGTTGAGCGTCCACGCCATCGCTACCGCCGCGATGGCCGGTCTCATTTGGTTCGTGCAGGTCGTCCACTACCCGTTGTTTCGTTCGGTCGGCGCCGAAGGTTTTGTTGCCTACGAGGTCGCGCATTCGCGCCTGACGTCATTCGTGGTCGGCCCCTTCATGGCCGTCGAAGGGGTGTGCGGCCTGATCTTGTTCTTCTGGCCGCCTGACGAACTGGGCCGCATCTACGGCTTCGTTGGCTGTGTGTTGTTGGCCATCGTGCACGCCAGCACGATCTTTGTGCAGGTCCCCAAACACGGCCAGCTGTCGACGGCGTATGACCCCACCGTGGTCGACGCGCTGGTCACCACCAACTGGATCCGGACGGTGGTGTGGTCGGCTCGGGCAGTGCTCGCCGGTGTGATGATTGTGGTTGCGTCGACATGAGTGTCGACATGAGCGTCGTCGTCGAGGGCCGAACCCGGCATCATGTCGTTGCCCCCACGACGTCGAGGACCAGCCGTGACTGATTCGCCTACCCCACGCCAACCCACACCAGCGCGCTGCGAGGTTGTCGTGGTCGGTGCCGGTCTGGCTGGGCTGGCAGCGGCGAGGCAGCTGCACGCGGCGGGCCGCGACGTGGTCGTCCTCGAAGCATCTGACGGTGTTGGAGGCCGAGTCCGCACCGACATGGTCGACGGTTATCGCCTCGACCGCGGCTTCCAAGTGTTGCTGACCGCCTACCCCGAACTCGCCAAGCAGTTCGATGTCGACGCCCTCGATCTGCGTAGCTTCGAACCAGGTGCCGTGGTGTGGAACGGGTCAGCCATGCATCTCGTCGGCGATCCGCTGCGTCGGCCCGCCACCTTGTTCAAGACCGCATTCGCTCCGGTGGGCACTCTTGGCGACAAGCTCCGTCTCGTGCAGCAGCGGGTTCGTCTCCAGCGCGCCAGCACGCCCGATCTGCTGCGCCAAGCCGACGGCACCACGCTTGAAGCGCTGAACGACTTCGGGTTCAGCGACGCGATGATCGAAAGGTTCTTCCGACCCTTCTTCGGCGGCATCCAGCTCGATCCCACGTTGCAGACCAGTCGCCGGATGTTCGACGTCATCTTGCAGAGCCTGTTCAGGGGATCGAGCGCGGTGCCGGCCCAGGGTATGGGTGCCATCTCTGACCAGCTCGCCGCCCATCTGCCATCGTCAGTGGTCCACCTGAACTCGCCAGTAGTCGAGGTCGGTCCGGGGCACGTGGTGACAGCGTCGGGCAGCCGGATCGAGGCTGACGCGGTCGTGGTTGCCGTTGAGGGCCCGACTGCCTCCAAGCTGCTCGGCCTTGCGCCTGTGGAGTCAAACCCGGCGACGTGCGTCTGGTTTGGCGCGGGTGCAACCTCGGTTCCGGACAAGACGATCGTGCTTGACGGCACAGGCGCTGGTCCGGCGTTGAATGTGGCGTCGATGGCGTCGGTGGCACCGAGCTATGCCCCGGAGGGCCGTTCGCTGATCGCTGCCGCCTGCCCCGGTGTTGCCGATGCCGGTGCCGAATCGGCCGTCAGGTCCCAGATGCGCCAAATGTTCGGTGCCGAGGTCGATTCGTGGACCCACCTACGCACCGATGTGATCGCCCATGGCCAACCCCGCCAGAGTGTTCCGTTCTCGCCAAAGCAGTCGGTATCGCTCGGAGACGGGCTGTTTGTGTGCGGCGATCACCGCGATACGGCGTCGATTCAAGGGGCCCTGTACTCGGGCCGCCGGTGCGCCGAAGCTGTTCTGAAGTCCATCTGAGCTCAGAATCTGTCATCGTCTGTCTTCACCTTGACCACATTCGGGCCGAATGGATGCGGTGACCCGCAGCACTAGCGGTTCGACAGGAGACTTCGAATGCGGATAGAGAACATCCCCGTCGGGCATAACCCGCCTGAGGACATCAACGTCATCATTGAGGTCCCGGTCGGTGGTGAGCCGATCAAGTACGAACTCGACAAGTTGTCCGGAACCTTGTTTGTTGACCGGTTCTTGTACACGCCGATGCGATACCCAGGCAACTACGGCTTCGTGCCCCACACCCTGTCTGAAGACGGCGACCCGATCGACGTGTTGGTGTGCAACACCCGCGAAATCATTCCGGGAGCGGTGATCAACTGCCGCCCAGTGGGTGTGTTGGTGATGGAAGACGACAAGGGTCAGGACGAGAAAATTATTGCGGTGCCCTCGTCGCCCGTGTCGCGGCGCTACGACAGCGTTCACGACCTGACCGATCTGCCCCAGATCACCCGCGAGCAGGTGCAACACTTCTTTGAGCACTACAAGGATCTCGAACCCAACAAGTGGGTCACGATTGATCACTGGGGCAACGCGGCCGAAGCCAAGGACATGATCCGGTCCGCCATCGAGCGCGATCGGTCCTGACGGACCCGCCGAAGACAGATTAGAGAAAGACACCATCGGGTAGTTGGTTGAGTGTCGTCGTTCGTGACACCATCGTCGATCACTGTTGAACAATCTTTCAGGATCAGAATGACGATTCCGGACGCTCCGGCAGACACCAGGTGGTTGGATGACGTCGAGACACGTGCATGGCGAGCCCTACTCGAAGTTGGATCAGGGCTCTTCGACCTCCTGAGCGCCGATCTCAAAGCCGCAGCGGGGCTCACGCTCGAGGACTATGAGGTGCTCCACCTCCTGTCGGAGGCTCCGGAGCGCTCGATGCGGGTCGGCACGCTCGCCAACGCGATGCTGACTCAGCGCACACGCCTGTCGCAGCGTCTCGACCGGCTCAGCGCCCGCGGGGTGGTGTCGCGGTCGCGGTCAGTCGACGACGGCCGAGCCATCGATGTCAGCCTCACGGCCTCGGGCCAAGAACTGCTCGTAGCGCTGGCTCCCCTGCACCTCACATCGGTTCGAAGTCGAGTCTTTGACCATCTCGCGGCCAGCCATGTCGAGTGCCTCGCCTTGAGCTTGCAGAAGCTGTCTGACTACCTTCGCACCACTCGGGCAGCCACATAGGCGAGGCCGTGGCTCGGGTCAGATCGTTCGATTCAGGGCCTCGTAGACACCGGTAAAGCTGACCTCGACAATCGGTGCATTGAGAGCGAGTTCTTCGAGGGTGCAGCCTTGCTGGCGGTACCACTCGGTTTCGGGGGCGCTCATGATGTGGCGCCGGTCGTCGAGGTCGGTCACCTCGGCGGCGCGGGCGGTGAGGCGGTGCTGCACCGACTCCTTCAGGCAGAACTCGAAGTCCGGGTTCGAGCGCAGGTTCGCCATCCAGTCCCGTGGTGTGTACGCGCCGACCTGCGATGTTGTTCCCGGCGTGCCGCAGATGATGATGCGGCCCGAGATGTTCATGAACCAGATCTCGGTCGAGCGAGGTTGGCCCGATCGAGCCCCGGTTGTGACGATGTCAATCGTCATATCGGTAGCGAGCGCCGTGGCGAGCTGGCTGAGGGTGTTGGGGTCGACGCCCATCAGTGGTCCTCGTGGTGCTTGTAGGTGGTCGTGAGTTCAGCGCGCACCAGTTGTTCGAAACTCACGGCCCGCTCGCCGGGAGCGTCAAGCGACCGAACCGTGGTGCTGAGATCGGGGTCAAAGAAGAACGCGATCGAGTAGCGGTCGGTGCTGGTGCGGTTGATGACCCGATGTGGTGTCGAACGGAGCTTCCCGCCGCTCCACCTGGTCATGAGATCGCCGGTGTTGAGCACTAGTGACCCTGGCTGAGGCGTCACCCCAATCCAGTCGCCGCCTGGCTGCATGACTTCAAGGCCCTCGGTGCCGTCTTGGGCGAGCAGGGTGATGGCTCCAAAATCGCGGTGAGGCGCGGACCCATAGATCCGTTGCGCGCCTGCGGCCGGGGCGGGCGTTGGTGGGTAGCGCAGGAGGCGCAGCCAGGTGGTTGGTGTATCAAAACCGTCCGGTGTGGAGTGGCCAAGGCCCGCGAAGATGGCGTTCGCCAACCGCCGGGCGAGGGGTTCCAGAGCGTCGTGGTAGGCCTCCACGGCTCTGCGGAAGCCGTCGAGGTCTGGCCACTGGTTCGGTCCGGCGAGATAGGTCGAGTGGGCAATCGGACCAAGGGCCATAAACGATTCGCTGTGGTTCGGCGTTGTCACCTGGGCGAGGTCGGAACCTTGATCGATGGCAGTGTCCAGGGCAATGAAACCCCGGTGATTGCGGTCGACCGAGATGGCGCTCTTGGCATGAGGGCTCAGGGCATGGAAGCGACGTGACGCGTCGAAGGCTGCCTCGATGACGGCTTGGTCGATGCCGTGGTTGGTCACCAGCGCAAACCCAACGGAGTTGTAGGCCTCGACGAGGAGGGCCGCAATGTCGGCTTCGTTATGGGCGAGATCGATGACGGGTATCACGAAGCTTCATTGTTGCCGCTACGGTCGGGAAATGGACTCACCGAACCATGGCGACACGATCGAACTCCTCCAAGGCATGATCCGAAATGCCTGTGTGAACGAAGGAACGGTCACCTCAGGCCAAGAGGTGCGCAACGCGGAGCTCATTGGCCACTATCTCGAAGGGGCCGGGCTCGACGTCCAAACCTTTGAAGCTGCGCCGGGCCGGGCCACCCTGGTGGCCAAGATCGAAGGAACTGATCCAACGGCGCCCAGCTTGTGCCTCAACGGCCATACCGACGTTGTCCCCGTGACACCGGCGGGGTGGTCCCGCGACCCCTTCGGTGGCGAACTGGTCAACGGCGAGGTCTGGGGCCGCGGTGCGGTCGACATGTTGAACCTCACCGCCTCAATGGCCGTTGCGATGCGCCATATTGCTGCGACGGGGTTTCGGCCTCGCGGCGACATTGTGTTCATGGCCGTCGCCGACGAAGAGTCTGGCAGCGCGTATGGCGCTCGTTGGATGGCCGAACATCATCGCGACCTCATCACGACCGACTATGTGCTCACCGAAAGTGGAGGGCTGCACTCCGGGCCTGCCGAAGCCCCGTTCATCGGGATCCGGGTCGGCGAAAAGGGTGTGGCATGGCGTCGTCTGACCCTGCGTGGCACACCGGGTCATGGTTCGATGCCGTTCGGAGCCGACAATGCGCTCATCAAGGCCGCTGGTGTGGTGCAACGTCTGGCCGCGTACCGCCCGAACCCTCGCTTCCACGAGCACTGGCGCGGCGAGGTGCATCGGATGAACGTCGACGACGACCTCAAGGCCTTGTTGGTCGACGAGACCCGCATCGATGCGTTCTTGGACCAGCTTCCTGCGGCCAAGGGTTCGGGCTATCTGCACGCGTGTACTCACACCACGTTCTCGCCGAATGTGTCGGTGAGCCAGACCAAGACCAACGTCATTCCTGACACGGTGACGATCGATGTCGACATCCGCACCATGCCCGGCGAGGGCCCAGACGAGGTCGACGCCCACCTGCGTGAAGCCCTCGGAGACCTGGCCGATCATGTCGAAGTCGAGGTGTTGATGAACGACCGGGCCAGCATCAGCCGGCTCGATACGCCGCTGTGGGATTCGTTGCAGAGGGCGGTCAACAAGCCCTTCTCCGGAGCCACGCTGCAGCCGTCGATGAGTGTCGGGTTCACCGATGCCCGTGTGCATCGAGACCTCGGCGCCGTTGCCTACGGAGCGGCCCTGATGAGCCCGTCGATCAGTACCGCAGACTTCAGCCGTCGTTTCCACGGCAATGACGAACGGGTCGATGTCGAGTCACTTGAGCTGACCACCAACTTGTGGCTCGACACGATTGTCGACTTGCTGGGCTAGGCCGTGGCTACTCAGGACGGCTTGGCCGTGCCGGGGATTGTCCCCGCGGGTAGGCCGCCTCGCTCGAGCTGCCGGATGCTCTCGGCAATGACAGCCACCGCGGTGTAAGGATCGGTGCGGCCTGCGACATGGGGCGTCACGATGACCCGCGGGTGGGTCCACAGGGGTGAGTTGGCTGGGAGTGGTTCGGTCTCGAACACGTCGAGCACTGCGGCCCGCAGGGGGCCGTCGAGGGCAGAGAGGAGGGCGGTGGTGTCGACCGTGGCGCCTCGGCCGACATTGATGAGCACCCCGTCGTCGAGGGCGGCGAGTTCGGCCGCGCCAATGATGCCGATGGTCGAGGGCGACTTCGGAACCAGGTCGACCACCACGTCGCAGTCGGCCATGAAGTCGAGCAGGGGCCGGTCGTGGTTGCTACGCGACCAGCCGATCGTGCCAAAGCCGTGCGCCGCGCACACATCCAGAACCCGCGAACCAATGACGCCCCGCCCGAACACCCCGACGGTCACGTCGCGCGGGAACCGCTCGGCCAGCCCGTGGCGCCAGGTCGCGGTCGTTCGGTTGTGCGCGAACACATCGAAGTCGCGCTGGAAGTGGATGACCCAGCTGAGCACGTAGAGCGCGATGTCGTTGGCCATGGCGGGGTCGACGAGCCGGATGACGGGCACGGCCGGAAACGTGGCGAGATCGATGTGGTCGAAGCCCGCCCCGGTGTTGAGCACGCCGCGAAGATTCGGGTACCGGTGCAGTGCATCAGCAGAGTGGCGCCACTGGACGACGTAGTTGATGTCGTCGACATCGCCTCCGCCGTCGCGGGCGTGACGGATCTCCATATCGGGTAGCTCGGCCGAGAGGAGTTCGAACCAGAGGTCGTGTCGGTCGGAAGGGTTCAGCAGCACGGCCATTGCGACAGTGTTAGCGCACAGCAGGGCGGCCCTTGACCAACAGCTGTGTGGGTGATGTTCTCTCGTGTGTGAGCCCAACCTCTGCCCCTACCGAGAGGGCGATTGTCCTGCTTGGTCCAATGGGGGTGGGGAAGACAACGATTGCGTCGGCCTTGGCCCGTGACCTCGGAGTCGGGATGATTGATTCCGACGACGAGATTGAGCGTTGTACCGGTTCGACGGGTCGCGAGATCGCCCGTGAGATGGGTACCAGTGCCCTGCACGAGCTGGAAGCAACCGTGCTGCTCGCCGTCCTTGACCCGGCTCAAGAATCACTGAGGGTGGTCGTGGCGGCGGCGGCCTCGGTGGTCGACAACACCGACTGCGTCGAGGCCATGGCGGAGCGGGCCGTGGTAGTGGCCCTTGATGCTCCCGACGAACTCGTCGTCGCCCGGGCCCTCACGTCGGTTCATCGCCGTTCGATGGACCGGGCCGCGATGCTCGAGCTGATCGAACGTCGCCGGCAAGGCTCTCGCAAGGTCGCCGATCTGGTCGTGATGACCGACCGTCCGATTGGCGCCGTCGTGGCCGATGTTGTGGCCTACTTGGAGAACGCGGACGGTCTGAACTTCTGACCTCGCCCGGTCGTGGTGCACACTCTGTGCCGCCCGTGGCACCGATGCCGAACTCAGGAGTGCTCATGATCGATCCCCGAACGCCCGTCATTGTTGGTGCGTCATGGATCAATGTCCGTACCGGCGATGCCGAGCCGATCGAGATGATGACCGAGGCCAGTGCCCAGGCGCTCGCCGATAGCGGAGGTTCTCTCGGGCCTCGGGTGCAGTCGGTTCGGGTCGTGAAGGGTGTGTGGCGATACCTCGATCCCGGCCGAATCGTGGCTGAACGCCTCGGAGTTGCTCAGGCTCAGACCATGCTCACGCCGTACGGAGGCAATGAGGTGTACGACCTCGTGGCCCGCACGGCTGACGACATTGCCCGGGGCGATCTCGACGTCGCGATCGTGTGTGCTGCCGAGTTCGGCAAGACCCGCCGGTCGGCGTCGAAGGCGGGAGTGAAGCCTCGCCAGGTCGACGAGCGGCCGGGCGCGGCGCCCGATGTGCTCACGGGTCCGGAAAAGCCGATGAGTACCGACGCCGAGAACGCGGTCGGGGCGATGGTTCCGTTGCACTTCTACGCCATGGCCGAAACTGCGCTGAGGCACCGCAGGGGCGAATCCATTGAGGGCCATCATCGGCGAGTCAGCGAGCTGCAGGCACAAGCAGCAGCGGTCGCCGCGGAGAACCCGCACGCCTGGCTGCGCAACGGCCCAACGGCCGATGAGATCGCCCAGGTCAGCCCGACGAACCGCCTCGTGGCCTCGCCATACTCGAAGCTCATGACGTCGAACATCGATGTCGATCAGGGCTCGGCGGTCGTGATGTGTTCGGTGGCCGCAGCCATCGACGCTGGTGTTCCGTCCGACCAGTGGGTGTTCGCGTACTCAGCCGCTGGGGCGGCCGAACATTGGTACATCTCCCAGAGGTGGGCCCTCGACGAGGCACCAGCCATGCGGATCGCAGCACAGACCTGTCTGGACTTGGCGTCGATGTCGATCGATGACATCGACCTCATTGACCTGTACTCATGTTTCCCGGTTGCGGTCCAGGTCGCCCAGCAGGGTCTGGGGCTCGACCCTGCACGGCCATTCACCATTACGGGAGGGCTGACCTTCTCCGGAGG
>CAYGMW010000122.1:0-9576 GCA_964350975.1 uncultured Acidimicrobiales bacterium | reverse complement strand
GACTACACCCTGCTCAGGCAGGCCGCGTTGACGATCACCAATAACGCCGCCGAACGGGCCACGTCGGTCACGATCTCTGCCAGCGTCGAGGGCCGCTGTGGTGTGATCGTGATTACCGACGACGGGCCTGGGTTCACCGACGACGCACTGGAACACCTCTTTGACCGGTTCCACCGCGGTGACCGGATGGGGTCGTCGGGCCTCGGCATGGCCATCGCGAAAAAGATCGCCGAGGTTCACCATGGCGACATTGTGGCCTCGAACATTGCGACGGGCGGCGCTGAGGTGCGCATCTTGGTGCCGCTGGCCCATGCGCTTGACCGCTGAACGAATCCGGGTAGTTGCTGGTTCGTTGTCGTGTGCGACGATGGTGCGATGGACCCGGCGATTGGACGGCTACTTGTCGCAACCCCGTTGCTCGGCGACGCGAACTTCGAACGAACAGTTGTCGTGCTGCTCGACCACGACGCGTCCGGGTCGGCCGGTGTGGTCCTGAATCGAGCCACCGATATTGGCGTTGAGGAACTCGGATTGGGCCTGCACGATGGTGCTGTCGACCCGTGTGTTGTGTTTTCCGGCGGACCGGTTGAACCGCGCGGATTGTTGGGGCTGACGACCGACGACAGCGGCCGGGTCATCCCGGCAGATCTGTCCGATGTGGTCGCGGGCCGCCCCCTTCGGATCTTCTTGGGGTACTCGGGATGGTCAGCGGGTCAGCTCATGACTGAGCTAGCCGAGCGGGCATGGTGGGTGGTGAAGGCCGCGCCAACTGATGTGTTCACCGCGAACCCAGATGAGCTGTGGTTCGACATTGTGGGCCGTTTCAACGACGGTCGAGCAGCACTGCGGTTCGCTCCGGACGACCCGTCACAGAACTGACAGCTCGATGATGAGGCGGCGCACTGCTCACCACGGCGACATTGTTGGCGAATCGTCTCGGCTTGTGCTGCGCCAACCCACCTTGGCTACCGTCGATGAGCTGGTCTCAGCGGTCGTCGCGAGCAAGGCGCTTCATGAACCGTGGGTGTTCGCGCCCGCCACCCGATCGACGGCCGCGGCGTGGATCGAGCGGGTCAAGCTGGCTGACACCGAAGCCCATGTGGCCTACGAACACGACCGCCTCGTTGCAGTGGTGAACATCAACAATATTGTCCGCGGTGGGCTGATGTCGGGGGCGTTGGGGTACTACGGGTTCGCCGGTGCGACCGGCCGGGGAGTGGTGCGTGAAGCTGTCGGCCTTGTGGTTCGGCGGGCGTTCGACGATCTGGGGTTACACCGGCTCGAAGCCAACATCCAGCCGACCAACACGGCGTCGCGCAAGCTCGCCTCAGCATTGGGTTTTCGGCTCGAGGGGTTTTCGCCCGGATACCTCAAGATCGCCGGTGCGTGGCGTGATCACGAGCGTTGGGCCCTGCTGTCGACCGACGAGGTGGAAACTGGCCCGCATGGCTCGGTGAGCGGGGGATACATTGGGGGCGATTCATCAGGTTGAGCCCCCTCGCCTGGTCTTGCACTGACCCCCAGGAACCGCCATGTCTGTGAACTTCTGCTCGTCCGGCCGCGCCCTCGTGCTGAGGTCAGTCCGATGACCGGGGCCCGTCGCTCCGATGGCGTGTCGCTGGCCATTGCAGCAATTGCGCCGTCGGCCACGCTTGCTGTTGACTCCAAAGCCAAAGCGCTCAAGGCCGCGGGCGAGTCAGTGGTCGGATTTGGTGCAGGCGAGCCGGATTTTCCGACACCAGCCCATGTGGTCGAAGCTGCAGTTGCGGCGTGTCGCGATCCGAAGAATCACCGGTATTCGCCCGCTGGTGGCTTGCCAGAGCTCAAGGCCGCCATCGCCGCCAAGACGCTGCGCGACTCGGGCCTTGAGGTTGATCCGGCCAACGTTTTGATCACCAACGGCGGCAAGCACGCGGTGTACAACACCTTCCTTGCCCTCGTCGATCCCGGCGACGAGGTGCTGCTTCCGGCACCGTACTGGACCACCTACCCCGAGCCGATTCGCCTCGCCGGTGGCATTCCTGTTGTGCTTCCCACCGACGCGGCGAGCGGCTTTAAGGTCACCGTCGACCAGCTCGAAGCGGCGCGGACCCCTGCCACCAAGGCGTTGGTGTTCGTGTCTCCGTCGAACCCGACCGGAGCCGTCTACTCGCGCTCAGAGATCGAAGCGATCGGCAAGTGGGCCGCTGAGCACGAACTGTGGGTCATCACCGATGAGATCTATGAACATCTCGTCTATGGCGGCCACGAGCATCACTCGATGCCCGTTGTTGTGCCCGAAATTCGCGACCGCTGTGTTGTCCTCAACGGTGTGGCCAAGACCTACGCGATGACCGGCTGGCGAGTCGGGTGGATGATCTCGCCGTCGGCTGTCACCAAGGCTGCCACCAATCTCCAGTCCCATTCGACGAGCAATGTGGCCAATGTGGCCCAGCTGGCAGCCTTGGCCGCGGTGAGCGGCCCGCTCGACGATGTTGCGATGATGCGCTCCGCGTTCGACCGCCGCCGCAAGATCATCCACACCATGCTCAACGAGATCGACGGGGTGTACTGCCCCGAACCCGAAGGCGCGTTCTATGCCTTCCCGTCATTCGAGGGGCTCATCGGACGCGAACTCGGCGGCCGGGTGATGCACACCACGCTCGACATCGCCGACGTGGTGCTCGACCAGGCCAAGGTGGCCTTTGTACCGGGCGAAGCCTTCGGGGCGCCTGGGTATGCTCGATTCTCCTTTGCTCTCGGCGACGACGACCTGGTCGAAGGCATCCGCCGCATTGCTGACTTTGTAGGAGCCTGACATGGCCCGTGTGCTGATCGCCGAACCACTCGCTCCGAGCTGTGTGGCCATCCTCGAAGCTGCTGGCCATGACGTCGATACCCAGGTCGGGCTGACACCGGCCGAACTGCTCGATGCCGTGGCTGGTGCTCATGCACTGATCATTCGTTCGGCTACCCAGGTCACCGATGAGGTGTTGGCCGCCGGAACCGACTTGGTGGTTGTTGGCCGCGCTGGCATTGGCCTCGACAACGTCGATGTGGCCGCGGCCACCCGTCGCGGTGTCATGGTGGCGAACGCTCCGCTGTCCAATGTGGTCTCAGCTGCAGAACAAGCCATTGCGCTGATGATGGCCACGGCTCGCAATGTGCCCCAGGCTCACTCGGCGCTGATGAATGGTCGCTGGGAACGCAGCGCCTGGACCGGCGTCGAACTGTTCCAAAAAACCGTCGGTGTGGTTGGCCTTGGACGTGTGGGCCGATTGGTGGCGAGCCGTTTAGCGGCCTTCGACACCCGCATTGTCGCCTATGACCCCTTTGTTTCTCAGGAGTCAGCTCGCGAGCTCGGCGTCGAACTGCTCGACCTCGATGAGCTGATGGCTCGGGCCGACTTCATCACGGTCCACCTCCCAAAGAACGCCGAAACCGTGGGGCTCATCGGCGCAGAGCGTTTGGCGATGGCCAAGCCCACGATGCGAATCGTCAACACCGCTCGTGGCGGCATTGTTGACGAGGCGGCCTTGTTCGACGCCCTGTCCGAACGGCGAATCGCCGGTGCGGGCCTTGACGTGTTTGCCGTTGAGCCGTGCACCGATTCGCCCCTGTTTACGCTCGACAATGTGGTGGTGGCGCCCCACCTCGGCGCCAGCACCGAGGAAGCCCAAGATCGTGCCGGCGAAACCATCGCCGAGCAGATCCGCTTGGCCCTCGAGGGTTCCTTCGTGCCGTTCGCTGTCAATGTGGCCGCGGCCGGGGCATCTGATGGCCTTCGTCCGTTCCTGCCGTTGGCCGAGCGGCTCGGTGCGTTTGTGGCTCGACTTGGTGATGGCATGCCGTCGACGCTTGAGATCTCACTGATCGGTGAGGTTGCCGATACCGATACTCGTCTGGCTGAGCTCACCGTGCTGAAGGGCCTACTCGGACAGCTGCACGATGAGCCGGTGACCTTCGTCAACGCGCCGTCGCTGGCCGAGGCTGCTGGCCTGAAGATCACGATCGAAAAGGACACGGTCACGCGCCAGTACCGCAACCTCATCGAGGTGCGAACCGACAGTCATTCGTTGGCCGGCACGCTGGTCGGGCTGCGTCATGAGCCCCGCATTGTCATGCTGGATGATCATCCAGTCGAGATTCCTCCAGCGCAGCACGTGCTGGTTATTCACAACGACGACCGTCCCGGCATGATCGGACGGGTTGGCCAGCTTCTGGGCGACGCTGAGGTCAATGTGTCCTTCATGGCCCTTGGCCGTCAGCCAGGCGAAGCAAGTGCGCTCATGGTGCTCGCGGTCGACAATCCGCCCGCACCTGAGGTGCTTGAATCCCTGCGGGCTGTTGCCGGTCTCAACGAGGTGAATCTGATCTCGTTGGGCTGACGCTCGGCGTGTCAGGTTTTTGAGGCCCGAAAACCATCAGCGGCGGCAGCTTCGGCCGACACATACCAACGATCGGCATTGGTCCGTTCGTAGTTTCGTGTCCCCGGGAGATGGAAGATGCCACTCGACAGCTTGACCTTGACGGGATGGGTGAACAGCGTGGCTCCAGTTGCGCTGGGTTCGACCCACGCCTCCTCAGGAGTTTGTTCGTCCCATGGTGGCCACTCCGGCGCACGGTCTGGAGCCGCGGATCGGGCCCTGATTCGTTGCATCAACACGGCCGCGACCACTAAGGCGATCAACAGTTGCACACTCTTGTACATGGATCGAACCTACCTGAGGCGCCAAGTGGGGGTGCACCAATGATCGCCCGTTTGGTGTTCGCGTTGGTCCTCACGTTGGCCGCAGTGGCCTGTTCTGGGTCAGCTGACGAGACTGCCTCGTCCACACCTGAGTCGTCCCAGCCGGAATCGTCTGCTCCTGAGTCGTCACAGCCGGTCGCTGTTCCGACTTCTCAGGCCCCTGAGCCGTCGCTGGCGCCTGAGCAACCCGATGAGTCGACGCTGGCGCCCGAGCAACCCGATGAGTCGTCGCTGGCGCTACTCGGAGCCTGGGTCGAACCGAGGGGCGAATTCGGCGACGATGCTCGACGCCAAGCGGTGCTTGATCACGAGGCGATGATTGGACGACCGCTCGGCCTGGTGCATGAATTCTTCCGGTTCGATCTCCCATGGGCTGTCGATCGTTTGCAGTGGCACCTCGATCGTGGCAGCGCGTTGATGATCTCGTGGAACGGAGCGCCAGCGGCGGACATCTTGAATGGTTCGTCAGACGATCTGATCCGTGAGCGGGCCCGTTGGACTCGTGACCTGAAAGATCCCGTGCTCCTGCGCTTCTTCTGGGAACCCGACGCCGAGAAGGGCGATCGCTGGGGATACCACGACGACCCCGCTCTCTATGGCGAGGTGTGGCGTTATGTGCGTGCCCTTTTCGATGAGGAGGGAGCGACGAACGCCCAATGGGTGTGGACACCAACGACGTGGCACTTCGTGACCGGATCGGCCCCCGACTTTTATCCCGGAGACGACGTGGTCGACGTCATCGGCGCCGACGGGTACCTGTGGTCGCCGTGCCAGGGGGGCATTGAGAGCGCGACCGATGTGTTCGGCGCCTTCTTGGAATGGGCGGCCGATCGGCCGCAACCGATCCTGATAGCGGAGTGGGGTGCTGATGCCGATGCCTCAGCAGGCTCGAAGGCGACCTTCATTGGCGAGATGTTGGATCTGTTCGGGCCAATGGATCGGCTGCTCGGCTTGGTTGTGTTCGACTCCGTGGACCCCGGCGGACGAGGCTGCGATTGGCGGATCGACTCTGATCCTTCGTCGCTTGAGGCCTATCGAGACCTCGCGAACGATCCTCGTTTCGCGGCTACCCAAGCCAAGGTCGAAGCACTGGGTTGACTCACTGGGTTGACTCACTGGGTTGAATCACTGGGTTGACGCGGGAGCTCAGCGCTTTGACCTGAGCGACCTGCGAAGCTCGCCTAGCTGGAGCTCTTCGGCAAACCGAGACAGCACGGCCACGTGCACGACCATGCCAGCGACGGTGGCCGCCAGCGCAATGCCAAGCCCGGGTTCGTCGACGACCAGGCGGGTAGCTCCGGCCACCGTGCCCATGGACGCGACCGCAGTGGTCGCCGCGAGAAGATGAGCCCGACTGAACGGCGTGATGTTCAAGCGCCGTTTCACCTGCCACAGTGGGCCCAAGTTGGTCACGAGTAACCCGGCGGCCCAACCCAGCGCGGCACCGGAGAGTCCGTACTGAGGCACCAAGATCACGTCGATGGTCAGCATCACGACAACGGCGACGAAGTTGTCAGCCAGGCTGAGGCGGCTTCCGCCGTCCATGAGCAGCACTGCTTCAATGGGACCAACTCCGGTCGCGACGAGCATGGCCAGGCTCAAGATCGCGAGCGCGGTTGCGCCCACCCTGTATTCGGGTCCGAACACCTCGAGGAAGCCGCCCCCGAGCAAGATCAGCGCCACATATCCGGGCCACACCACAGCGACGAGCCACGCGGTACCGGTGGACAGCAATCGTCTCGCCTCGTCGCGGTTGTTGCGTCCGAGCGCCGCGCTCACGAGGGGCGACACGGCTTGCATGATGGCCCCGTTGACGAATGTGCCAGCCAGCAGCAGCCTGCTCGCGGCGGTGTAGATGGCAGCCACATTGGTGCCCGCGAGGGCGGCCACGATCAAGATGTCGGCCCATCGCAGGACCACGTTGAGCACCGCCGTCACGGCCTGGGGTGCGGTGAACTCCCAGTAGGACACCACCATCTCGTCGGCGGTGAGGGCATCGTCACCGGTCGGTCGAGGCGCCTTGGTGGTGATCCACCAGCTTGCTCCGATGAACGACGGCACGAATGCCAGCGCCCACATCGCAGCAATACCGCTCACGCTGGCACCCAACACGCCCGCAGCGGTGACGGCCAGTACCTGAACAACGGGCCTGGTGATGCGGTCGAGCATCGTCGTGGGCGTCATCGTCGCCAGTCCCCGGCTGGCCGCGAGGGCCACGGCGGCCAAGGTCGCGAACGGGATCAACGGGGCCACGGCCCCCAGGGTTGCTGAGACATCAGCGGGGTTCGAGCCGTCAGCCAGCCACTCGCCAAGGCGGTGGCGTGAAGCCCAGACGGCGAGGGCAACCGATGCGCTGACGATGGCCGCAGGAACGCCTGCCGTACGCAGCAGCTTGCGAGCCGCCGACGGCGAGCGGGAGACGTTACGCACCAAGCCAACTTCGGCGCCGAGTGTCGACACGATGTAGCCAACATTGAACACCGCGGTCGCCACGAACACCGCGCCGCTTGCAGCGGTGCTGTCAGTACCTCGGGCGATCATGACCGCAACAACGAACGCGGCAACGCCGTTGATCGCGCTCCCTGCGACTGCGATGAGCCCGCCGCGGGCGAGTTGGCTTGCGCCGTTGGCTCGTCTGGCGTGTTCAGCCGACGCGACGGGTCCCGTCATGGTTCATGCCCACGGATCGTCGACGCCGAGTCGTTGAGCGACCCACTGGTCAGAAGCAGCGAATTGTCGTCTCAGGTCGGCCTCGACCTCGGGAGCCATGGACGAATACCGTCTGGCGTTGTAGTGAGGGAACGAGATCTTGCCCATCACCGGTACGTCGAGGAACTGCAGCACTCGATCAACGGTTGCCCGGGGATCGACCTCGAGGTCTTGGGTGCGCACCAGCAGAACGTTTTCGGCGCCGAACAACTCGTCGTAGCGGGCGATCTGCTCGGCGTACTGGCCACGCGACACATAGGAGTGGTGCTGGTGTTCGTAGCTGACGTAGGTCGGGTCGGCGGCGAGGCGCTCGACCTCGCCGGCGAGGCGTCGGGGTTCGGCGGCCAGAGCTTCGGCAAAGTCGAGGGTCTCGAACCCGCGCTTGACCTCATGATTGTGATGCGACAGGGCTCGCTCGGCTGGGTCGCGAACCAGGACAACGATGCGGGCGTTTGGCGTCAGATCATGGATGCGACCCGGGATCATGGGATGGAACAGGTAGTACGGCGACGCTTCGATAACGCGCTGTTCGGTGCCGTTCTTGCGCATCGCAGCCGCCACCGACCGAGCTGTCGGGAAGTGCGACCGATACCAGTCCGAACCCTTGTCGAAGTTGGTGTCGAAGTAGTGGACACCCTTTTCGAGGGTTGGTCCCGTCACCGAACGGTTCTGGGTGAGATACCGAAACAGCGACGTGGTTCCACATCGCTGGGCGCCGACGATGTACGTGTTGGGCAGCACCCGCATCGACGATGTGGCAAGGCCATAGGACTTTGCGGTGCGCTTCACGGCATTGCGGGCTGGGGCTGGAACCCCTGGGCCGCCGAGCATTCTTCGGGTAAACACGCGACCTCGCTTGGTTGTCGCCGGATGTCGTTCGATGCGCCGGTCCTCGGTGGTGGAGCCAACGCGGGGCATGAGGTGATGGATCTCCACCAGCAGATCGGACCGGGTGCGGGCCAATGCACTGTCAGTCGAGATTGATGACTCGGTGAACCGCAGGGCGAGCTCGATCAGATAGAGCACAGCGATCAGGTCGTGTTGCTCGCCGTCGACGCCGAGGCGGGTGAGCAGGCTCGGAACGGTTTGGCGCACGGCGTCAATGCCTTCGGCCACCGACTGGTCGGCGCCGTGGAAGGCGACCTGGAAGTGGTAATGGACGAGGTCGATACCAACTGGGGCGTCGTTGCGGGTCCGTTCCCAATCCCAGACGCCAAGGCGATGGCCCATGCGGCGCATGTTCCATGGGGCCCAGTCCCCGTGGCTAGTGCCAAAGGCAACCTGGTGATGGCCGTGGAGCTCAACACAACGATCCAACACCTCGACAATGTCAGAGCCGCTGGCTCCGAGGCGGGCGGCGCGGGAGCGTTGGACCGATACCCAGGTCGAGTCCGCCAGCGCGATCGTCTGCACTGGCGTCATTTGGGAAATATTGCGCGACACGTCGAACACCAGTGATTGGGGCGGTGTCGCGTCGCCGTCGTGTACGACCGGAGCGGTCACGAGGACCGAGAGCCCGGCCCATGACTCGTGATGCAAGATCTTGGGGATGACAAGATTCGCGACGCTGGGGGCGGAGCGAAGCGCTGTCGCCTCATGGTCGACCATGGCTCGCGTTGGATCGTCCCAGCCAATCTTGGCGTAGGCGACCAGCTGGCCCGAGTGGTTCATGAGCTGAACAACCGGCTTGCGATTCGGGCGCAGCGGCCCAACCGTCACGGCGAGACACAACTCTTCGGCGTCAATGGCTACTTCGAGGTGTTCGCGAAGCGTCAGGTCGGTGTGGAGGCGTCGGGCGTTGCCATCGACGGTTGCTGGCCGGCTGATGATGACATCGGGACCGAGCACAACATGGTCTGCTCCGACTCGTGCGGCTTGGGCGGACGCCTTACGGGCCAGCGAACCAAGTGTGCCGGCACGGCCAGCGACGCGAGCCAGTGTGGCCGAGCGGACCTTGTTCGATCCGCCGCTGATCAACAGCCGGGGCGAGCGAAGCGACGGGTACACGGTGAACCGGTCGATCTCGACATGGCCGGCGGGGAGCCCGTCCACCGACACCACGGTGGTGTCGTCTCCGCCCTGAAGGATCTCAAGGATCCAGTCCAGTCGCTCGTTGAGTTGTCCGGCGGTTCGGGTAG
>CAYGMW010000121.1:0-9702 GCA_964350975.1 uncultured Acidimicrobiales bacterium | reverse complement strand
CTACACAACGCGCGACTTCGGCAACCTCAAATCGGGGGTTGGCCTCATCGTCGAGATCGACACTGCAGCCCAGCTCACCGACCTCATTGTTCGTACACCCACTCGAGGATGGTCCGTCGAGGTGTACTTCAGTGGTGGGCCACCATCGGTTGTTGCCGATTGGGGCGATCCGATTGCAGCTGCGTCGAACATCAGTGGTGATGTGACCATGGTCCTCGACGGCATCGCGACGCCAGGGTCGATGCTGGTGTGGATCACCGACCTCGGCCCAGGACCCGAGTTCCGGGTGACGATCACCGACATCGAACTGGTCGGCCAAACCCAGGGGTGAGACGCCACTGCGGGTTCAGCGTCCTCGACAAGGGCGACAGAGGATCTATCGTTCAGGCGATATGGAGCGCACCGACGAGGAGCTGGTAGCTGCGGCTACGACCGGTGACCGGTCCGCTCTCGATCAGTTGCTGCGCCGTCACTACGACCGGATCTACAATGTGTGTCGGCGTATTGCAGGCAATGAAGCCGACGCTCTCGATGCAACACAAGAGGCGCTCATCACTATTGCCCGTCGTCTTGAGCGCTTTGATGGCCGCTCGTCATTTGCAACCTGGTCGTATCGGGTGGCAACAAATGCGTGCCTCGACGAGCTTCGGCGACGAAAACGCCGGCCAGATCCGACTGACGACGAAACCATGGGACACCATCTGTCGACTGCGGACTACGCCCAAGACGACGTCGCAGAGCGCATTGTTGCCATTGATTCCATGACCCACGCGCTCGACGAACTCGACGACACCTTCCGTCTTGCGGTCGTCATGCGCGACGTTTTAGATCTCGACTATGCCGAGATCGCCGACCAGCTCGGCATTCCCGTTGGCACTGTGAAATCGCGGATCGCCCGTGGACGCGCGGCTCTAGCCAAGATCGTTGGAACCACCGGGGGGCTCTCCGACGTCCAACCAGGTGACCATGTCTGACGAAACCCTCGACCAACTTGCGCTGCGAGCCATCGACGGCGACAACGATGTGCTCCAACGCGCTGAAACTGACCCAGACCTTGCAGCTGCAATCGCTGCCCAACAACTCATCCGTTCGGCGCTTTCTCACCCAGTCCCTGGTCCCAGCAACGACGTACGCGAGCTTCATCTCGCGGCTGCTCTGAGTGCGTTCGACGAGATTCATCGGACCGGGGCCGCTGAGGTCGAGACGAACAACGTTGTACCGCTGTCTCGGGCTCGACGCGGTCGCTGGCTCGCAGCCACCGCGGCGGCGGCGCTGATTCTTGTTGGCCTCGTCGGAATCACCAACCTGCAGAGGTCGCCGAGCGATGATTTCGCCGAGGGATCAGCCGCTGAAGCACTCAACGCCGACGACACGTTCGCTGCTGTTGAGACCACCATGGCTCAGACTCAGCGGGCTGCGGAGCCCCCAGTTGCAGCAGCAGAGTCGACAGCTGCAGCCGCGGATCTCGCCGACAGTGCTGAGAACGCCGAGACAATGGCTGCGCCAGCAAGCGATTCCACGGAGGTCAACGAAAGTGGGCTTGTCGACTTCGGTCCTGTCGACGAACGCTTCGTTGCCTGCCTCGACCAGCTTGAGTTGCCCGACCGGCCCTACTCCGCGAGCCGTGTCCTGCTCGATGACGTCGACTTGCTCCAACTCGAGGTTCTCGACGACTTTGAGACGGTGACGTTCGTCGAGTTCAACCCAACAACGTGCGCTCTCTTCGGCGTGGTGGCCGCCGAATAGGCCCTCGGCTCGCCTCCGATGCTCGGGCCGCTAGGCTGCCTGCCCATGGCAGAGCAAGCTCAGGCGGCAACCACCGATTGGGGCCTCAAGGCCACCGACAAAATCGTGTCGGTTGTCGACAGCGTCAAGGTCAAAACCACCGGACCCATCCTGAAGATCGCGAGGGGCGTTGTCTACGGCCTCTTGGCTGCTGTTGTTGCGTTGATGGTGCTGGTCTTGCTCATCGTGGCCCTCGTTCGCTTCGTCAACGCATATTTGCCGGGCGATGTGTGGGCCACCTACCTGCTCTTGGGCTCGATCTTTTCGATCGGCGGCCTGTTCTTGTGGTCGAAGCGGACCCCCTAGGGATCGCCTCCATCACTGCATGACCTCCCCGACCGGAATACCAGCGGTACCGTCGGGGTTTCGAGGTTCAACTTCACTCCAAGGAGACTGGCCATGGGCGCAGGAATCACGAATCTGAGCGACGCGACGTTCGACGACGTTGTCGCGGCATCTGACAAGCCCGTATTGGTCGACTTCTGGGCCGAGTGGTGTGGCCCGTGCAAGATGATCGCTCCGATCCTTGATGAAATCGATGCCGAGGTCGACGGCATCGCGATCGCCAAGGTCAACGTGGACCTCAGCCCGGACATTGCCCGACGCTTTGAGGTCCTCAGCATCCCCACACTGATCGTGTTCAAAGATGGCGTACCCGCCAAACGGATCGTCGGCGCCAAACCCAAGGGTGCTCTGCTCGAGGAGCTTGGCGAATTTCTGTAATCCGACCCTTCGGAATCGGAAGTCACGGCGAACACGTCCGTGATATTCAGCGACGTCTCGCCGGCCTCGGACATCTTCCGGGGCCGGCTGACGGCGTTTTCGGCCCGGTGACCCGAGCGGCGCTCGAGGCGTTCCAGTCCGAACACGGTCTCGACGTTGATGGCATCTGTGGTCCAATCACGTGGACATCCCTCGTCGACGCTGGCTACACCCTCGGCGATCGGCTGTTGTATCTGTCGTCGCCGATGTTGCGCGGTGACGATGTTGCCGAACTCCAGCGACGCCTCGGCGTCCTCGGGTTCGACACCGGTCGAGTCGACGGAGTCCTCGGGCCAGACACCGACCACGCTCTAAAGGAGTTCCAGCGCAACTCGGGCCTGCCCTCTGACGGCATCTGTGGTCAAGACACCATCGCCACCTTCGCACGGCTGACCCCTCGGGCCGGTACCGGCGCCTCCAACGTCACCGTCGTACGCGAGATGGAGCGTCTCCGCACGGGAAACGTAGGCCTGCAACACCGCTCCGTTGTCATCACCGAACCTGGTGGCCTCGATTCGCTCGCCGCGGCGATGCGCCGGTCGTTCATCGACGCTGGAGCTGCCGTCCTCACTGTCCATCATCCCGACCGGTCAGCCCAGGCCGCCCAGGCCAACCGGTTCGACGCTGACGTCGTTGTGGCGCTCGAAGCTCGGCCCGGGCCAACCACCGTGTCGTACTTCTCGGCTCCAGGCATCGAGTCAACAGCAGGAGCCGCACTCGCCGCCTGCATTGGGCAGAGCTACCGCGAGCTTCTGGGCGAATGCGTCTTACAGGGCCTCAGGCTGCCTCTGCTGCGCGAAACAAAGATGCCCGCAGTCGTCGTGCGCTTCGGTGACCTGCCGGCCGCTCTGCGGCTCTCAGCGGCTGTGGCAAAGCACACCACGAGTGCGACGGCCCATTGGATCGCTCAAATCCACGACTAGCCCAGTTATCCACAGCTTTCACACATCCTGTGGTTACTGAACCTCCACCTGAGATTGAGAACGAGTCGCTGACTCTGCACCTTTGGTTGAGGCCAGCCGACTGATCGATAGCTACCGTTGGATGACCCGGTACAGCCGCTCGAGATCGTCAAGATCGGCGAACTCGACCGTGAGGCGGCCCTTCTTGGCGCCCATCTGGATCCGTACCTTCGTTGAGAGGTGTTCGGCGAGCATTTGCTCGAGCTCCAAAAACGCCGCTGGCCGCGTTACTCCAACCGTGGGCTCGTCAGCCTCGTCATTCTCAGCATCATCATGCTGAGCGTCCCGAGGGGATGGCGAATCCTCGGGTGTCGTCCGTGTTGGCTCTAGCAGCTCGCGTACAGCTTGTTCGGCTCCTCGAACCGAAAGTCCTTCGTCAACGATGCGGGCGGCCAGCTCCTCTTGATCTATTGCGGTTGGACAACCGAGGATGGCTCGGGCGTGCCCAGCGCTCAATGCACCCTCGGCCACGTACCGCTGGACACTCGCTGGCAGATGAAGGAGACGAAGGGCGTTCGTGACCGCGGCGCGAGACTTGCCGACGCGCAGGCCCAACTCCTCGTGGGTGAGCCCGAAGTCTTCGAGCAGCTGCTGGTACGCAGCAGCCTCCTCGAGCGCATGTAGGTCTTGGCGATGGATGTTCTCCACGACAGCCTGGGCGAGTGAGCTCAGGTCGTCGACATCACGAACAATTGCCGGAATTGACGTCAAGCCAGCGCGAGCTGCACTCCTCCAACGCCGTTCGCCGGCGATGAGTTCGTACCCCGTGGGCGTCTCGCGCACGAGAACAGGCTGCAGCACACCCAGTTCGCGGATCGAGGCCGTCAGCGAGTCCAGGGCCTCGTCGTCGAAATAGTCGCGCGGTTGGTAGGGATTGGGATGGATGTCAGATATCGCGAGTTCGCGATAGATGCCCGACGACACCGTCCCATCTGATGATTCGCTTCCTGGTATCAGGGCTCCGAGGCCGCGACCAAGTCCGCCTTGGCGCGCCATCAGCGCACTTCCCGGTGAGGATGAGGGTCAGAGTTGAACATTGATGACCTCTTTGGCGAGTTCGCGATAGGCAATAGCACCCCGACTAATGGGGTCGTACACAGTAATTGGTTCGCCGAACGAAGGGGCTTCGGAGAGTCGAACGGTGCGTGGTACCACGGTCTTGCAAACCTTGTCCCCAAAATGATTGCGCACCTCGGTTGCGACCTGGTCTGAGAGCTTGGTCCGAGCGTCATACATGACCAGAACAATGGCCGAGATCAACAGATGCGGATTCAGACTCTGCTGAATCAAACTGACGTTGCCCAACAACTGGCCCAAACCCTCGAGTGCGTAATATTCGCACTGAATCGGGATCAAGATCTCCGTTGCAGCCACTAGAGCATTCACCGTCAGAAGCCCAAGCGATGGCGGGCAGTCAATGAAGATGGCGTCGTACTGATCGGCAACCTTCGCCAACGCCTGCTTGAGTTTCAGCTCCCGCGAGAACATCGGAACGAGCTCTATCTCGGCTCCAGCGAGGTCAAGAGAGGCTGGCGCAACGAAGAGGTGTCGTACGGCGGTGCTCTCAGTGCAGTCCTCAACTGTTGCAGTACCCATCAACACCTCATACATCGAGCTGTCCAGCGATCGTGGATCTATGCCGACGCCGGTGGTGGCGTTTCCTTGGGGATCGAGGTCAACTAGCAGAATCCTCTGTCCAGCTTCCGCCATCGCCGCAGACAGATTCACGGCGGTGGTTGTCTTGCCCACCCCGCCTTTCTGGTTTGCAATCGCGATGATTCGTGCACTCATGCATGCTCCTGTTGGCCCCTGGTCGTTCAACGCGTGCGCGTCGAGGGCGGGGGCGTGAGTCAGGGTGCCGAACTCAGCACGTGACGTCAAGTACCAACGGTCGAAATCTCGCCGATCTGCACCGTGAGATGTTTCACGTGAAACATGTCAGGGGTGGCGAGGTCCGTCCCTCCCTTGATGTTTCACGTGAAACAACCGCCAATCACCACAACGGTCGCTTGCGGGTGAGCCGTTCCGGGCGCGGTAAGTGCTCTGGCCACTCCCCCATCCGTCGCAAGACCACCGCGTGGATAGCGCTATCGGTAGTTTCGAGCAGTGCAAAGCCATACGGACTGAGGTCGAGCTTGCTCCAGCGCGACTCGCCAGGGGGTTCGGCGATCGCCAACCGACCGCCGTAACACAACAAGCCGCCAGCACACTCAAACGTCACTGGAGGCGGACCAAACGATCGAGCAACGACGGCTGCACAGGAGCCTCGCAGGTCAGGCAAGCGACTGGCATCCTCTGCTGCCATCGTTAGCACCGATACGCGGTCACTCACACCGAGTTCAGCGACCACCGACCTCAGGAACGCTGTTCGGCGCGCTTGGCGATCGAGGAGCACGATCGTGTTCGGTAGGTCCGTCAAGAGCCATGCCAGACCAGGTATCCCGCCTCCCGACCCGAGATCGACGACGGCCCCGTCCCCGACTGGCTCGACCAGAGACACCAAGGCCTCTGCGTGATCAAGCTGGTCGGCAACGGGGCCGTCGCCTAAAAATCCTAATGTTCGTGACCGTTCGAGCTGATCAAGCAGCTCCCCACGGCTCACAACCACGGTTGTGCCTTCGTGAGGACGGCTCTACGCGGGAATAAGCACAACTCGGCGGCGGGGTTCTTCTCCATCGCTGGTGGATCCTACGCCGTCGAGTTCTGTTGCCGTGTCGTGAACGATCTTGCGGTCAGCTGGGTTCATTGGCTCAAAGGCATGCGGAGCACCGGTGGATCGGACTTTCTCAGCAACCTCGTTCGTGAAAGCAATCAGAGCGTCGCGGCGGACAGCCCGATAGCCGGCAACATCGACGCGCACTCGACTACGGGAGTTGCCCCCCATCTGGCGCTGCAGCGCAGTCTTGGCTACCTCACCGAGCGATGACATGGTGTGTCCGCCGGGGCCGATCAGCACACCGAGGCCGGTGCCCGAGATGGCGACATCGATGACATCGTCGTCAGTGCTAACGACTGCGGCGGAACCATTCAGACCGAAGGCTTGGACGAGGCCGTCGAGAAACTCGACCACCATCGCGCCCTGCTCTTCGATTGGAGTCTCCTCATTCATGGTGTGTGTCTCTTTCTTGGGAAGGTCGTGCGAAAGTTTGCGAATTCGGCGCTGGCCGGACGCGTCGACCTGAGCACCTGTGTCGGTGTCCAAGGCGATGTCTGCGTTTTGGACAAATGATGTATCAGTGGCCACCCCTACCGTGGGATGACCCTGATTGGTTACCTTGCGAGTGCGTCGCCGGGTGGGAGTGCTCGGGGCCTCAGCAGCGGGCGTTGCGACCGCGGGCTGCGATATTGTTCGGCTGGACTTGGTCCCGCGCTCTGATCCTTGCCTTGAGGCAACGGGCCCGGTGGCCGCAGTTTCTTTGACTGCAGCTCCTTGACCATCGCGTCGACCTCTGGGCCGATCGGCCTTGTTCGGGTTCTTGGATGTAGCTTCCGCTTTGGGCTTACGTTCTGTCCGACCGGTGCGTTCGCCAGCTTCGGCCCGCTTTGCGGCCTGTCGGGCCCGACGGTCATTGCGCTCAATCTTCGGTGCGGGCGCCGTGGGCCGGATCCGAGCACGTATGCGCGCTGGTGTCTTACGCAGCCCAAACATTGAACTTGTCGGCGTCGTTACGACTTCAACTTCGATTTCCGAAGCCACAACACCAAGTCGGTCGAGAGCAAGATCACGAGCCGCGTCGACGGTATCGGCGGTTATCTCGACCCATTCCATTCCGTTTCCCTACCCCTTCTTTCGCTTCTTTTTGGATGCGGAGCGGTTCTGACCGTCTGCGCCGCCAGTGCGCGATGTCGGCGATGGCCGACCCGCAGGTCCGCCCTGCGGGCGCGGCTTGCCACTCGGGCGTGGAGCCGACGACCGGGTCTGGGGACGAGGCTTGGGACGAGGCCGCTTCGGTTCAGCGTCGCGCTGGGACTTAGCTCCAGCAGCAGGGCGCTGCTCGCTCGCAGGCTTGCTCTTCTTTACTGGGCGATCGTCGGCGGTGTCGGCCTCGATCACGAGCTCTGAGGGCTGCGGAAGCGTGCGCTGGATGTAGGTCTGCTGCCCAACTCGGTAGAGATTGGACACAATGAAATACACGACGAGCCCGGCGGGCATGAAGAACGAAAAGACCGGAAGCATCCAGGGCAGGATCTTCATGATCGCCTGCTGCTGTTGGGCCTGAGGAGTCATTGGCTGGTTGGTGCGACGAGCAGCCATCTGACGCTGCTGGTACCACGAGGTCACCGCCGTGATCAGCACCAACACGATGTAGGGAATCGCGGTGATGAGGTTGTCCTGTACGACAACGTTTGCGTGGCGGGCCAGGTCAATGCCGAGCGACATCATCTCGCCGTTGCCAGCTACGAGATCCTTGTACAGCTCAGTTCCGTGATCGAGGTACTTCGGGTCGAAGTTGACCCCGTCTGGGCCGACCCGAGTCAGCCCGTCAAGCACACGGAACAAGATCAAGAAGATCGGAGCCTGGATGAGTAGCGGCAGACAACCACCCAGCGGATTCACGCCTTCGCGCTTGTACAGCGCCATCATCTCTTCGTTGAGCGTTTGGCGATCGTCGCGGTACTTGTTCTGCAACCGCTTCATCTCGGGCTGAAGGCGCTGCATGGCCATCATGGATCGAGTGCTCTTGAGCGTCAGCGGCGTGAACACGATCATGATGATCAAGGTGAAGACCGCGATCGCCAGCGCATAGCTGTGCGTGAACGAATAACAAAAGGCCAGCAGCGCAGCAATACCGCTGAACAACGCGTCAAATAAGCTACCCATCGATCAGATGAGCCTTTCCCTCGGCGTGAGCCGAGTGCGAAACAACTTTTTCAGTACCAGGTACCGGGTCCCAACCCATCGAGCCCCAGGGATGACAACGCCCGAGCCGGCGAAGGCTCAGCGCTGATCCTCGCAATAGCCCATGGGTTTCAAGGGCAGTGACGGCGTACTGAGAACACGTTGGGTCGAACCGGCACACCGGCGGCCGCAAGCGTGGAACGCGGCGATACAGAGTGATCACAGAAATGACTCCTCGTGTTGCCAAACGTTGCATGGGTGCAGTTTCAGTTCGTGTTGGACAGGCGCCGAGCGACCTTGTCGACATCGGCGGTCAATGCGTCGAATGGTGGCTCGTCCGATCGGCCGCGCCACCCAACGAGGTACAGCCCCGGTGCGACAGCCGTGCCAGCACCGTCTGATCCGTCGTTGGTAGACATCGCGTCGAGCTGTTGGAAACAGGCTCGAAGTCGACGCCGAATCCGGTTACGTCGAACAGCCGAACCATGCTGGCGCCCAATGGCATAGGCAACCCTCGGCGGGACGCATGCTTCGTCGCCAACAAAGCGAACCCACACATAGCGACCCGACGCCCTGACACCTTCGCGGTTGAGGCGTTCGAAATCCCGACGTTCGCGGATCCGGTGGATCACGCGCTCAAACGCTGGCGACCCTTACGACGGCGAGCCTTGAGAACAGCGCGTCCGGCGCGGTCAGACATGCGGTGACGGAAACCATGCCGGCTGGCGCGGCGGCGATTATTGGGCTGGAACGTACGCTTCACGAAAAACCTCCGGACAGCGGCGAGATGGCTGTCCATAGCGGAGCGGCCTTCAGCAGCTACATGAGCTACCGGGCCGCGCAGGAATGTTCGACACGAGGCCGACTAACAGAGGCTAGAGGTTCGAATCGGCCTCGGCAACGGTCTGAACATTTCGCTGGTAGCGTCGCTCGAGCAGTGACGTCGAGTTCGTTGCGTACTCCGTCTGCGGCCAGAGCGCAACCCACAGAGTTGTCCACAGCTGTGGATATATGATGCAACGAGTGCAAATATGTGGCTCCCCCGCACCAATGTTGATCCCTGTGCCACGAACCGGACCCATCAATGACTGAACGAGCATCTCTATCGAGCGACGACATCTGGTCTCACGCGGCGATGCTCTTGCGCTCCCAAGTGTCCGAGGGCGTCTGGCTCACCACCTTTTCGGACATTTCTCTCGTGTCCGCCGACGACTCCAGCATGACACTGCGAGTTCCGAGCAGCCTGGTTCGTGAACGCATCGAAGATCGATATCGATCAATGGTCGAAGCGGCCGTGCGTGACGCTGGCTCAACAATCCAGACAATGTCAATCATCGTGGACGAGCCCACCAC
>CAYGMW010000120.1:0-9790 GCA_964350975.1 uncultured Acidimicrobiales bacterium | reverse complement strand
TTGGGCAAGTTCAAAGACAGCATCGTCGCGGCGAACTGGGATTCAATCGTGTTCGACATCGGCACAGATGCGCTGCGCCGGGTCCCGACACTCGAACCGCTACGTGGCACGGAGGCTCACGTCGGTAGTGTGTTGGATCAGTGCTCGACGGCGGCTGAGCTTCTCGACCACCTCGAGGCCTGAGACCGCCCTCGTTATCCTTGTTGTTTCCCAGCCCGTCGTGATCGGAGATGTCAACCATGGCAGAACGTGAACAGATTCGCAGACCCGCACCACGTACCGACGACGAGGTCGTACATGACGCCCCGGCAACGTCTGCGAAGGGCAACGAACTCAAAGCAGACATCGATGACCTCCTCGACGAGATCGACGACGTTCTCGAAACCAACGCCGAGGAGTTCGTCAAGAACTACGTCCAAAAGGGCGGCCAGTAACCACCATGTCGCTGCCAGTGTTTGGACAAGGGACTGATCCGGGTCCCGACTTTGTCAAGCTGCTCGAGGCCAACGGTCGCAGCATCATCCGTCACCTTCCCGGCCAGATCGACGCTGGCCACGCAACGACCGTGATTGCGCTTCGAACCAACACCGGTGTGGTGATGGCTGGCGACCGCAGGGCAACCAGTGGCCACCTCATCAGCCATCGCACCATCGAGAAAGTCTTCGAAGCAGATCGGCACTCAGGTGTTGCCATCGCTGGTGCCGCGGGTCCGGCCGTGGAGATGGTCCGCATCTTCCAGGTCCAGCTCGAACATTATGAAAAAGTCGAAGGCAAGCAGTTGAGCCTCGACGGCAAGGCCAACCAACTCAGCGGCATGATCCGTGGCAACCTGCCTGCTGCCATGCAGGGGCTGGCCGTCGTGCCGATCTTTGCCGGGTATGACCTGCGCCGCGAGCGTGGGCGCCTCTACCAGTTCGACATCACCGGCGGTCGCTACGAAGAACGCGACTACGCCTCAAGCGGTTCGGGCAGTCTGCATGCTTCGACGGTGCTGAAGCTCGGCTTCACCCACGACATGGACGCCGGCTCGGCCATCGACTTGGCGCTGCGGGCTCTCTGGCATGCCGCCGACGAAGACTCCGCAACCGGCGGGCCCGATCCCATACGCGGCATCTATCCCGTTGTTGCGACCATCACAGCCGACGGGTTCACCAGGATTGCTGAAGCCGAACTCAAGGATCGTGTGGCCGAGCTGACCACCGATCTTGGCAACCAGTACGGGGAGCTCTGAGTTATGGCAATGCCAGGTTTTTACGTTTCACCCGAGCAGCTGGTTCAAGACAAGGCTGACTTCGCCCGCAAGGGCATCGCTCGCGGTCGGGCCTTGGTTGGCATGCGTTACGTCGACGGCATTGTGCTGGTGGCCGAGAACACGAGCGCGACCCTGCGCAAGATCAGCGAGATCTACGACCGCATCGCGTTTGGTGGTGTGGGCCGGTACAACGAGTTCGATTCTCTGCGCATCGCTGGTGTGCGCCACGCCGATCAAAAGGGTTTCGTCTACTCCCGTGAAGACGTCGATGCCCGATCGCTTGCGAACCAGTACGCCCAGATCATGGGTCAGATCTTCACCCACGAAGCCAAGCCGCTCGAAGTCGAGATCTTGGTGGCCGAAATTGGCGCTGACGCCGACGAGGATCAGCTGTTCCACATCATGTTCGACGGCACCGTGATCGACGAAACCGATGTGGTTGCCCTGGGCGGCGACAGCGGAGCCATCCTCGAGCGCCTCCAGGCCGGGTGGGCTGCCGACCAGACGCTCAGTGTTGCCGTGGCGTTGGGATCAACGTCGTTGGCTGGCCCCGACCGGGCGCTCACTTCTGCCGATCTCGAAGTGGCGGTATTGCGTCGCGGTACCAAGCGACGCACCTTCGAACGCTTGTCGGACGCGGACGTGACTGGATTGCTCAGCCAAACCTGAGGATTGGTTCACAAACCGGTTAGTCAACAAAGGGTCGGGCCGACGAGAACACACGGATCTCGGAGGTCCTGTGCTCGTCTTGTTATTGGCATCAGTGAGGGCGCGTCTGGCGACGACTGGTGTTGCGACGCGGCCGCGTCGACCTGTGGTGGGGTTGGTGATCGCTATGTCGGTGCTGCTCGTCGGAGGCGCACAACCAGCTCGAGCTGCCGATACCGAACCGGCCAGTGCCCAACGTGCCAGCACCGAACCGACCAGCACCGAACCGACCAGCACCGAACCAGACCGCGTTCTCGTCGTGACCACGACGGCTGATGTGGTTGCGAGCGACGGCGCGATGTCGTTGAGGGAAGCTCTCACTGAGGCCGCGGGTACCGACACGGTGGCCATCGAACTTGCTCCAGCAGCCACGTACGAACTCAGCTGTGGTGCCGGCGACGATGCCAACCTCACGGGCGATCTCGATCACCTCGGCGCCAATACGGTCGTGATTCGTGGGAACGGATCCACGATCACGCCTTCATCGACAGGTCCGTTCGGGTTCTGCATCAAGGATCGTCTCTTCGACTCGCCAGGCGCTGGCGCGCTGGTGCTGGGTGACGTCATCGTCGACGGCGGCGCTGCACTGGGCGACGGCGGTGCCATCCGAGGCGACAGCGTGGAACTCGTCGATGTTGAGGTACGCAACAGCACCGCAACCAGTGGACGCGGTGGCGCCGTTTTTGCTCGGGGCGACCTGAGGGTCGTTCGATCGAGCTTCGATGACAACGCCGCGACCGAACGCGGCGTTGGGTCCAGCGGTTCGGGTGGTGCCCTTGCCGGTCTTGGCGACATCACCGTGGTCGATTCGACGTTCGCCAACAACAGCGCCACCTATGACGGGGGAGCAGTTGTGGTGGGCTCGGGTCGATCCCTCGTGATGGAGGGGTCGACGATCACGGGCAATGTGAGCCATTTCGGCCGAGGCGGTGCCGTGTTCGCCGGTAGCAATGTGACGGTGTCGGTCGCCGACACGGTCTTTGAGTCCAACCTTGCAGCGGCCGCGTCCATCGGGGGCGGCGCCATCTATGCCGACGGTGTCATCACCATCGCGGATAGTCGTTTCGTGGCCAATGAGGCTCGAAGCATCGAGGTGGCCTCGTATCTGTCGACTGGCGGGGGAGGCGGAGCCATCTACTCCGAAGGCCAGCTGACCATCAGCGGCTCGGCCCTGGAGGAAAATACGGCCGGCACCGCTGGTGCGGGCGGAGCGGTCAACCACAAGGGTGACGCCCGCGTGGTCGCCACCACGGTCAAGAACAACCAGTCAGGCGGCGCCGGCGGCGGGCTGTACCTCGTTGGCGCTATTGGCCTCGGTGAGACCATTGAGATCGACACCACCGACGTGTTGGGTAATCGGGCCGGAGGAACCGGCGGAGGTGGTGTGTTCTTGAGTTCTGGCGGCACAATCGCGGTGAGCGACACGCGGGTGAGCGCCAACTCAGTTCATGCGACCGACGGCGACGGGGGCGGGCTGTTCCTTCGCGGCGCAGCCACCATTCACCGGTCGGCCATTGATGAAAACTCGGTGGGATATGACGGTTCCGGCGGCGGTGTCCACGCCGAACCAGGCAGCGAGGTCGTGGTGACCAACACGACGATCGCGAACAATGTCGCCGGTAGCGGAGCGGGGCTCGACGCCGACAACGGTCCGGGCAGCTTCGTCAGGATCGAACATTCGACCATCGCCGGAAACACCGCGACGGTCGGGTCGAACCTCGCCATTCGTTCTCTGGCCTGGTTTGTTGCGTCGATCATCGCCGATGACCCTGCCGGATCAGGATGTGTGCTGAGCCAGCCCGCCCTGAGCCTTGGGTCGAACATCGACGGAGACGGTTCCTGCGGGCTCAGCGACCCGACTGACGTGGTTGTTGGCGCAGGCATCGCCGTCACCGAACCACCGCGGTCCGTTGGCCGCCATGTGGTGCGTCAGCCTCTGGTGGCTGCGGCGTTCGGCACTGTGGACGCCCAACTCTGCAACCAAAGCGACCGCGACCAGCTGGGAATGGCCCGGTCGGTTCCATGCGATGTTGGAGCCGTGGAGGCCCTGGGACTCGATCTCGTCGACGACGTTGTCCAGATCGAAGTGGGCCAGCTCGTCGTTGTTGATCTGCTGGCCAACGACATTGTCGAGGGAGCATCGCGTCGGTTCCGGTTCAGCAACGTGGTGCCGCCTCCGGGGGTCATCGTGTATGGCCGGGTGAATCGACTGACCATCTTCACAACCGTCACCGCATCATCTGGAGTGATTGGCACCTACTCGGTGTGCTCAGCCGATGGTCTGGTGTGCGACGAGGCAACCTTCTCGGTCGAAATCGTGGTGCCTGAACCGAACGTCGTCGACGCAACCCCTGATGTTGGTGTTGCCGAACGCGACGAGGCCTGACCCCTCCGGTACGGTTGCCCGAATGGAACGTCGGATCTACGGGATCGAAAACGAGTACGGCGTCACGTGTACCCAACGCGGCCAGCGTCGGCTGAGCCCCGACGAGGTGGCCCGGTACCTGTTCCGACGGGTGGTGTCGTGGGGACGCAGCTCGAACGTTTTCCTCGCCAACGGCGCCCGCTTGTACCTCGACGTGGGCAGCCATCCCGAGTATGCGACTCCCGAGTGCGACAGCGTGCTCGACGTGGTGACTGCTGATCGAGCAGGCGAACGCATCCTCGAACAGCTCATCGTGAATGCCGAGGAGCGCCTCAACGAGGAGGGCATCAAGGGCACGATTCACCTGTTCAAGAACAACACCGACTCGGCTGGCAACAGCTATGGCTGTCATGAGAACTACATGACGAGCCGTACTGACGATTTCAGCCACTATGCCGAGGTGCTGATCCCGTTCTTTGTCAGCCGGCAGATCTACGCCGGTGCCGGCAAGGTGCTGATGAGCCCTCGGGGTGCCACCTATTCGATTGCCCAGCGCGCCGAACACATCTGGGAAGGCGTTTCGAGCGCCACCACCCGGTCTCGGCCCATCATCAACACGCGAGACGAACCCCACGCCGATGCCGAACGGCACCGCCGACTACACGTCATTGTTGGCGATTCGAACATGAGCGAGTACACGTCGTTCTTGAAGGTGGGGGCGACGTCAATCCTGCTGCGAATGGTCGAAGACCCGAGCGTGGTGTTGCGCGATCTCACGCTCGAAAACCCCATCAGGGCGATCCGCGAGATCAGCCACGACATCACGTGTCGCCGCAAGGTTCGTCTTGCCAACGGGCGCGAGGCATCAGCGTTCGAGATCCAAAGCGAGTATCTGAACCGAGCCCTTCGTTACGCCGAGACGCACGATCTTCAGCCCGAAGAGACGCTGGCGTTGCAGATGTGGGAGCACTGCATGTCGCGCATCGAACATGACCCACTGACCCTCGACCGCGAAGTCGACTGGGTCATCAAGTACCACCTGATCGAGAAGTACCGGGCTAAGCACGGACTCGAACTCGACCACGCGAAGGTGCAACTCATCGACTTGCAGTATCACGACGTCAACCAAGACCGGGGCCTGTTCTATGTGCTTCAGGACCGTGGCGCGGTCGAACGCATGTGCACCGACGAAGCCATCGACCACATGGTCGAGCATCCGCCCCAAACGACTCGGGCCCGGTTGCGGGGCGAGTTCATCCGCAAGGCCAAAGAGCACAAGCGCGACTACACCGTTGACTGGGTCCATCTCAAGTTGAACGATCAAGCCCAGCGCACCGTGTTGTGCAAGGACCCCTTCAAGGCCTACGACGAACGGGTCGACAAGCTCATCGAAAGCCTCTGACGTTGCCCCGGTTCATCACCGCAACCGTGTCGGCGATCACGTCTGAACGGCCTGGGCTGCAACGAATCGAAGCCAACGGTCGACCGGCCTATGTGCTCACTGACGTGATTGGACCGGTCGAAGTGGGGCACATGGTGGTGCTGAACACCACCGCGACCGATCGAGGTTTGGGCACCGGCGGCTACGACGTTGTGCACTGGAACCTCAGCCGGTCCAATGTCGACCTGGTCGGGCCGGGCCACGTCATGAAGGCCCGATACACATCAGTCCAGATCGACGCAGGCACCTGGGACACCGACGATGGGCCCCATGGCGCAGACGGGCCCCACGATGTGAGAGCTCTCGTGAAGGGCACCGTGGTGCTTGGCTGCCAACTGCACAGCCATGCGGTCGGGCTGGCCGCCGCGATCGCGGCTCACACTGGATCTGGAGCCAATGTTGGTTTTGTGATGACCGATAGCGCGGCCTTGCCACTGGCGTTGTCGGACAATGTGGCCGCGGCCCAATCGGCAGGTGTATTGGGGCCAACAGCGACGATCGGTCAGGCGTTCGGCGGTGTCTACGAAGCAGTCACTGCGGCTTCGGCGGTCGGTGCGTGCCGCATTGGCGGTGCCAGGATCGTGATCATCGGTCCCGGACCCGGCCATGTTGGCACCGCGGATGAGTTGTCGTTCAGCGGCATCGACCTCGTCGGCCATCTCGACCTGCTCGCGCGGCTGGGCGCAACCACGGGTCTCGCGATCCGTTGGTCCGCTGTCGATACGCGACCCCGCCATCGGGGACTGTCGCACCACAGCGCGACCTTGCTCGACCTGTTCGCCAGGAGTCATGCCGTAGCGGTCGCGACCGAACCAATGGCGATCGCGGTGCGGTCGGCCGCCGCGTTGGCGACTGCTCAGCCGACCGTCGAACGGTACGAGCCCATTGATGTGGCCGCGGCGCTGTCGCAGGCCGAGATCGCGGTGGCGTCGATGGGCCGAGCGATCACCGATGACCCCGAAGCGCTCGCCGCGCTCGGTGCTGCGGCGCGTTGGGCCGCGATGGCCGCACAGCTGTGATGGAAATGGGCCCGCTATTGCGACGACATCAGCGGCCGACTAGTCGTCAAGTGTTCCCGACTCTGCGTCAAGTGTTGCTGTCTGCGCTGGCTTCGCCAGTTACCTCCGGTAGTGTCGGCTCCGCGTGATTCCCGTTGAGCCAACCGCCGCTACCGCACCGTCGGCGTTTGATGTCCTTCCTGAGTGGGAGGGCCTGAACGACGACATCTTTGACGACGCCGAAGCCGAGGTCGCGACGCGGTCGGCGTTGCGTCAGGCCCTCGAGTGGGGCGCCGTCATCATCGGAGCGCTCATCGCGGCGCTATTGATCAAGACGTTCTTGTTCCAAGCGTTCTTCATCCCGTCGGGTTCAATGCAGCAGACCCTGCAGATTGATGACCGCGTGTTGGTCAACAAGATCGCCTATGACTACGGAGACATGGCTCGGGGCGACGTGGTGGTGTTCCATCGGCCCCCGACGGCGCCCGTGTCTGAGGTTGATGAGTTCATCAAGCGCATCATCGGGCTTCCTGGCGACACACTCGAAGCCATCGACGGCATCGTCTATGTGAACGGCGAGCCGATCGATGAGCCCTACATCGACGCCGGCGACATCACCGAACGTTTGCCACTCACTGTTGTGCCCGAAGGCCACATCTTTGTGATGGGCGACAACCGCAATAACTCTTCTGACAGCCGATTCTTCGGCCCAGTCGACCAGAACCTGGTCGTGGGCAAGGCCTTCTTGATCGTGTGGCCCATCAGCTCGATGGGTTCGTTGTAGCACCCAGGCCGCTCGGCCCCAATCCAGCTCGGAAGATCAGTTCGGTGGCAGCACCGTGGCGTCGATGGCGGTCATCATCCGGTCGGTGTGGTCGCTGAACACACCGTCGAGTCCCATGAGGACCAGATCGGCGATGACTCGTTCGTGCTGAGCGTCCCAGCCAAGGCAGTAGCGCTCGAAGCGGTGAAACAAGGTGGCGAGGCCGCCAGACCAGTCCTTGTGATGCAGATTGACCGCGTCGACTCCAACCCTGGCCAGTAGGGCGGCGCGACGCTCCGGGCCTTCGCGCATTCGGGTGATCCTGGTTGAGTCGACGAGTTTGGCATCGGTCATGGTTCGCCATTCGGCGACGATCTCGACGTTGTAGTGGCACAGCCAGAGCCGTTCTTCGGCACCCGCAGCGCGGGCAACCCGGATGGTCTCGGCCGCCGCAGCGACGTCTTTGACATCGAGTGAGAGCTCAAAGTTGTTGCCGCACTGCTCATAGAGCTCAGCCAAGGTCGGTACATGGCTCGGCAGCTCTGACCGCCTCATTTCACTGATCGGCCGCTTCCGTATGGAGCGTGGGCTGGGGCGAAACTCGCCGTCATGGTCGAGCACCGCCTGGCCATCGGAGGTGATCCAGACGTCGCTTTCGAGTCCTGTGGCGCCGAGTCGAAGCGCCAGCGCGAACGCCTCAATGGTGTTTTCGGGAGCGTGGGCCTTAGCGCCGCGGTGGGCAAAGCCGATTGGTGTGGGCCGCAAGGAGGGCAATCGCTGTTGCATCACCTGTCATTGTGCCCCACCTCGTGACAGGGCCAGAAAGAAGTTCTGTAGATGTCACCTGTCATGTCCTCAACGGTGCGGTCGACGAGTCCGATGGGTTCGGGCAAGCAGCGAGGAGTCCTATGGCGAAGATCCGGGCGAGCTGTCCCACCTGTGGAGATGTCGAACTCACCACCGAAGATGTCATCGTGCGAGTATGCGCGAACGACAACTCCGGTACGTACACCTTCGGGTGTCCGTTGTGTGAGACACACGTGGTCAAGCCCGCAGAACAACATATTGTCGACTTGTTGACAGCATCAGGCGTGAAGGTCGTTGTGTGGACCCTTCCCGCCGAATTGCTCGAACGGCCCGTTGGCGAACCTTTCACCCACGACGATCTGCTGGATTTCCATTCCCAGCTGCACGACGATGAAGCGGTGATGAATGCGCTAGCGGAGTTGACGAAGTAAGCAAACAGCTCTGGTCGGTGTTGTTGAGCCGACGAGACGCATAGTCCGATCACGTGTGCCCCTGGTCCATCAGGGGCACACGTGATTTTGGGTTCTAGACTCGCTCACTTGTGAGTCTCTTATGGTTCGGGCCGGCGCTGGTCATGACGCTGGCCGCCGTCGTGGTTGGCCGGCAAGTCAACACAATCCGGATGCTTGCCGACGAGACTGAAGTCGCGCTCGCAGAGGCAGCCGAAGCGCTAGAGATCATGCGGCTCGAGGCTGTTGGCTTCGACGCTGTTGTTGGACGCCTCGGACGGGCCGCCCACACCGTGAGCGGCCCTCGGAGGGCGACTGCCGTGTCGATGCGGCTGATGCGCCAGTGGTGGAACGACGCCCGGCCTCAAGACCCCAGGCCCAACGACGTAACCTTGAGCTCATGAGCATCTCGAGCACAGAGATCATCATCGTCGCATTGGTCGCCCTGATCGCCCTTGGCCCTCAGCGTTTGCCTGAGGCCCTGCGCACCGCTGGCAAGTACTACCGCCAGTTCAAGGAGGTCTCAGACTCCGTGCAGCGAGAGGTGACATCGGTGGTGAACGACACGACCGGGATGGTCACCGGAACTCGCGACATGATGACAAAGCCGATCAGCGACATGATGAAGGGCGCGTCGATTGCGAGTCCAGCTGTTGCCAACGAGGCGTTTCGCCCCACTGATGCTGGCACGGTTGCCGGGCCTGAGGTTCGCCCCGCCGATGAGGTCCCAGGTGCTCGATACGCATCAGACGATGTGGTTCCCGCCGACGTTTTTGTCGACGATGTGGTTCCCGCCGACGAGCTCGGCGTCGTCGAGGCTTCCGACAACGAGCCAGCCCCGGCTGACGAAACCGAACAGTAGTGGCTGACCCGACAACTCGCGGCGGCGAGATGACCTTCTGGGATCACTTGGGCGAGCTGCGCACGCGCCTGATCCGGTCGCTGATCGCGATCGCGGTCGGCTCGGTGATCGTGATTGCTCTGTGGAACGTGTTCGTGGTCGACTT
>CAYGMW010000119.1:7770-9796 GCA_964350975.1 uncultured Acidimicrobiales bacterium | reverse complement strand
GGGCCAGAGAACCGGCCTCGAAGACCTACAGCATGTGGGTCGCCGACCGGTTGGCGACACCGGCCCAGAAGCAGGCCATCACGATCCGTGACGGAACGTGTGTGTGGAAGGACTGCCAGCGCAGACCATCCGCGTGTGAGGCCCATCATCTGATCGAACATGCCAACGGTGGCCCCACCGCGGTCGACAACCTGGCCTTGTTGTGCCCGAGCCACCACCGGCAGTTGCATCGCATGGGAGCCACCCTCCACCACGGCTCGGGCGACCACCAATGGCAACTCATCGACCACACCGGACGGGTCACCGTCACCTGGACCAACCCCGCCCCCGCCCACGACACCGCAACGGCTCGAGCGGGGCCAGTGGAGAGCCGGGCCGGGGTGCCTTAGATCCGTTCGATGATGATGGCTGGCGCCATACCGCCACCGGCGCACATCGTGATCAGGCCGAACTGGCCGTCGGTGCGTTCGAGTTCGTCGAGCACGGTGCCGATGAGGATCGCGCCCGTGGCCCCAATCGGATGGCCGAGGGCCATGGCGCCGCCGTTGACGTTCACCTTCGACCGATCGAGATCGAGGTCGCGCTGGAACTTTTCGGCCACAACGGCAAAGGCTTCGTTGATCTCGAAGATGTCGATGTCGTCGATGGTCAGCCCCGCCTTGGCCAGCACCTTGCGGGCAGCCGGAACGGGAGCATTGAGCATGAGGGTCGGGTCGTCACCCATGTTGGCCGTGGCCACGATGCGGGCCCGGGCCTTGAGACCGTGGGCCTGGGCGTAGTTGGCCGACGCCAGCAAGATTGCGGCCGAACCATCGACCACACCGGATGAGTTTCCGGCGTGGTGCACGTGCTGAATATCGAGGCCAACAAACTTCTGGTTGATCAACTCGCGGAACGTCTTGGCATCGGGGGAGTGGCGATAGTCGGCCACGGCCGGAAAGCTCGGCGGCAAGGCAGCGAGCGACTCCGCGGTGGTGCCAGGACGGGGGAACTGTTCGCAGTCGAGGGCAACGGACCCGTCGGCGTTCAGCACCGGAATCAGGCTCCGGTCGAAACGCCCTTCGCTGATGGCAATCGCGGCCCGACGTTGCGACTCAGCTGCCAGAGCGTCGAGGGTCTCGCGGCTGATGCCTTCAAGGGTGGCAATGGCATCGGCGCACACACCCTGATGGGACTGAGGGTGAAGCTCCTGAAGATGAGCGTTGTTGGCGCCCATAGGAAGCAGGCCCTTCTTGGGCAGCGACATCATCTCGGTGCCGCCGGCAACCACAAGATCTTCCATGCCGGCCATGATGGCGTTGGCCGCAATATTGGTAGCCGTGATGCCCGAACCGCAGAAACGGTCGAGTGTCATACCGCTGGCACGCACGTCGTAGCCAGCGTCGAGAGCCGACATACGGCCCAAGTCGCCCGACTGCTCCATCACCTGGGCGCTGGTGCCCCACACGACATCGTCGACGTCGGCGGTGTCGAAGCTGTTACGAGTGGCGAGCGCCTCGAGCACGGTGCGACCCAGATGCTGCGGATGCAGGTGGGCGAGTGCCCCCTTGCCTTGTTTGCCGATACCCCGAGGGGTGCGGACGGCATCGATGATCAGTGCTTCGGCCATGGTGGTCTCCTTGCGAACAACGGAACCGACGCTACGACCGGCGCAGCTGTGTGACCAATTCGTCGAACTCTCGGCTCAGATCGGGACCGAAGCCCGAACGGATGTCGAACCCCTCGACCTCGACGTCGGTGGCACCCATCGAGCGGGCGGACTGATCGACGATGGCCACGAGCGCGGACGGTCCGCACGCCGCGACATGGGCGCCGACGAGGCCATCGGTCCCGAACCGGTCGAGCAGCATCGACTCACTGAACCGGGGTCCGTCAGAGCTGCACACCAGATTGAGTTCGATACGACCATCCGCGTGGGCGGCATCGAGCATGTCGATGGCTGAGGCGTCGTCGCGATGGCGCACGCAATAAAACAGCACCGGCTTGGACCCATTCGTGGAAACGCCGGGGGCGAGATCGTCGATCG
>CAYGMW010000119.1:0-7670 GCA_964350975.1 uncultured Acidimicrobiales bacterium | reverse complement strand
AACAGCACCGGCTTGGACCCATTCGTGGAAACGCCGGGGGCGAGATCGTCGATCGCGCTCAAGAACGGTGTGATGCCCACACCACCAGCAACCCATAGGACGGGGGTGCCCGCACCGTGATGCGGGAGCGGCTCGAAGGTTCCGAACGGACCTTCGACCAGGACCTCGGCGCCGATGAGGTCGGCAGTTTGGATCTTTGCTGTCCAGTCGCCGAGGTCGCGGATGTAGAAGCGCAACAGGTCAGACGTCGGCGACGAGGCAACGGTGAACGAGTGGGGCTCGCGCAAGCCGGGTCGCTGGATCTTGAAGGTGACGAACTGGCCAGCTCGACGTTTCATGGGCCGTCCAACTGGTTCCATGTCGATACAGCTGGTGCTGCCCGACCGGGTGTGGCCGACGATTCGGTACTTCAGACCCTGGGCAATGGCGTCCTTGCCGACCACTCGAAGCACGTATGACGCCAGACCAACGACCATGATCGTGGCGAAATAGATGCCCCACGGCGAACCGTTCGCATACGTCTTTTCGGCGGTGTAGAAGTGCCAGCACGCAAACGCAAACGGGATACCGAGCAGCTTGTGGGTGAGGCGCCACCAGCGATACGGGAACCAGCGAATCAAGCTGATGCCCACCAAGATGTAGAGCATCGTCTGCCCGGTACCAGCGAGGTCCTCGGCACTGTTGGCCACGGATCGACTCGCACCACGGATGCCGCCCTCGATTTCGGCTTCGACGCTCGTGTGCAACCACATGGCCACCACGGCGAGGGTTCCGGCCCACCGGTGGACCCGATACATCGAGTCGAGGCCACCGAAGAGGGGCTCAAGCCAACGCACTCGGACGGCCAGCAGGAAGCTCCAGGCCATCAGCACGATGGACACCGCTCCGACGAACAGTCCGAGCTGAACACTGCCGTCCTCGCCGGTAGCGCCGGCAAACGCGGGCCATGCAGCAAGGGCCGAGATGGCGATCAGCACGGGCCCCAGCCAGGACAGGCCAGGGCGCGGTGCGGAGATGTGAGGTGTGGTGAGGTGCCAGTCGGCGGGTCGGCCGAGGGCGGCCTTGAGCCAGCGCTGGCGAGCCGTTGAAGTCGAAGTCGCGGTCACAGTCATTGCGCTGATCGTTACACATAAGACCTGAAGCCAATCTGAAAGCGACTGATTGCGCTGGCGGCTGCATAAGGTGCGGTTCATGACGATCACCAACCCTCGCACTGCTCACAGCGCCACTCTCTCGATCGACGATGCTGCATTGGGTCGGTTGCGGCGATTCAACCTGATCATGGGGGCGCTCCACGCAGTGTCGGGCGTGCTGATGTGGGGGCTGAGCAACGACTTCAAGCTCGATGTCAGCACCCTCAACCTCAACGGCCCGCCCGGAACGCCCCTGTCTGACGGGGTGCTCACTTCGGCCTTTGGGGTGCCTCTTGGCCAAGCAACCGCTGGCTTCTTGTTCTTGTCGGCGCTGTTTCATTTCGTGATCGCGGCCCCAATCGGGTTCTCGCTGTATGCCCGTGAGCTGCGCCACGGCCGCAACCGGTTCCGCTGGGTCGAATATGCGCTGAGCTCGACGCTGATGATGGTGCTCATCGCCCTCGTGACCGGCATCACCGACCTGGCTGCGCTCATCGCGATCGGGTTCGTGAACGCCTCGATGATCCTGTTCGGCTGGATCATGGAGATGGTCAACCGCCCCGGCGAAAAGGTGTGGTGGACCCCGTTCTGGTTCGGCTGCGTGGCCGGAATCGGCCCCTGGGTCGCCATTGCGGCCTACCTGGCGACCAACCTGGGCCAAGACGGCGGCGAGGGCCCTCCAACGTTCGTGTACGGCATCCTCGTCACCATTTTCGTGATGTTCAACACGTTCGCCATCAACCAGTTCTTGCAGTACCGACAGATCGGCAAGTGGAAGAACTATGTGTACGGCGAGACGGTGTACATCGTGTTGAGCCTGACCGCGAAGTCGATCCTGGCCTGGCAGATCTTCGCCAACACCCTGATCGACTAACCCCTCCCGGTGCAGAAAACCGTCGCTGGAGCGACGCTTTCGTGGGTCAGCAGCTCGGCGTTTGGACCGGGGGTGACGTGACGATGGCCGGGTCGGCGACACCGACGACGTTCAGGTCCTTGTCGGGGTAATCAAGGCTCACCAGCACATGGCGAAGCGCCTCGAGGCGACTGCGCATCTTGTCGTTTGACCCAATGATCGTCCACGGTGCGTGCTCCGTTGAGGTCAGAGCGAACATGTGGTCTTTGGCGGCGGTGTAGTCGTCCCATTTGTCGAGCGAGGCCAGATCCATCATCGACAGCTTCCAGCGCCTCACCGGATCGAGCTGGCGAATCGCGAACCGACGAAGCTGCTCGGTGCGCGAGACCGAGAACCAGAACTTGATCAGGTGGGTGCCTGATCTGACCTGCATCCGTTCGAACTCGGGCACTTGGAGCATGAACTCGGCGTGTTCGTCAGGGGTGCAGAACCCCATGACGGGTTCGACGACGGCTCGGTTGTACCAGGACCGGTCGAACAGCACGATCTCGCCCCGAGTAGGCAACTGGCGGACGTAGCGCTGGAAGTACCACTGGCCAGCTTCTTCAGGGCTCGGAACACCCAGTGCAACGACCCGAGCGCCTCGGGGATTCAGATGTTCCATGAACCGCTTGATGGTGCCGCCCTTGCCTGCAGCGTCTCGGCCTTCGAAGATCACGACCACCCGCTGGCCAGTCTCAATGACCCAGTTCTGGGCCTTCAGCAGCTCGATCTGCAGCAGTCGCTTGGACCGCTCGTACTCGTCGCGACGCATGAGTTCGTTGTACGCGAACCCTTCGCGCCACGTTTCCAGAGCGTGGCCATCGGTACCCAACAGATCGGGGTCGTCAATCCAGTGGGTGTTGGCCCCAAGGCTGAACTCCGCGGCGGCTGAATCGCCAACGAGAAACCGGGTCAGGGCCTCGGCGAGGTCGTGGGTTGTCGATGTTTCGCTCATGAGGGCCTCCCTTGCCCGAATCGGCCCGACCTCGGCGGACCTTAGGCCAACAGCGGAACCAGACACAGATATGCGACGACCAAGACGATGCCCTCTCGGCGGCTGACGGTGTGGCCCGTCCACATGATGAACAACGCTGCTGCGGCCACCACGGTTGCGGCGATGACGGCGGTCGATGTCAGTGCTGTGGACACAATCGTGGACCCTCCGATCAGGCCGACGACTGCGCCCACCACGAGGGCGTTGAACAGGTTGGAACCGAGCAGGTTTCCAACAATGAGGTCGGTCTCTTGTCGGCGAGCCGATTGGATGACCGTGACCAGCTCGGGCAGGGACGTGCCCACCGCAACCAGCGTTGCCCCAACGAATCCTTCGCTGAGCTCAGCTCGGGCGGCCAAGTCCAGCGCACCCCACAGCAGCAGCTGGGCCGAACCGATCGTGCCGGCCAAACCAATGATGGTCCGCCCGATTTCTCGACCGATGCGATGCGTCGCAACATCGGCGAGCTCGATGACGTCTTGGCCCAGCTGGTCAGCCGGTGCGGCGCCGCTGCCGGAGGCGGCCGAGGTCGGCGATCGGGTGACGAGCACGAGCGACACCACCATCGCGACCGCGAGACCGCCGGCCTCGACTCGGCTGATGCCTCCGCCTTGGACAGCAAGAGCGAAGGCCCCGACCGCGAAGACGACGAGTGGGGCCTCGATCTTGACCGTGCGGCTCGACACGCTCAGTGGTACGAGCACCGCGCCAATCCCTAGCAGCAGCGTGAGGTTCGCGATGTTTGACCCGACGATATTGCCGATGGCGACGTCGGTTTCTCCTCCGGCCACGGCAATGGCTGACACCAGCAGCTCAGGAGCGCTCGTTCCGAAGCCGAGAATGACGACGCCGACGACAATGGAGGGGACCTTGCGGATGAGGGCGACTCGAGCGGCGCCCAACACAAACTGATCGGCAGCCCACGCAAGGATAGCGATGCCGATAACAACTGCCCCAAGGGCTGCGATCATCGTCGGCTACTCAAACGACACTTGTGGTGGAGCTTCGTTGCCGGCGGGGGCGTCGTAGAACGTGGCTCGCTCGACGCCGGACATGCCTACGAAGAACGAATACGGGATCGTCACCATGGTGCGGTTCAGGGTGGCGGCTGCGTCGTTGTAGTACTGGCGGGCAAAGGCCAGGTTGTCCTCGGTTTTGGCCAGCTCGCCCTGAAGCTGCTGGAAATTGGCCGACGCTTTGAGATCGGGGTACGCCTCGGCGACAGCAAAGACGTTGGCCAGCGCCTGGGTCATCTGGGCGTCCGCCGCGGCCTTGTCGCCCGTCGACCGAGCCGAGCCCGCCGCGACGCGCGCCGCGGTCACCGCTTCGAGGGTCCCCGCTTCGTGGGTCATGTACCCCTTGACGGTCTCGACCAGGTTCGGGATGAGGTCGGCCCGGCGGGTGAGCTGGACGTCGATTCCAGCGCCAGCCTCCTCGACGGACACGTTCTGGTTGCGGAGCCGGTTGAGCGCCGAGACGGCAAAACCGACCAGGCCTAGGGCAATGACGATCAGCACAATTGCGATCATGAATGTCTCCCGTGATGTGTAGGGCGCGAGATTACGCCCGTTGCGGTCACCATGAGCCGCCACCCCCGCCTCCGCCGCCACTGCCGCCGGAGAAACCGCCGCCGCTGCTCGACGACTGGGATGCGGCGTAGGCCGAACTGGCCGACGCAATGGCGCTGGAGAAACTTGACGTCAGGTTCGACATCGAGGCGCTCTGGTAACCGTGGATGCCGCCGATCCCGTAGATGTACGGCACCGTTGGCAGGTCGACGAGCTGGGCGGCGTATCGCTTGGCCCATTCGTCAGACACCCCGAGGGCCACCGCCCACGGCAAGAACCGGGGGAACCAGTCGAGATGGGCTGCGGCGTCGAATCGCGATTCTGACGATTCGGTACTGAGGAATCGGGCAAACCCGCCAGTGCGAGACCACACGTCTCGGCCAAGCGCGGTCCGGGTCGTGGTTGCGCCGGCATCGGTGGCGTGAACCGCCGAGAACACCGCAATCGCGCCCACGCCAAGGATGACCCACTTGGGCACCCCAACCCCGCCAAGGACCGACAACGCGGCGAGCCCGATGACACCGATGCCACACAACCAGCCGAGCAACCGGAACAAGATCGCACCCGCCGAGCTTTTGAGGTACAGGCCTGCGGCATGGTTCACGCCGCTGTTGACGGCCTCGGTCGCCTTCGTGACGCGTGTGCCAGACGACACGGTTTCGGACACGATGAAGTCGTCGCCCATCTCGTCGAGCCCGAGTTCGGCCAACATCTCGAGCTCCCAGTCGTCACACGCGTGGTTGACCGGATCGTCAATGAGCTCGATTGACCACGTTGAGTCGAACGGCTGCAGCGACACGACCCCCCGCTCGCCCAGGTCGAACAAGGTCGCTTGAAGGCTGTGCTTGCTCGTGGCCTCGTCGAGCACGCGGGTTCCCACCGCCGGCCGCACGTTCTGGGGCGGTTCGAACCACACCGGAAATCCGGGGGCCGGTTCGCGAGTGGCTCGCCACCCGGCAAGGCCAATGGCCGCCCCCACGAATCCCGCGACGATGGCCGCTAGCCAGTTTGTCTCGTTGACCTGGTTCGGTGCGATGACGGACGCGGGCATGGCCGCCCTGATGGTGATCGGGGTGAAGGGCTGCAGGCGTTGTGCGGTGACCTCGATGGTCGATCCGCTCGCCGAGACATCACACGAGGCCGAGGCGCCGACAACACAGTCGACCCCTGTTGCTGACACCGGCAGCGTCACCGACACGTTGGCTTCGGCGATGGGCATCTGCCAACCCGAACCAATGGCGTCCCACCACCACAGCGTGCTTGCGGGATCGTCGAGACTGGGTTCGAGCACGTTCTTCGTCGACCACGTCAGCACATAGGTATACGACCCGGGCTGCAGGTACAGATCCTCGCGACCGATCCTGGCGGTTTGGGTGCCAAAGGCCGATTCCTGCCACACCCATGGTTCGGGGAGCCCGTCGCGGGTGACGCTCAAACCCGAGATGGGATGGTCGATGTCGCGGCGCGGGTCGGCGGTGTCGAAGACGCGAAAGATGCCACGTCGCTCGATGGGGTAGTCGACGACGATGGTCTCGGTGGCGTGCATGGTTCCGTCGGCTTCGACCACGAGGTCGACATCGAATCGGTTGATCGACGCCACGTCGAAGGCTTGGGTTCCGCCGGAGGTGGAGACCGGTCCAACGAACAGTCCAATCGCGGTAGCCGCCGAGGCGACGAAGGCAAAAGCTGCGGCGCCGACGAGCCGCCCTCTTGTTCGAGATCTCATCGAGCCTCAGTCCCTTGGGTGCCGGTCGCGCACGTTCACGACACTACGCCCAACAACGTCATTGGTGGCAGGATCGTTCCACCATGAATTTCACCCACAGCGCCACCACCTTGGAGCGGGTTGCCGCCCTCGCCAACTTCATCGACACCAGGGTCCGGCCCGCCGAAGCGGTCGTCGAGGCCGAACGGGCCGCTCAGCCGAACCTGCAACCTCGGACCATCGAGGACCTCAAGGCTGAGGCCCAAGCCGCAGGCTTGTGGAACCTGTGCGTGCGCGACCCGAGGTACGGGCCAGGATTGTCGATGGTCGAGTACGCGCCGCTAGCTGAAGTGTTGGGCACATCGGCGCTAGCTCAGGAGGTCACGAACTGTGATGCCCCGACCAGCGTCAATGGCGACGCGTTGGCGATCTACGCGTCCGACGTGCAGCGTGGACGGTGGCTCGAACCACAGCTTGCGGGCCAGATCCGATCGGCGTTCGCGATGACCGAACCCCACGTCGCCTCGTCGGATGCGTCAAACATCGCGATGTCGGCAGTTCGGGACGGGTCCGACTGGGTGCTCAATGGGCGCAAGTGGTGGATCAGCGGCGTCCTGCACCCCAACTGTGAGTTCGTCATCGCGGTCGCCTGCACCGATCCGAAGGCATCTCGACATCAGCGCCATAGCCAGTTCATCGTGCCGGTCGATACCCCAGGCTTTTCCGTCGAGCGCAATCTGGCCAAGTTTGGCTACGTCGATGCCTATGGTCATTGCGAGCTGAACTTCGACCAGGTTCGAGTTGGTGCCGACGCCTTGCTGGGAGATGTTGGGGGCGGGTTCGCCATTGGCCAAGCCCGCCTAGGTCCGGCGAGGGTGCAGCACTGTATGCGCACCATTGGTGTGGCCGAACAGGCGCTGGCGTTGATGTGCGAACGAGCCGACGACCGGACCACGTTCGGTCAGCAGGTGTCGAGCCGGTCAAATATCCAAGACTGGATCGCCGAAGCCCGCATCGACATCGACGCGGCCAGGCTGCTCACGATGCGCACCGCAGCTGTCATGGACACCGAGGGTGACAAGGCAGCCGCGCCCGAGATGTCGATCATCAAGGTGCATGTGATGCGCACGGCCACGACCGTGGTCGACCGAGCCATCCAGGTGTTTGGCGCTGCAGGGGTCTCCGACGACACGCCGTTGGCGCGTATGTATGCACAGATGAGGTCGCTTCGTATCGCCGATGGCCCCGATGAGGTGCACCTCATGGCCATTGCTGCGCGCGAGCTTCGCCGCCAAGGAGCGGCCCGCGCGTGTGGCTCGCAGTAGCGTCGAGCCAATGGCCACGGCACGCAAGATTGCATTCATTGGCTCGCACT
>CAYGMW010000118.1:0-9915 GCA_964350975.1 uncultured Acidimicrobiales bacterium | reverse complement strand
GAGATTGGCTGTCCGGCCGACCGCGCCCCCCTTGCTGAGCACGAGCTCACCCTGCCGCCTCGCACCCTGCGTCGAACCCGTGACTTCGGTGGCCAACGCTTCGTGCGCCATATCGCGGCCGACGCGACCTATCTCGCATCGGAGCTGGTTGGGTTCGAGGCTCGAGACACCGGGATCTCCGGGGCGACCAATGAGCTCGCCAGCGTTCGGGTCCTGCGTCGGTGCGGACCTCTGGATGGCGGGGTGATCGAACACAACGGCGAGTTGTGGTTCGCATTCATGCGGCGCGGCAGCCTGGCCATTGAGGTCGGGGGAGAGACCGTGACCCTGGTGGAGCGCGACTCGATCAGTGTTCCGCCTGGGGAGATCGTGCCGGTGGTCGACGCCTCCGTCGACGCCGAGTTCCTGCTCGTGACCCTGCCAGGGCAGGGCTAACACACTGGCCCTTTAGGCGACACCGAGCCAGTTCAACACGACGGACCAAGCCTCGTGGTCAGGGTTGATGACGTCGAAGTGGTCGGCCCCCACGACGAGGGCCATCTCGGCCCCGGTGTCGCTGGCAATGTTCTGGGACTGGGAAACGGGAACGATGTCGTCGAGGTCGCCGTGCACGAACTTGGTGATTGACCCGTCGACGATGGGTTGGGCTACCCGGTAGGCGTCCGGCGCCTCGTCGGGTTCGCCGCCGAGGAGCTCCTGCACCACACCGTGGCTGAGGCGGTCCTCGGCGCCTGCGGCCAGATCGGCCACCCCAGCGAGGCTCACGACGAGTGATGGTGTCACCGCCGGATGCGATCCAGGGTCGCTCGAAGCCAAAAGGTGGCGGCTGGCGGCCCACAGCGCCAGGTGGCCACCGGCCGAATGGCCAACCAGGCTGACCTGGTCAAGGTCAATGGGGGCGTTCAAGACGGCCAGGTGGTCAAGCGCTGCAGCCACATCGGTCAAGGTTCCCGGATACCCGCCACCTTCGTCGCCGATGCTGCGGTACTCGATGTTCCACACGGCCACTCCACGCGCGACTAGGTCGGCGGCCAGGGGCTCCATGAGGTCGAGTTGGTAGGTGTTGCGCCAAAAGCCTCCGTGGATCAACACGACAACCGGCACGTTGCGACCGGCTGACGAATCCGGCAGATACAACATGGCGAACTGGCGAGTGGCGGGGCCGTAGGCGACGCGCTCGGGGTGAGTCACGACGCACTCTCGGTCGGATTGAGAAGGCGTTCGATCTGGTGACGCACGTGGTCGAGGTGTGCTTGGCGAACCGAGTCGCGGTTGCGTCCCGCCAGGGCCCCGGCGAGCAGGTGTTCTTCAAACATCGTCCAGCCCAAGGTCGACACCGCCAGCTCGGCGACCGCTTGTTGGGCGTCGGCGACGCCACACATTGCCAACGCTGAGCCTGCGTCGCGGATGAGGCCGCTCGACGATGCCAGTTCTGACGGGCTGATGCCTTCGAGTACTGCCCACCCCAAGACCCGGCTGAACACGGGTTGGCTCAAGGCCCCTTTGATGATGGCGAACACATAGTCACTCGGGTCGTCGCTCGACGGCAGGGTCTCGCGCACCTCAGCGGCCGCATCGTCGATGACCAGGCGAGCCAGGTCGAGCTTGGACCCAATATGGCGGTGGACCAGACCATGGTTGACGCCAGCGTCGGCGGCAATTTCTTTGATGGTGACCGACGACGGCGACCTCAAGGTGAACAGTCGGCGGGCCGACGCAACGAGCGCGGCAGTGACGTCGTCGCGTCCGCTCGGGTGGAGGTCGCCAGATGTGGCCTCGGAAGACATTGCCGTTGATGGTAGTACTTGCACGTGGGGTGTAGTCGATGACTACACTGTGGGCACCTGGCCGCCGTCGCGGCCCGAGTTCTGGGGGACAGCCATGACCGACACTGCAACACCGGGACCAGTGACTGACTGGGCCACCGACTACGACCTGCTCGATTTGGGTTACGCCACGAGTCCCTATGAGATCTGGGACGAGCTTCGTTCGACGTGTCCGGTAGCTCATAGCGACCGCAATGGCGGGTCGTGGATGCCCACGACCAACGATGACGTTCGCGAGATCGCCAAGAACGTCGAGATCTTTACGTCCCAGAACGTGGCGGTCATCCCCACGCCTCCGCCCCCCGGCGAGGCCGTTCGGGTCCTGCGGGTTCCGCCCATCGACACCGACCCTCCCCATCACAAGCGGGCCCGTCGCATGATCCTGCCGACGTTCTCCCCAAAGGCTGTTGCTGAGCGCGACGAGCCGTACGCCCGCGAGATCACCCAGCGCATGGTGGATGAGTTTGTGGCCCGCTTCGAAGCCGGCGACGACATCATCGACGGTGCCGCCGAATACGCCCAGCAGATCCCACCCCGGGTGATCGCCCACCTGCTCGGCGTTCCCGAGTCGATGGTCGAGCAGTTCACCGACTGGGTGCGTGGTGTGCTCGAGCTTGGCTACTTCGACCCCGAGCTTCGTGTGAAGTCCCGCGACGCGGTGATGAACTACTTCATTGGACTCGTCGAACAGCGTCTGGCCGAACCGGCCGACGATCTCATCTCCGAGATGCTCCACGGCGAGGTCGATGGTGTGCCCATCACCCCAGAAGAGGTTGCCTCGACGTGCAATCTGCTGCTCGTCGCGGGTATCGACACCACCTGGTCGTCCATTGGTTCGGCGATCTACCACCTGGCATCGCACCCGGAGGATCGTCGTCGCCTGGTCGAAGATCCATCCATGATCCCCGTCGCGGTCGAAGAACTGTTGCGGGCGTACTCGCCGGTGACCATGGCTCGAATCGTGTCCGAGGACTTCGAATATGAGGGTTGCCCCATGAAGGCTGGCGACCGAGTCATCATGAACTTCCCGGCCGCAAACCGCGACCCCGAAGCCTTCGATCGCCCCGATGAGGTCATCATCGACCGGGCCGAGAACCGCCACATTGCCTTCGGCGTGGGCATCCACCGCTGTGCCGGGTCGAACCAGGCGCGTATGGAGATGCAGGTTGCCATCGAAACGTTCTTGGCCCGGATTCCCGAATTCGAGCTCGCCGACCCGGATGCAGTCACCTGGGCTGCGGGTCAGGTCCGCGGACCGCGTATCCTTCCGATCCGTATTCTTGAGACCCGCTGAACCAGAAAGCCTGACGAACCAGTATGAAAATCGAAGTGAACCAGGACGCCTGCGAGGGTCACAACCGCTGCTATTCGTTGGCGCCTGAACTGTTCGACGTCGACGACTACGGCACGGCATCGGCGCTCAATGGCGGCATCGTTCCTGAAGGCCTTGAAGAAAAGGCCCACTTGGCCATCGCCAACTGCCCGGAACACGCCATCTCGATCATCGAGGAGTAACCCATGGACGTCGTGCCATTGTCCGGGGCCTGTGGCGCCGAAGTGCATGGTGTGACGCTCGACCACACGCTGACCGACGAAGCCGTCCGGGACATCCGGGCGGCTTTTGTCGCGCATCAGGTGCTGGTCTTTCGCGACCAGGAGTGGTCCGTCGACGATCAGGTGGCCTTTGCCGAGCGTTTCGGCGAACTCGACGAGCACCCCTTCGTGTATGGCCAACCTGGTCGTCCCCAGGTGCTCGACATCGTCACTGAGCCCGACGACACGGTGAACTTCGGCGGCGGCTGGCACACCGATGTGACGTTCCTTGAGCGGCCCGATTTGGGATCGGTGCTGTACGCGATCGAGGTGCCGCCCTATGGAGGCGACACCTTGTTTGCCAGCCAGAGGGCCGCGTTCGCGGCCCTGAGCCCGGCCATGCAGCACATCCTCGAAGGGCTCACCGCTCGTCACACCGCGGAGCGTCAGTACGGCGTGGGTGGCCAGTCGACACAGTCGAGCGCGGTCGGGACCAAGAACCCCGATCTGGCCTCCACCCAGGTCGATCATCCGGTGGTGTTGACCCATACCGAGACCGGCGACCGAGCCTTGTACGTCAATGCTGCCTTCACGAGCCGCATCAATGGCTTCAGCCGGGCCGAATCAGAGGCCCTGCTCAGCTTCTTGTACCGCCACGCGGTCCAGGAGCGCTTCACGTGTCGGGTCCGATGGGCCCCTGGCACGGTCACCATGTGGGACAACCGCAGCGTCCAGCACTATGCGTTGCACGACTACGCCGGTCATCGTCGCCATATGCGCAGGGTCACCATCAAGAGTTGACCGCGTTGGCGTGATCTGAGTTTGTACAACCCGGGCTGGCCTGGCATCGTCTGGGCCGGACGATTCCCATGAGGAGCTTTGAGATGCCGAACATCAGCGATATCGACGCACTGCAGGCCTTGGTCACCGACGAGTGGTCCGACTGGACTGATTCGGTCGAGATCACCCAGGAGATGGTCAACACCTTCGCCGACGTCACCAAGGATCATCAGTGGATCCATATCGACGAAGAGCGCTCGGCAGCCGGGCCCTTCGGGACCACGATCGTCCACGGATTCTTCACCATGAGCCTGGTTGCGTACTTCGGCGGCCAGATGGGCCCGAAGATCGATGGTGTCATGGGCGGGCTCAACTATGGAGGCGACAAGTACCGCTTCTTGGCGCCAGTACCGGTTGGGTCGAAGCTCCATGCGCGTGGGCGAATCACCTCGGTCACCCAGAAGTCGTCGGGTGTGTTGATGAAGCGTGAAATTGCGGTCCACGCCGAGGGCAACGACACCCCCGCCCTGCTGGTCGAAACCCTCACCCTCCTGCTCGGCTAGGACAGGTCGAACCCCTCATAGCCCGCTGCGGCGATGGCGTCGCAGCGGGCCGCGTAGTCCGGGAAACCAATCAGGGGCATGAAGACCCTGGTCTTGCCAGGGATATTCGCGCCCAAGTACCACGAGTTGCAGGTCGGAAAAAGGGTCAGGTCGGCAATGGCGTTGACGTGTCCGACCCACGCGGTTTGGGCTGGCTCGGTGGCTTCGATCGTCGAGTAGCCGCCCTCGCCGAGGGCCACCATGGCGTCGGTGATCCAGTCGACGTGTTGTTCGATGCTGACGATCATGTTGGTCAGCACCGACGGGCTGCCCGGACCGGTGATCGTGAACATGTTCGGGAACCCGACGACCTGCAGGCCCAGGTAGTTGACCGGGCCTGCTTCCCACGCGTCCTGGATGGTGAGGCCACCGCGACCAGTGATGTTGATCTTGGTGATCGACCCGGTCATGGCGTCGAACCCGGTTGCGAACACCAGCATGTCGACGTCGAAGCGGGCTCCACTTGCGAGCACGAGCCCATGTTCGTCAATGTGGTCGATTGGGTCGGTCTTGATGTCGACGAGGTCGACATTGGGACGGTTGTAGGTCTCGAAGTAGTTGGTGTCGAGACAGAGGCGTTTGCACCCAATGACCTGCTCGGGTGACAGCACGGCCGCGGTGGCCGGGTCGTCAACGATCTCAGCAATGCGCTCGCGCACGAACTGGGCGGCCGTCACGTTCGACTCCTCGTCGAGCATGAGGTCGGCGTAGCCGGACAAGAAGCCGAACCCGCCGGTCTCCCATCGCTGCGCAAACGTCGCGTGCGCAACATCGGGATCGTCGGCTTTGGCTGAGCCCGTTCCCCTGACAGTTCGAGAACCAAATCCGCCGGTCTGGAGCCGGTTCGCGGCTCGGAACGCGTCGTATTCGGCCTTGGTTCGGGCCTGCTCGTCGGGGTCGAGAGGCTGGTTGCGAGCCGGAACCGAGTAGTTCGGCGTGCGCTGGAACACCGTCAGGTGCCCAGCTTGTTCAGCGATGATCGGGATCGACTGGATGCCCGACGAACCCGTACCGATCACCGCCACCCGCTGGCCCGCGAAGTCGACCGGTTCGTGGGGCCATTCGCCGGTGTGCAGTACGGGACCGTTGAAGGTGTCACGGCCGACGATGTCGGGCAGGTTCGCCGACGACAAGCACCCGGTGGCCAGCACGAAGAAGCGACACGTCAGCTCCTGGCCTGAGTCAAGGCGCACCACCCACCGAGATACCGCCTCGTCGAAGGTCGCCGCTACCACGCGGGTGTCGAAGGTGATGTCGGACCTGAGGTCGAAGCGGTCGGCGACATGGCTGGCATAGGACAAGATCTCGGGCTGGCCCGCGTAGCGCTCGGTCCAGTCCCACTCCTGCTGCAGGGCATCGTCGAAGCTGTAGGAGTACTCCATCGACGGCACATCGCATCGGGCACCCGGGTATCGATTCCAGTACCAGGTGCCGCCAACATCGCCGCCGGCCTCGATCACCTTGGCGGTGAGCCCGACGGCCCGCAGGCGATGCAAGAGATACATCCCCGCGAATCCGGCACCCACCACAACAACATCGGTTGGCCGTTCGACCATGCGTGTTCCCCCCAGAGCAGCTGACGATTCCAGCACGGTACTCGGTAGATTCTGATGCTGTTGCTACGAAACGAGCGACGTCGTCGACAGAAAGTGTGCTGCTCATGGCCATTGTCCGGATCAACGCCATTGAAGTCCCCGAAGGAATGGGCGAACGGCTCGAAGGGGCCTTTGCCCAGCGTCTCGGTGCGGTCGACAATGAGCCCGGATTCCTCGGGTTCCAGCTCCTGCGTCCCACCGGTGACAACGAGTCGCGCTACTTCGTGGTGACCCAGTGGGAGTCTGTCGAGGACTTCGACCGGTGGCGCAGCAGCGACAACTTCAGCCAGGGTCATCAAGGCGATCGCTCTGGTCCTGCGGTTGCCAGCGGCTCTGCGCTACTGGAGTTTGACGTCGTGCTCGGATCGTCCGGACAAAGTTAACCGGAGTTAACCGGACAGCGCCGAAACCTGCGGTAGCGTCGACGAGATGTCGCTGCATCATGGTCTTGCCTCGGTCTCGATCCCCGGTCCTTCTGTGGTCCCGGAACGGGTCCGGCGGGCGATGGACATGCCGATGCCCAATATCTATGCCGGCGAGCTGCTTGATGTGTCGGCCGAGGTGCTGGCCGCTCTTCCAGCGTTGGCTCGCACTGAGCACCATGCTTTTGCCACGATTGGCAACGGTCACGCGGCTTGGCAGATGGCGATCTGCAACACCATGTCGGCCGGCGACAAGGTCCTCGTCCTTGAGTCGGGTCGATTCGCGATCATCTGGGGCGAGCAGGCGGCCACCAGTGGCGTCGAGGTCGAGGTTTTGCCTGGCGCTCCGGGCGAACCGATCGACAATGCTGCCGTAGAAGCCCGTTTGCGGGCCGACGTTGACCATGAGATCAAGGCCGTGTTGTGTGTCCAGATCGACACCGGCTCGTCGGTCCACAACGACATCGCGGGGCTGAGGACGGCGATGGACGCTGCTGGGCACCCTGCCATGTTGATGGTCGACTGCATTGCGTCGCTGGGATGCGTCGAATACGAGATGGATGCGTGGGGCGTCGACATCACGGTGTCGGCAACCCAAAAGGGTCTGATGGTGCCTCCCGGGCTGTCGTTCGTGTGGGCCGGGCCCAGGGCCATTGCTGCCTACGAAACTGCGGGCCTCCGCGTGGGATATTTCGACTGGGCGCCACGGATGGCCGAGGGCCCGATCTACTCGAGGTACTCGGGCACGCCGCCTATCCAGCACCTGTATGGGGTGCGCGAGTCGCTGAGGATGATCGGCGAAGAGGGTGGTCTCGAGGCGGTTTGGAAGCGCCATCAGGCAATTGCCGACGCAGTGCGCGCCGCTGTCGATGCCTGGTCGGCGCCTGGTGGATTGGGGTTCTATGTGTCCAATCCGGATCGTCGGGCCAACTCGGTCACGACCGTGACGACGGGCGATGTCGACGCGGATGCGTTCCGAGAGATCTGTGAGCACCGGGCCCGATTGACCCTCGGTATCGGCGTGTCAGGTATTGCCGACCGAACGTTCCGGATCGGCCATATGGGCCACGTCAACCCACCCATGATTCTGGGCACACTCGGCACGATCGAAACCGCACTCCACGCGGTTGGGGCGCCCATGGGCGGCTCGGGTGTCGCGGCCGCAGCCCGTTCGTTAGGTCAGCAGCTGCTCGCGTAGCAGCGACGCGGTAGTGGCCACCGGCCGATCGGTCGGCCACAACATCCTGAGCACCCGCTTGAGGGCGAGCCCGTCGACCGGCACGGCCACCAGTTGACCGGCTGCGATCTCGTTCTTGACTGCGAGCTGGCTCAGCACCGCTGGACCTGAGCCGCCCATCACTGCCGCCTTCACTGCTGCGGTGGACCCCAGTTCGAGCAGGGCGCCCGGCGTGTCGCCGGTGGTGGCGACCATGGCCCGTTCGAAGGTGTCCCTGGTACCCGATCCCGCTTCGCGCATCACGAACGGCATCGCCAGGAGGTCGTCGGGGGCCAGTGGCGCCTTTCGGCGAGACCACGGGTGATTGGGAGCGACGACGACTGTCAGCGAGTCGCTGCCGACGTTGGCGCTGCCAAGATCGTGCACCTGTTCGGCCGACTCAACGAAGCCCAGATCGACCGAGCCCGCTCTCAGGGCCGCGATGACCGCCGATGAGTTTGCGACGATCAGCTCGGTGTGGTGCCCGGGGGTCGACCGCTGAAAGCGCGACAACCAGGTCGGCAGGAGGTACTCCGCCACCGTGAACGAGGACATGATCCGTAGCCGTTTGGCCGCATTGGCCCGCAGGGACTCGACCCCGACGGCCAACGCATCAGCTGACGCAATGACGGTGGCGGCCCACTCGGCGATCAGGGTGCCGTTGTCGGTGGGGATGCTGCCCGTCGGGCCCCGCTCGAGCAAGGTCACACCCAGTTGTTGCTCGAGGTGGCCGATCCGGCTTGATGCCGACGGCTGGCTGATGCCGTGATGGCGTGCGGCCCGGCCGACGCTGCCGAGGTGCACGACGGAGACGAAGAGCTCGAGGGCGCCGACATCGCAGGCGTATCCAGGAAGAGGCATTGGCCCATTCTATGGGTACTCATAGGGAAATCCTATGAGGTCACGGTAGGGGTGGGGTAGGCAGCATCGCTGTGGTGCCTCATCGTGGGGGTGTGTCCGAAACCGTTGACTCACGACCTGCAGCGGCCGCTGCTGCTGCAGGGACTCCGCCGCCGAAGTGGATTGCCTGGATTCCTGGCGTGGCGGCTGCCTGTGCGGTGGCGCTGCTGGCTCGGACCGCAAGCGAGTTTGTTCCAGGCGTCTCGTCTCTGCTGCTCGCAGTGCTGGCCGGCATGGCCGCCCGCCACTTCGGATGGATCGCGCCGGTGTTCGAAGACGGGCTGAAGATGGCCGCCAAGCGCCTGATGCGCATTGGTGTGGTCCTGCTGGGCGTGCGGCTGAGCTTCGACCAGCTCGTCGATCTTGGGGTCGGTCCCCTTGTTGTGGTTGGGACCACCGTCGCCGCGACCTTCTTCGGCACCCAGTGGTTGGGCCACAAGATGGGTATGAGCCGCGACCTGTCGCTGCTGCTGGCGACGGGCTATTCGATCTGTGGAGCCTCGGCGATCGCAGCGGTCGAAGGAGCCACCGATGCCGACGAAGACGAGGTCGCCGCCGCGATTGGATTGGTCACCTTGTTTGGCACCGCGTCGATGATCAGCTTGCCGATCATTGCCGGACTGATCGGTCTCAGCGATGCCACCGCTGGCAGCTGGATCGGCGCAGCCACCCACGACGTGGCCCAAGTGGTGGCCGGCGCCTCGGCCGTTGGTCCAGCCGCGGTCACCACCGCGGTGGTGGTCAAGCTGGCTCGGGTGGTGATGCTGGCACCACTGGTAGCCGGTGTGAGCATGCACCGCCGTCGGACCAGCCCAGCGTCGAGCGACGCCGCTTCGTCGCCCCGGCCGCCGATCATGCCCCTGTTTGTCTTTGGCTTCTTGATGGCGATTGCACTGCGGTCCTCAGGTGTGTTGTCCAATGATGTGGTCGGCCACATCAAGACCCTCGAAGGCATCGTGTTGGCTACAGCCATGGTCGGTCTTGGGGCTGGCGTCAAGATCGCCACCCTGCGACGTTTGGGCACCGCCCCCAGCGTGTCGG
>CAYGMW010000117.1:0-9932 GCA_964350975.1 uncultured Acidimicrobiales bacterium | reverse complement strand
CGGCTCCGGCCTCGACCGCGTCGTCAACCAGCGCCGAGAAGGCAGCGGATCTGGGCGTGAAGAACTGCGCCCCATGGTCGAAGCGAGCATCACCCATTCGTCGCGATGCCATTCGTCCACCGACGCCACGGGCCTTATCGACCACGACGACTGATCGGCCGGCAGCGGCAATCTGGCGGGCCGCTGCGAGTCCTGAGATGCCAGCGCCGACAACCACCACATCAACAGGATCGAACCGGGCGCTCTCGTCGACAGTCACAGACCCGAACGCTAGCGCTCCCCGCCACCGATTCTCGGGGCCCCAGCCCCGGTTTTCGGTGGCAGGAGTGGGTGGGACCGGCGGTAGGCTGCGGCGTTCGTGCAACGTTTGAAGGTCGACCCTCTCCACCTGGCTGCATCGATCGAACCAGCAGCAGCGCTGATTCGTGCCGGTCGTTTGGTCGCCTTTGCGACCGAAACGGTCTACGGACTGGGAGCCGACGCCTTCGACCCAGTGGCTGTCCGATCGATCTTCGCCGCCAAGGGTCGACCACCTGACGATCCCCTGATTGTCCACGTGCTTGCCGAATGGCCCCTCGAGCAGGTCTTTGCTTCGGTATCGCCCATTGCCCAACTGCTCGTCGACCGACTGTGGCCCGGGCCACTCACCATTGTTGGACCAAAAGCGCCAGGCGTACCCGACCTCGTCACGTCAGGGCTGCCCGACGTTGCCGTGCGAGCCCCATCTCATCTTGTCGCCCAAGCCCTGCTCGCCGCAGCGGGACGGCCCATCGCGGCACCGAGCGCGAATCGTTTCTCCTATGTGAGCGCTACGACCGCTGACCACGTGATTGACGACCTTGGCGACTCCGTCGACGCCGTGCTCGACAGCGGGCCGGCTACTGCGGGCATTGAGTCAACCGTTGTGCGGGTGAACGGAACAGTGCTCGAAGTGCTGCGCCACGGAGCGTTGTCGACGGCCGATATTTTGGCTGCGGTTCCAGAACTGACGTCAGCGATCGACCCACCGGCCCGGTCGCTCGCGGCATCGCCTGGCCAGCTCATCACCCACTACTCACCCACGACCGGAACAGTTGCCCTCAGGGCCAGGGCGTCACTGCCAAGTGACATCGCACTGGGCGACCGGCGAGTCGTGGTCCTTGGCTACGACCATCCTGGGATGTCGGGCCTGATCGAAACCCGTTCGCTGGGCAGTCGAGACGACCTCGACGGGGTCGCCCGCACCCTGTACGCCGAACTGAGGTCGGCCGACGAAGCCGGAGCCGAACTCATCGTGATCGAGCTGACCGGGGCAGACGGCATCGGCCGGGCCCTCGACGACCGAATCACCAGGGCTGCGAGCGGGGTCGTGATCCCCTCGACCAACGACGCCGAACTCGAACGTTCCTGATGACCGAGCCCGAGTCCGCCAACCGTCAACTGGGCGGCATCTTGCGGCGACTAGCGGTGCCGATCTATCTGCCGTGGTTCAGCGTGGGTCTCGGCACCGCGATGCTCGTGCCGATCTTGCCCGTCTACCTACGCGACCTCGACTTTTCGTTCGCCACCGTGAGCTACATCCTGGCGGCGGCCGGGCTCGGTGCTGCAGTGTCCGGGCTGGCTTTCGGAGGCGCGATCCAACGCTTCGGCGAGCGCAATGTGTTGGTGTTGTCGGTGGTGATGGTGGGCCTCGGTGCGGCCCTCACCGGGGCTTCGGGCGCCATTGGCCTGCTGGTCGTGCTGCAGTTGGCATCCGGTGCAGGCCTCATCGGGGTCCGGCTCGCGCAACAGTCGTTCGTATCGGCGTACGTTCCGACTCACTTTCGGGGTCGAGCGATGTCGACCATGGGTGGCACGATGCGCCTGGCTGCCTTCGTCGGGCCATTCATAGGAGGCGTGCTGGCGGACCTGACGAGCGCCGAAGCAGCCTTTGTGGCCTCAGGCGTGGTGACGGTGGCCGGTTTGGCCCCGATGATCGTGATCGAACAACGTGGTCGCACGAGCAATCCCCTCACCGAGCTCGCTGAAGCGACCACCGTCGTCGCAGAGCGCTCACCTGCGAACAATCCTGCCAAAGCCTCGATGGTGCAACTCGGGGTGATCGCCGCTCTTCGTGGTTCATGGATGCGCCTGCTGAGCGTGGGTGTTGCGCCGGCGCTCGTGATGGCGGTGCGGTCTGGGCGCCAAATCGTCATCCCGCTCATCGCTGACGACTTGGGTCTGTCGGCCACCGCGGTCGGCACCGTGGTAGCGATCGGCACCGGCGCTGATTTGCTGCTGTTTCCGGTTGCGGGCTGGTTGATGGACCGCTTTGGCCGGCTCTACGCAACGGTCCCGGCATTTGGTCTGATGGGCCTCGGGTTGTTGATTCTAGGAACCGTCGACTCCGCGATGGGAGTCGTGGTCGCTGGTGTTGTTATTGGCATCGGCAACGGCATGAGTTCCGGAACCATGCTGACGATCGGTAGCGACCTTGCACCGCGCGATATCCGAGGCCCGTTCCTCGCCGCGATCGGATCACTCCAAGACGTCGGCAAAATCATTGGTCCGTTGGTCATTGGCTGGTCGGCTGACGCAGCCGGTCTCGATGTTTCAGCCGTGGCGCTCGCTGTCGTGATGTTCGTGGCGATTGGCTGGCTGATTGTGGTGGTGGGCGAAACCCGCGATCTGGACGAGACAACCGGACGCACGAGCGTCGCGCCCCATCTCTGACCACGAGCTCGGCCTACACCAAGGGCCGCTCAGTTGGCTTGACCGGACGGGGTAGGGCTGTTGCGCCCATCAGTGCCTCATCGACAGCCGACGCGCACGCCCGCCCTTCGGCGATCGCCCACACGATCAGGCTCTGGCCCCGACCCATATCGCCGCACACATAGACGTTGTCGACATTGGTCGCATAGTTGTTGTCGCGGGCGACATTGGACCGAGGGTCAAGCTCAACGCCAAGCTGCTCGAGTAAACCACCGCTCTCGGGCCCGGTGAACCCCATCGCAAGCAGGACTAGCTCGGCCTCGAACTCGAACTCGGTGCCCGGCACCTTTTCGAACTTGCCGTTCACGAACTCAACCTCAGAGCCGCGCAAGGCCTTCAGGTTGCCGTCGGCATCAGCGACGAACTCTTCTGTGTTGACCGAGTACACACGCTCGCCACCTTCTTCATGCGCCGAGGTGACCTTGTAGGTCATTGGGAACGTCGGCCATGGGTTGCGATCCGAGGCCCGCTCTTCGGGTGGCCGCGGCATGATCTCGAACTGACGGATCGATGCTGCTCCCTGACGGTGCGACGTCCCCAAGCAGTCGGCACCAGTGTCGCCACCACCAATGATGATCACGTTCTTGCCCTCAGCAGTGATGGGCACCTCGTCGACGGCCATGTCTCCCATCTGGGCCCGGTTGGCCCACGGCAGGAACTCCATGGCCTGGTGGATGCCCACCGCGTTGCGTCCAGGGATCGGCAGATCACGCCACTGGGTGGCACCGCCTGCGAGCACGACGGCATCGAAGTCAGCCAGCACCTGATCGACGGCGACATTGCCGCCCACCTCGGCGTTGGTGACGAAGATCGTACCTTCGGCTTCCATCTGCTCGATACGCCGATCGATGTGGCGCTTTTCCATCTTGAACTCAGGGATGCCGTAACGCAGCAGGCCGCCGATGCGATCGGCGCGTTCATAGACCGTCACGTCATGGCCAGCACGGGTCAGCTGCTGGGCTGCGGCCAAACCAGCAGGCCCAGAACCCACAACGGCGACCTTCTTGCCGGTCTTGATCGCCGCAAGCACCGGGCGAACCCAGCCCATGTCCCATGCCTTGTCGATGATGGTGACCTCGACCTGCTTGATGGTGACCGGATCCTGGTTGATCCCCAACACGCACGCACCTTCACACGGGGCGGGACACAACCGCCCCGTGAACTCCGGGAAGTTGTTGGTGGCGTGCAGCCGTTCGATCGCGGCTTCCCACTGGTCGCGGTAAACGAGGTCGTTCCAGTCCGGAATCAGGTTGCCCAAGGGGCACCCGTTGTTGCAGAACGGAATGCCGCAGTCCATACACCGACTGGCTTGCGTCTGGAGTGCCTCGGGCGCGAACGGCTCATAGACCTCGTTCCAGTCCTTGAGCCGCACCGGAACCGGGCGCCGCTTGGGCACTTCGCGCTCGTGCTTGAGAAATCCTCTGACGTCTCCCATGAGATTCCCCTTTATCCGTGCGAGGCGGCCATGATCGCCTCTTCGACGTCGCGGCCTTGTTCTTCTGCCAGGGCCATTGCTTCGAGCACCCGCTTGTAGTCGCGAGGCATCACCTTCTTGAAGTGGCGGTTTCGTGAATGCCAGCGTTCGAGAATCTGGTGGGCCACCGACGAATCGGTCTCGTCGCGGTAGCGCCGAAGCACAGCCCGCACGAAGTCGCTGTCTTCGGGTTCGAGCTGTTCAAGGGCAACCATCTCGGTGTTGAGGTCGCGATGGAACACATCGTCGGGGTCATACACGTAGGCAATGCCACCTGACATGCCAGCACCGAAGTTACGACCAGTCGCCCCGAGGACGATGACCCGACCACCCGTCATGTACTCACATCCGTGGTCGCCAACACCTTCCACCACCGCAGTGGCGCCTGAGTTGCGAACCGCGAAACGTTCGCCCACGACACCGCGCAGGAAGATCTCGCCCCCGGTGGCGCCGTACCCGATGACATTGCCGGCGATGATGTTGTTCTCAGCCACGAAGGCGTCAGAAGCGTCGCGCGACGGCCTGACCACGATGCGTCCGCCAGACAAACCCTTGCCGACGAAGTCGTTGGCGTCGCCCTCGAGACGCAAGGTGATCCCCTTGGGCACGAAGGCGCCGAAACTCTGTCCTGCCGACCCGGTGAAGTCGATCTCAATCGTGTCGTCGGGCAGGCCAGCGCCACCGTAGGCCCGAGTCAAGCGGTTGCCCAACAAGGTGCCAACGGTGCGGTTGACGTTGCTGATCGGCGAGCTGAACCTCACTCGGGCGCCGGATTCGAGTGCTGGTGCTGCGGCCCGAATGAGGTCGTTGTCGAGTGCCCGCTCCAACCCATGCTCTTGTTCCTTGGAGCAGAACCGGTCCTGTTCCCATGGCGACTCGGGCACGTGCAACACCGGTGACAGATCGAGCCCCGATGCCTTCCAGTGATCGATTGCTCGTGAAGCGTCGATCTGGTCGACGCGACCGATGGCTTCTTCGAGGGTGCCGAACCCCAGTTGGGCCAACAGCTCACGCACTTCTTCGGCGATGTATTCGAAGAAGTTCACGACGAACTCGGGCTTGCCACTGAAGCGTGAGCGCAGCTCCTTGTTTTGGGTAGCCACACCAACCGGGCAGGTGTCGAGATGACACACGCGCATCATGATGCAACCCGATACCACCAGTGGTGCCGTGGCGAAACCGAACTCTTCAGCGCCAAGCAGGGCCGCCACCATGACGTCTCGACCGGTCTTGAGCTGGCCATCGGTTTGTACGACGATGCGGTCGCGCAACCCATTGAGCAGCAGGGTTTGCTGAGCTTCAGCAAGACCAAGTTCCCACGGACCACCAGCGTGCTTGAGTGAGTTCAACGGCGATGCGCCGGTGCCTCCATCGTGGCCAGAAATCAGGACCACATCAGCCTTGGCCTTCGACACACCCGCAGCAACGGTTCCGACACCCGTCTCGGCGACCAGCTTGACGTGGATCCGGGCGTCGGGGTTCGCGTTCTTGAGATCGTGGATCAGCTGCTTGAGATCCTCAATGGAGTAGATGTCGTGGTGCGGAGGCGGCGAGATCAAGCCCACACCTGGGGTGGAATGGCGGGTCTTGGCAATCCAGGGCCACACCTTTTGGCCTGGAAGCTGACCACCTTCGCCCGGCTTGGCCCCCTGGGCCATCTTGATCTGGATGTCGTCGGAGTTGACGAGGTACTCCGACGTCACACCGAACCGGCCGGATGCGACCTGCTTGATCGAGGATCGCCGCAGATCGCCGTTGGCATCGGGGACGAACCGTTCTGGGTCCTCGCCGCCTTCGCCGGTGTTTGACTTGGCCCCGAGGCGATTCATCGCGATGGCCAGGGTTTCGTGGGCCTCAGCCGAGATCGAGCCATAACTCATCGCACCGGTCGAGAAGCGCTTGACGATCTCGCTGACCGGTTCGACCTCGTCGATCGAGATCGGCTCACGGTCGCCCTTGAACGAGAACAAGCCCCGGATCGTGGCGAGGTGCTCGGACTGGTCGTTCACCAGTGCGGTGTATTCCTTGAACACCTCGTAGCGACCAGAGCGGGTGGAGTGCTGCAGCTTGTAGACCGTTTCGGGGTTGAACAGGTGGTACTCGCCCTCGCGGCGCCACTGATACTCGCCACCCATCTCGAGGTCGCGGTGTGCCGCCTCGGTGGGGTTGTCAAGGTGGGCAAAGCGGTGGCGTATAGCCACCTCCTCGGCGAGCACATCAAGGTCGACGCCACCCAGCTTGGATGTGGTGCCGGTGAAGTAGCGGTCGATGACTTCCGGGCCAAGGCCCACACATTCGAACACCTGGGCACCGGTGTAGGACGCCACGGTCGAGATGCCCATCTTGGACATGATCTTCAGCACACCCTTGGAGCAGGCCTTGATGTAGTTGCGGTGAGCGGTGGCTTCGTCGACATCGGTGATGATGCCGTGATGGATCAGGTCGTCGATGGTTTCAAAGGCCAGATACGGGTTGATCGCCCCGGCGCCATAACCCAACAGCAAGGCCATGTGGTGCACTTCGCGAGCGTCACCGCATTCGACGACGAGGCCCACCTTGGTTCGGGTTTGTTCGCGAATGAGGTGATGATGCACCGCCGATGTCAGCAGCAACGACGGAATCGGCGCCATCTTGTCGTCGGAGTAGCGGTCGGACAAGATCACAACCTTGGCGCCGTTGGCCACCGCTTCGGACACCTTGGCACAGACATCGTCGAGCGCCGCACGTAGGCCTGCCCCACCTTCGGCTACGGGGTACAGGCCATCGATGGCGAACGCGTCGAAGTGCGGGTACTGGCCGTCGTCGTTGATGTACTGGATCTTGGCCAGCTGTTCGTTCGACAAGATCGGGTACGGCACCACGATCTGACGGCACGAGTCAGGGCCGGGTTCGAGCAGATTGCCTTCGGGACCAATCACCGACGATGTAGATGTGACCAGTTCTTCGCGAATGGCGTCGAGGGGCGGATTGGTGACCTGGGCAAACAACTGGGCGAAATAGTCGAACAACAACCGTGACCGGTTCGACAGGGCAGCAATCGGGGTATCGGAGCCCATCGAGCCAATCGGTTCGGCGCCCGTGCGAGCCATGGGCGCGAGCAGGATCTTGAGCTCCTCTTCGGTGTAGCCGAACGCCCGCTGGCGCTTCACGACCGACGAATGCTGGGGCCGGAGCATGAATCGGCCCGGAAGGTCGTTGAGATGCAACAGGCCTTGGGCCAGCCACTCTCCGTAGGGGTGTTCGGCCGCGAGTCGCTGCTTGATTTCTTCGTCGCCGACGATTCGGCCTTGGGCGGTGTCGACGAGGAACATTCGCCCCGGCTGCAGGCGGCCCTTTTGGACAATGGTTGCCTGGTCGATGTCGAGCACACCGACTTCAGACGCCATGACGACCATGCCGTCGTCGGTGACCCAGTAGCGCGACGGCCGCAGACCGTTGCGGTCGAGCACGGCGCCGATGACCGTGCCGTCGGTGAAGGCAATAGCCGCTGGGCCGTCCCACGGTTCCATCATGGACGAATGGAACTCGTAGAAGTCGCGTTTCCAGTCCGGGATGGTGTCGTGGTTCTCCCACGCTTCAGGCACCATCATCAGCACCGCGTGGGGTAGTTCGCGGCCCCCGAGGTGCAACAGCTCGAGGGCCTCATCGAAGCTGTTCGTGTCCGAGGCGTCGGGCGTCATGATCGGCAGCGCGCGGTCGAGTGAGTCGCCGAAGACCCGGCTCTTGAGCATGCCCTCGCGGGCCCGCATCCAGTTGCGGTTACCCATGACGGTGTTGATCTCGCCGTTGTGGGCCACGATCCGGTACGGATGCGCCAGCGGCCACGACGGGAACGTGTTGGTAGAAAAGCGCGAATGGACGAGCGCCAGAGCACTTTCGACCCGCTCGTCGAGCAGATCGGGGAACACCACCGGCAGCTGGTCGACGGTGAGCATGCCCTTGTACACACACGTGCGCGCCGACAGGCTCGGGAAGTACACCGCGGGATCCACCTCGTGTTCGATGCGCTTGCGCAACACGAAGGCCCAGCGTTCGAGTTCGAGTTCGGTGAAGGTGATGCTGGTGTCGACCGGGGCGACGAACAACTGCCGCGGGGTCGGCATGGCATCAGCGGCGAACGAACCAAGGGTCGAGGTCTCCGTCGGAACGTCACGCCACCCCAACACGGTGAGCTTTTCGGACTCGACGATGGCTTCGACCGCGGCTACGGCAGCTTCGGTGGCTGCAGGTTCCGACGGAAGGAATGCCATACCAACGATGTAGGAACCCGCGGCCGGAAGCTCGAAGTCGCACACGGCGCGGAAGAACCGATCGGGCACTTGGATCAAGATGCCAGCGCCGTCACCGGTGTTCTCTTCTGCACCCGTGGCCCCTCGATGGTCGAGGTTGTACAGGCACTGGAGACCGTTGCGCACCATCTGGTGGGTGCGTCGGCCGTGCATGTCGACCACGAAACCAACACCACACGCGTCGTGTTCGAAAGCGGGGTCGTAGAGACCCTGGGCAACTGGAAGGTTCATGCGACGTCCTCGACTACGCCCGCGCTCAGCGACGGGCGGATCTGATGAGATCTCGGGTGGGACGTCATTGGCCCGCCTGAGGGTCGACAGTGTAGGGCCATGACCTGACAACCCAAAAGCGACGGGCCACGTTTTCTTTGCCGTGCTGGCTACCGAACTGGCGGTGCTCCTGTTCGGACGAAGGCCACCGCTTCAGCCACGGCGCTGGCGACGAATCGTTCCTGCCGTGGCGACGCAGCCAAACGAGCGGTAGCCATCAGCGGCAACGGCGACCCGATCTCGGTTGCCTCCTCCCACGATGCTCGAGCCATCTTGACGAGGTGGGCAGCAACGATAAAGGAGCCAGCGGCGTCACTCAGAGATGCGAGCGCGAGCTGGCGGCCGCTGTCGTCGATCGATCCGTTCGCAGCGATTCGAACTGCGGCTGCTGGGTCTCTTGCCACGATGGCCTCAATCAGCGACACGTCGTCAGGCTCGAAGACCGCGCCACCAGATGGATGGTCCGCACTGCGAGCAACCCCATAGCGGCGCTCGTAGCGGCCGGTGTCGAAGCACAAGAACACGGTGAACAGCGCCAGCCTCGCGGCAGCGGAGCTCTGGTGCTGACGCCATGCCCAACGAGCAGCGCGGGCATAGGTCAAGCCGTGCGAAATGTCGAGCCAACGAAAGTCGCGGTCGGGCCGCGATTCGGTGCTGGTGTCGTAGCGCAACATCCGCTGCGACACCGCGAGCGTCACCGCATCAAGTACTCCTTCAATGCCAGCACCGGCCAACACGGCTTCACATGCTTCGGCAATAGGTGCGATCTCCGCGTCGAGAAACACCTTCGCCAGTTGGGCCTGTTCGTCCCACCCGGTGGCTCGACGATCCGGCGCAGCCGCAAGCTGACCCAGATCAGCCTGCGCGATCAGACCCATAGCCTTGGCCATGTAGGGCAGGCTGTCTTCGCGAGTGCTCCAGACGATCCGCGACACAAGATGCGGCAGGAGTTCGTCGGCACGGTGCCAGCCCACCCGGTCCAACAGCTCGCAGGTCTTTTGGGTATAGATCAGGCCGTGGCCATAGCTCAGGTGATGCCGCGACACAGCCTCGATGAGCAGCCCGGACAAGACGGCCGGGGTTGCCCCTCTGTCGACCTCGGCTCGAAGTGCACTCACGGCTACATCGAGTTGCTCGGCCTCGACGGCGGCGACGCAGTCGCCGGGCTG
>CAYGMW010000116.1:3065-10076 GCA_964350975.1 uncultured Acidimicrobiales bacterium | reverse complement strand
TTCGACGAGCCCCGCGACACCATCACGACATCGGGATTGATTCCCGCGGCGGCGCCGAAGTCGGCGACTTCTGACGATGTGCCGTCGTCGGTAGCGACACCAACGAAGGTTCGGCCGGCGACTGGAATGGTTGCGAGCCACGCATAGGGGTCAACCACAGCCGTGGTGGGCGTCGCCTGCGGGATACCGTCGGAGGCGTCAGGAAGTTGACCGAAATCGACAGCCGAGGTGCTGGGCCCATTGGATGTCGAAGCGTCAGTGTCTGGGCGCGGAACGAGAGTTGTCGGGCTGGCAAGGGCCTGTTCGGCTTCGATGACGCCGCTGCGACTGGCCGCAGTCACCGAGATCGATGCCAGGCAGGCGACGGCCAGAAACGCAATCAGGGTGCGAATGGATTCTCCGTTCAACATCAGCGACCAATCGGCCAGCAGCATCGCTCTATCAAGACGTCGCGTCTGCGATGCAGAGAATTTTGGTTGCGGCTTCTTTGACGGCCGGACTCACGGTTGCTGACCAATTGGCCGATCGGAAGCCATGCCATCACCGCCTCGTGAGTCATCGCGGCTCACTGGACTTGAATCGGCCGGACTCGTTCCGCAGTGGTCGGAGTCGACCGAGCGGTCGGCGCGCGCCCTTGTTGCGGTAGCGATCGCGGCAGGTGTTGGTTATGTCGCGTGGCGGCTGTTCGCCACGATCAACTGGTCGGCGTGGTGGATTGCGGTTCCGTTCGTGTTGCTCGAAGCACACCTGGTGGCCCGATTTATCGTCACCATGACCGAACTGTGGGACCTCCATGGCGCGCGGGTGGCTCCGCCCGTCGACACCGCGCCCGGCAAGGTGGCGATTTTCATTGCCACCTACGACGAGGGGCCCGAGGTGTTGTTGCCGACCATCACGGCTGCGGTCCGCCTTGCCCCGGCCCATGAGACTTGGGTGCTCGACGATGGGCATCGGCCTGAGGTGGCCGAGATGGCTGCGGCGCTCGGGGCTCGCTATGTGACCCGAACCGACCGATCCCACGCCAAAGCTGGCAACCTCAACCACGCGCTGGAGCTCACCGACGCCGAGTTCGTCGCCGTTCTCGACGCTGATCATGTGCCCGAGCCCAACTTCTTGCGGCACACGTTGGGCTACTTTGCCGATCCCAAGATCGCCCTCGTTCAGACGCCCCAAGAGTTCTACAACGGCGACTCGTTCATCCACTCAGGCAAGTCGGGCTGCCACGACGAACAGTTCTTTCACCGGGTGATCATGCCGGGCAAGAACCGTAACAACGCCGCCTTTTGGTGCGGGACCAACGCGGTGCTTCGGGTCAGCGCGTTGCGTTGGATTGGTGGCGTGTCGACGGCCACCATCACCGAAGACATGCACACGACCGTGCGGCTCCACCGCACCGGTTGGAAGACGGTGCATCACAACGAGGTGTTGGCCCGAGGTCTGGCGCCGCGCAACTACGCGGAGTTTGAGGTCCAGCGATGGCGTTGGGGTGCGGGAGCGATGCAATCGATTGTGTCGGAGAACCCACTCATGTCGCGTGGGCTCAGCCGGGGCCAGCGATTCATGTATTTCGCGTCGGCGTTGAGCTGGTTCGACAGCTGGCGCACGTTCGGGTTGCATCTGTTGCCGGCGGTGATCTTGCTCAGCGGTCAGTCACCGGTGAACGCCCCGATGTGGCAGCTGCTGCCCGCCGTGTTGGTGGTGCATGTGCTCAGTGCCTCGGCGACCAAGGTGATGAGTAGGGGACGACTCCAGCTCATGTCGAACATGGTCTTTGAGTTGTTGAAGATGCCGCCGAACCTGTCGTCATCGATGGTGTTCTTCCGGCCCAGAGCCTTGACGTTCAGCGTCACTCCAAAGGGCCGCTCCGCCAATGGGCGCACCCGGTCGACGGTGCCCCGGGTGCTGTGGTTGTTGTTGGTGCTCGACTTGGTGACCTGGGGTGCGGTGACGATGCAACTGGCGGGGATGGTGCCCTTGCGAGTCGAACGGGCGTCGCTTGCGTTGCTTGGGTTGGTCTGGTTGCTCATGAACACCATGTTCTTGTTGCTTGCCATTGACCGCATTCGACGCAGCCGGTTCGGGGGCGAGCGCCGAGGCGGGCTCAGGGCTGAGCATCAAGCCGCCGCCGCGCTCAACGGCGAACGGGCGAGGACTGTTGACGTGTCGTTGAACGGCGCATCGGTGCTGGTGAGGGCTCCGGGGGCTCAGCTGAACCAGGCAGTGGTGGCCCAGATCGTGGTGGGCGGCCACGTTGCCACCTTGCAGTCGGTGATCCGACGTATCGAACCCACACACGTGAGTGGGGTGTCCTTGGTAGGCATCGAGTTCGGTCCGTCACAATGGGCCGAGATTGCCGTCTTGGCCGAAGGTTTGTTCCGCGACGGTGTGACTGCAGCGCTGGTGAGTCAATGACGGCCGCCAGGCTGCTCCTGGGCGAGGGCCGGCTCCGGCGGGCCGCCAGCCAGCTCACCCCGGCCTATCGCTGGGTGTGTTCGACAGGTGCCGTCCGTCGGCGTATGGCGCCATGGCTCGCCGATGTGGCGGTCGACGATTTCAGCCCGACCGGCCGGGGGCTGAGCCCCGACGACGGGCTCGACCGGCTCCAGCGCGAGGGGCATCTGAGCGACTCCACGGTTGTCATCCTGGGTGTGGGGCGAGGCCCCGAAGTCGAACGGTCATGGCTCGATCGCGGGGCGGCTCATGTCGTGGGCGCTGACCTGTTCGCGTATCCACAAGACTGGGCCCTCTTGAGCGAATCGGCGCGCCAGCGTGGTGTTGCGGCTGACTTTTCGCTGATGGACGGCTCGATGCTGGGGTTGCGTGATGCTTGCGCCGACGTCGTGTTCAGCCAGTCGGTACTCGAACATGTACTCGACCTCGACGGGTTCTTGGCTGAGTCGGCTCGGGTGTTGTCTGACAACGGTCGCTTCTACGCCTACTTCGGGCCCCTCTGGACCACCTACGGCGGCCCCCACGTTGGAGCGTTGGCCTATGACCATCTCCTGGTCGACGACGAGGCGTACCTCGACGCGGCCCGTCAAGTGGGCGACGGCTGGGAGCACTGGCTCGAAGCGGGACTGTTCAATCGCTTGACGTTCGATCAGTACCTGGAAGCCCTCGAGGCGCATTTCGTGATCGAGCGGCTCGGTGTGGTGGCCAGCCGCGACGGAGCCGCGTTTCGCTACCAGCACCCCCACATCTGGGCCCAGTTGCTTGAGCGTCATGACGAGAAGGATCTGTTGATCAATCTCGTCAGTGTGATTGCCCGACCACGACGTTGATGTGGTCGCGGTCTCGTGGGGCCGCAACCGCTGTGGTGTCTGACTCGGGGCTGACCCGCGGGGGTTGTCCAGCGAGGTCGAGATAGATCGCCTCGACGCGGTCGACGTGGCGGCTGGGTTCGAATCGCCGAGCGGTAGCGCGGCCCTGAGCGATGAACCTCGTGCGGGTCGGACCGGGCCAGAGGCATTCGTCGACTGCGTGGTGCAACGCCGTGGCGTTGTTGGCCTCGATGAGGCGTCCGGTGTTGCCGTCTCTGATGAGACTCGCGACGCCGCCGAGGTTCGTGGCCACGACCGGAACTCCGGCCGATTGGGCTTCGACGACAACTCGTCCGAACCCTTCGGGGTGTCGGCAGGGGTGAACAATGACATCGGCAGCGCTGTACACGTTGCTGACATCGTCGATCGCTCCGAGCAGTACGACGTCGTCGAGCAGGCCAAGCCGTTCGATCTGGTGGACCAGCTGGGTCCGGTAGACGTCAGATCCTGGGTAGAACGCTCCGCCAGCGAGTGCGAGCACGGGTCGAACTGACCGGTCCCAGCGAGCGAGGGCGTCGATCGCAACGTCGTGGCCCTTGGACGGATGCAGGTGGGCCAGCATGGCGACGACGTGGCGATCTCGAGCAAGGCCGAGCCGGGCCCGGCTCTCGGTCTTGTCGCGCGGTCGGACCGCGGCGACAGGGTTGGCGACCACCTCGACGCGGCGATGGCGAAGTTGTTGTGCGGTGAAGTCGGAGTTGGCAACAATGGCTGATGCACTCACCGACGCGGCGTGCAGCAACATCTGGTGGGCTCGACGCGGCGCGACGTCGCGCAGCGACCACACCACCGGCACCCCAAGTTGGGCCACGGCGGGGCTGAGCACATGGCTGCGGAAGCCGTTGGAGTGGACAATGTCGGGGGCGCACGCGTCGACGAGGCGACGTAATCGCAGCCCAATGCGAGCCAGAGCCGGTGCGGCCTGTGCGGCACCGACGACGAACCGGCCCAACGACGCGTGACGTGCCGCGACCTGGAGTTCGTCAGCCAACACTCCCGCGATGGTGGCGCCGTTATCGCGAAACAATGTGCCTGCGTCACCGGTGGCAAGCATGACGACATCAACCTCGTGGCCTCGCTCGGTGAGACCGGCGATCAGGGCTGCGAGGCTCCGTTCGGCACCACCTTGGGCGTGGCCTCCCGGACTGATGAAGACAACTTTCACCCACATCCTCCGATGCTGGCAGGGCCCGCGCTGAGCTCCTGTGGTGGGCTCATCGGCCGCTGTGGGTCCAGCTTGCGTGGTGATGGCGTCCGTTGGACCCAGTGAGCGAGCACGATCAGGGCCCATCGGCGGAGAGGATCGGTGCCGCCTCGTTCGTGGCTGTTCAAGATCGAGTGGGCGACCGCGGGGTCGACCAACCCTCGCCAGGGGTCGCGCTGAGACCGGACTGGTTCGACCACCACGTCGAGATCGGTGAGCCACCGCTGCCACGGCATACGAAACGTGAGCTTGGGTTCGTTGGCCTTGGCCATCAGGAACGGATCGGCCCAGGCGGTGGCAATGTCGTGTTTCGTCGGAGCGCTTCGGGCCGCGGCTACTGAGTTGATTACGCCCGTGTCCACGAACGGCACGCGCAGCTCGACGCCATGACACATCGAAAAGATGTCGGCGTCGCGCAACAAGGTCGGCCTCAGATAGGTCATCGCGTCGAGCCGGGTCAGCTGATCGCGACCATCGGAGCGAGGGTCGACATCCCATCGAGACGACGGGCCGGGTGCATAGCCGAGCAACGAGGCCACCTCGGCGTCGTCGAACAGGGTGCGAAACCCCCGGTGCCGTTGTGGAGTTGACGCACTCCGAAGCACGGCGTTGATACGTGTGCGCGAACGGCCCGTGATTGACGACACGATGGTGCCCGCTGCCGACACGACCTGGTCGGGCAGCCGCCGCAGCAGTGGATCGATTCGTTGCAGATGGGGTTCGGTTCGGTAGTAGCGATAGCCGCCCAGGACCTCGTCGCCACCTAACCCGCTGAGGGCGACCGGGTGGTCAAACCGGTCGCAGATCTCGGCGATCAGGTAGGTGTTGAATCCATCGATGGTTGGTTGATCCATGGCGGCCAAGTAGCCGGCTGCAGCGTGGCCCAGATGGGTTTCGTCAACCGACACCACCTCGTGACGGGCTCCGTAGTGCCGCGCAGTGGCGATGGCTCTGGTGACGTCTTCGTGGTTGGTGCTGGTGGCGAGGGTGAGGCACAACGGGTCGGTGCCGATGTCGCGCAGGCTCTTCAACACCGCAGCGGCGTCGAAACCGCCTGACAAGAACAGCGCCACCGGGCGGTCGGCGATGGCGTGTTGTTGGATCGACCGACCGATGGCGTCGACGGGGCTGACCACTGCAGGAGCACGAGTGGTGGAAGCGCCAGTGCTGTTGACCTGGCTCGGGCTGTTGACATGGCTCGGGCTGTTGACATGGCCAGTGAAGCGTCGGATCGCGATGCGTTGTTGGCTGGTTCCTGGCCGGTCGATGTGCATCGTGGTACCGGGGGCGACTTCGTTGACATCGGCAGCGATCGGGGTGCTCACCGGCGAGCCGAACCGGAGGAACTCGGCTAGGGCTTGGCCCGAGACGTTCCGCGACGCGTCCGTGAAGGCGGTCAACTCCGATGCAAACTCCACGCCGTCGGCGGTGGCCCGCCAGTACAAGGGTTTGATGCCGTGGCGGTCGCGGCCAACGATCAACTGTTGGGACTTGGTGTCCCAGGCGGCAAAGGCGAACATTCCTTCGAGGCCCTTGAGCCCGGCCGGTCCGCGAAACGCGAGCGTCTGGGCTAGCACTTCGGTGTCGCTCGAGGTGGCGAACTGGTGCCCTTCGGCAACGAGTTCGCGACGAAGCTCGTTGTGGTTGTAGATCTCGCCGTTGTAGACCACGACCAGGTGCCTGAACCGGAAGGGCTGATCTGAGCGCGGGGCGGGGTCGATGATGGCCAGCCGGGAGTGCCCGAGCGCCACGTCAGCGTCAGCCCAGGTGTCGAGATGATCCGGACCGCGGTGAGCGAGCGCGTGCGTGATCTCGGCGACGCGCTCTGCTGCGTGTTGACCGGTCGCCGCGGCGATGCCACACATCAGCTGACCCTCACGGGTACCGGTCGCCCACGAAGGGCCGCGACATAGGCCTGCGCCGTGGCGGCGGTCGACAGCGTCCTGCCAAATTCGGCCGCTGCTGCGGCTTGGGCAAGGCGATGTTCGATGTTGTGGGCCAGACCGTCAATGGCTTCGACCCATGCCCTCACGTCGTCGGGCTCAACCAGGTTGGCCCACTCGGGGTGGGCTGCGTCGGTGGCTCCGGCCGCGTTGGCGACCACCACGGGCAGCCCGGCAGCCGCGAGTTCGTGGATCACAATGCCAAAGCCCTCGAAGCCGCCTTCGGCAGGAGAGTTTCGGCTCGCGAACACGCCCACGTCCGATGCGGCGAGTACGTCAGACATCTCGTCGTCGTCGAGGCGGCCAGCGAGGGTGACCCGATGGCCCAGACCGAGCTGATCGATGCGGGTCTGCAATGCGGCCCGCCGAGGCCCGTCGCCAACGATGGTGAGGTGCTCGACGGTGCCATCGGCAACCAGCACCGCTACGGCCCGTAGCACGACCTCGAGGTTCTTGTACCCCTCGGCCAAGCGGGTGACTGTGACCAACCTGAGCCCACCAGTGCTGGTTTCAAGGACAGTGCTGGTTTCAAGGACAGTGCTGG
>CAYGMW010000116.1:0-2965 GCA_964350975.1 uncultured Acidimicrobiales bacterium | reverse complement strand
CTGAGCCCACCAGTGCTGGTTTCAAGGACAGTGCTGGTTTCAAGGACAGTGCTGGCCTGTCGAACCGTCGTGGTCTCGATCCGGCGTGGGGGCGTGAGTTCGCACCCAACCCACGCGGTGCGCTGCGGCCTGACTCCGAGCCGATGGAGCAGCCCTTCGCTGTGGCGGCTGATCGTGACGACCCGGTGGTCCCAACGCAACGAGGTCAACGCGAGTCGGTGGCGCCAGTGCGAAGCCACGAGCTCGCGTCCATAACACAGGGTGCTCACCTTGGTCCGGGTGGTGAGGCCGATCACGTGGGCGATCCAGCCGAGGTACACATGACCACTGACGATCATGCGGTCGTGTGACCCTGATAGCCAATGTCGCTGCGACCAGGCCGCAGCGGCGATGCCGACGATGCCGCGGGCGCGTATCACTCGCGGTCCCCGAGCACCGGGCGGGGGCTCAGTTGGGCCTGGGGCTGCGGTGATGACGCACCAGTCGATCTCGTCGCCCGTCGCGTCGACGATCGCGGTCACCAGGCGCGGCTGGCCGCCGGTCTGGGGCGCATAGTCGACCGTCAGTAGGACTGCCCGTGTCATGGAGCGGCCCGATTCGTCGTGTTGGACCAGCCAAACCCGATCTGGTCGAGGGCCGGCCGTTCAAAGTGCGGGCTGTAGAGCGCCCAGCCCCGTCGAGCGGCTCTCCAGGTCAACTCTGGAGCGACCACTGCTCGCGCATGTTCGGTCAGGAGTGGGTCGGCGAAGACCTCGGCCAGGTTCGACGGGGCGCTCACGAGAGTGTCTCGTGCGGGCCCGATCTCGAACACATCGTTGGCCCAGTCGCGCCCGCCAACCACGGTGGTGGTCGACGTGGGTTCGACGAGACGGACCGCCACGCCAGGGGCCGGGCGCCGTCGGGCGATCTCTCGCTCGAGCTTGGTCAGGGAAAATCCAGGGCTGTGATCGCTGATGGGATCCGACGCAGACGGCAGGTGTCGGCGAGGAGCGGCGGTGCTCATGATGCGATGGTCAGACGGGTCTGGCCCTGGAGCCATGAGCCCGTTGAGGGGCCCAGCCCAGCGGCCCGACTCGATGTTGAGGCCAATAGCGGGGCCCGAGACCATGGTCATGGCTGGGGTGCCGAAACGCTCGAGGTCGTCGATCACCGTGTCGAAATCGAGCCGTCGTGGACCACCCCAGGGGTCGGCGCTGGGCCAGCCGGCAACCAGCCACTGGCCTCTTTGACGCCACCGAGGTGTCGTTCCGGCCGACGCGACCAACCACGAGCCCCACGATGCGGGCCGCACCGTGGTGTTGTGTTCCTCGTCGAGGTGGTGCGCCACCCGGCTGAGTAACTGGGCGGGGCCAAGCGAGTGCCCGGTCGCGACAAACACCATGTGTCAGCCAATCCCAGCCAGCTCGGCGAGTTGGCGGCCACGCACGACATAGGAGTCGCCTGCGATGGCGTGTTGGGCCTTGGTGGCGACATCGATTGCCGCGTTCTGGTCGGCCAGCGCCTCGTCGACGCGTGCTCTCAACTCGGCGGGGGTTCGAAACCACAGACAACTCTCGTTGTCGCGCAGTGGGGTGCCATCGGTGCCTGGTTCGGTGATTTCGATCGCGCCGGACGCGGCGATTTCCCGGGTCCGCATGTTGTGGGCTTCGGCGCATTGGGGGTGGAGCAAGTTGACGCCAATGGCGGCCCGGCGCAGCACTGCGCCGGCGTCGTGTTCGACAATGGGCGCCTGGTTGGTGTCGCCCCAGCCGGTGCCAGCGATGGTCAAGGGGGCATCGGCAATGTCTGAGATCGCGGCGAGGAATCGTTCGCGGCGTGGCGACCAGGTGCCCAAGAAGGCAATGCCATGCCGTTCGGCAACAGGATCACCGAGGGGGAACCAGTCGGGGTCATATCCAAATGGCAGCACTTCGACGTGGCGGGCGTCGCGGCTCAACAGGTCGGCCTGCCGGGTCGACCACAGCACTGCGGTATCGCAGGCCACGAGTCGTTCGCGGGCTCCGGGGTCGCCGCCGCGCCATGCCGGATTGTCCGGGTAGTAACACGTGACCTTGACACCACGGCTGCGGATGGCGCCGATGTCGGCGGCGTCGATGCCGCGGCCCTTGATCAACACAACATGGCGAGGCTGGAGTTGTTCGACCGCTTCGCGCAGGCGCGCTCCGCCGTGGCGCGACGCCAGTCGTCGTCGACCGGCGGCGATGAGCCCTGGCGAACCAATCAACCCGCGGGCTCCGGCGAGCGGGTTGATGACGGTGGTCGGCGCCACCGCGGCGAATCCGGCTCGCATGCTCGACAACAGCGCGCCGCGGGCGTCTTCTCCGACCAGGAGCACTCCGCCGATGGTGTCAGTGGGGTTCATCGTCGTGCCACCTCCAGAACCTCACGGGCGCAATGGGCCGCGATGTCGTCATAGTCGTACTGGTCGGCCAGCAACTGCATGGCTTCGTTGGGAACTGGTTCCCATCCGGCTGGTCGCTGGCTGATGGCGTGGGCCAGTCGGTCTGCGAGTCGATCGGGGTAGTCGAGGTCCCACGGGCCGTGGTAGTCGATGAGGTGTTCTTCGGGCAGCACGTCTGCCGCGGTGCCCACCCGGCTCGCGAGAATGTGGCGGCCAGATGCCAGATACGTGGGCAGCTTGCCCGTGGTGCGGGCCCAGCTCGATGGGTCGTCGGTTTGGGTGAGCAGGGTGAAGTCGCACAGCGACAGATAGCGGCTCAGTTCGCCGTAGGGGACCCGGCCCATCACGTGGATCCGGTCCGACACGCCGAGTTCGTCAGCGATCGAGCGCAGTTGGGCAATGCCGGGGCCATCGCCGATGAGCACCGCGTGGAGGTCCAGGTCGGGGCGTCGGGCAATGGCATGCACCAGCTCCCAACCCATCCCACCGCCAAGCGTGTCGTACCACGTGAAGTTGCCCTGGATCCCGACGGTGACCTTGTCCGCCAGTCCGAGTTGGTGGCGA
>CAYGMW010000115.1:0-10078 GCA_964350975.1 uncultured Acidimicrobiales bacterium | reverse complement strand
CAGTAGCTGGGGTGCGCCGAGCTGTGCAACGAGGGCGGGAACTGTATGACGTTTTGCCCCGAGGTCGGCGATCCGGCCCAGATCAAGCCCAAGATCTACACCGACCCCGACCTGTTTGGGGCCCGTACCGGCCAAGGGGTGCTCGTCGCTGCTGGCGCCGTGGCTGAGTCGCGAGATATCGACGCCGCGTCGGTCGAGATCATCGATCAGCTGCTTCGATCGCCAACCGGGCTGCCCTTGTATCGATCAGCTGGGCAGGAGACGTCATGACACGTTTCGTGAATATTGGTGCGGCCCAACTTGGCCCGATCAGCGCGACGGAGTCTCGGTCCGAGGTCGTCGACCGTCTGGTGGCGCTGTTGCACCGCGGCGCAGCCGACGGATGCGACCTGGTCGTGTTTCCTGAGCTGGCCCTCACGACGTTCTTTCCGCGCTGGTACACCGACGACATCTCGGGCCACGACCACTACTACGAGACGTCGATGCCGGGGCCCGACACCCAGGTCCTGTTCGACGAGGCCAAACGTCTCGGGGTTGGGTTTGCCCTTGGCTACGCGGAGCTGACCGAACCCGACGATGCCGGTGTCGTTCACCGGTACAACACCACGATCCTCGTCGAACGCGACGGATCGGTCGTTGGCCGGTACCGAAAGTCCCATATTCCCGGGCACGCCACCGACGAGCCCTGGCGGCCGTTCCAGCATCTCGAACGGCGCTATTTCGAAGAGTCCAACGACGGGTTCAATGTGTGGGGTGCCTTTGGTGGCATCGTCGGGATGGCGACCTGCAACGACCGGCGGTGGCCCGAGACCTATCGCGAGATGGGGTTGCAGGGCGTCGAGATGATCCTGATTGGGTACAACACCCCGATCCATTACGCACCCGATCCCGGCCAGAACGCCTTGCAAGGGTTCCATAACCATCTGTGTATGCAGGCCGGTGCCTACCAGAACGGAACCTGGGTGGTCGGTGTGGCCAAGGGCGGCACCGAGGAAGGGGTCGAGTCGTTGGCCCAGAGCTGCATCATTGCCCCGTCGGGCCAGATCGTGGCATTGGCCGTCACCACCGGCGACGAGCTCATCTCGGCCCGGTGCGACCTTGACTGGTGCGCCAAATACAAAGACACCTTGTTCAACTTTGCGACCTACCGCCGCCCCGAGCTCTACCAGCGCATCGGCAGCCAAAAGGGTGTGATCGTGCCCGATCACGTTTCGGCCCAACTGGCGCCCCACTTCAACAGAAACTGAGGCGAACTGATGGTCCATTTCGAGCTGAACGGCGTGCCGACCACGGCCAGCGACCGACACGAACACCTCCTCGCCGCGCTACGCGACGAACTCGGGGTGATGTCGCCCAAGGACGGCTGCTCGCCCAGTGGCCAGTGCGGATGTTGCACCGTGCTCGTCGACGGCAAAGCCCGCGTCGCGTGCCAGACCTCGATGGACAGGACCGACGGGTCGACCGTGGTCACGCTGGAGGGTTTCAGCGACAACGAACGCGAACGTCTGTCGAACGCGTTCGCAGCCCACGGGGCGCTGCAGTGCGGCTTTTGCACGCCGGGAATCATGGTTCGCACCAAGGCGATGCTCGACAAGTCAGGTGCCAGCCTGACGCGCGACGGGGCGTCTCGCCTGCTGGGAGCCCACCTGTGTCGGTGCACGGGCTACACCAAGATCCTCGACGCCGTCATGGCGCTGGCCACCGACGAGGTGGCGGTCAGCATCACGCCGGGCGGTGTGGGCTCGCGCGGAGTCAAATACGAGGCCGCCAAGTTGAGCCTGGGCGACCGGCCCTACATCGACGACATGCGGCCCCCAGGGTTGCTGCACGCCGCGGTGCACCTGAGCGACCATGCTCGGGCCGACATCGTGGCGATCGACACCTCTGCTGCGCTCGCGGTTGATGGTGTCAAAGCGGTCTTCACCGCGGCCGATGTGCCAGGCGAGCTGAAGTCGGGCCTCATCCACAAGGACTGGCCCGCGTTCATCCCGGTCGGTGGCCGCACCAGCTACCTCGGCGACGTGCTCGCCCTGATTGTGGCCGTCGATCGGCCCACGGCGCGGCGAGCTGCGGCCCTGGTCAAGGTCACCTACGACGTTCACGAACCCATCACCAACCCCCTGCTCGCAATCCAAGGCGGCGACGACGCGGTGTGGCAGCTCGACGGCAATATCTTGTCGACGAGCACGTACAGCCGAGGGTCCGTCGAAGAGGCACTCGCGGCCTCCGCGTTCACGGTGAGCGAACAGTTCCAAACCCAGCGCATCGATCATGCCTTCGTCGAACCCGAATCGACGTTGGCCATGCCCGTGCCCGCGGGCGAACCGTTGCCGTTGACCAGCGCATCGACCACCGGCGGCGAAGCCGTTGATTTCGACCGCTTGATGGTGTTTTCCGGGGGCCAGGGGATCTGGGACGATCGCAACGACATCGCCCGCATGCTCGATGTGCCGATCGAGACGGTCGTCACCGAGCTGGTGTCCAACGGTGGTGCCTTCGGTGGCAAAGAAGACATGTCGAACCAGGCCCAGACGGCGCTGGCGGCCTGGCTGCTGAAGCGTCCCGTGCTGACGACGTTCAGTCGTGAGGAGTCGTTCCTGGTGCACACCAAACGCCACCCGATCCAGATGGCCTACGAAGCCGGGTGCGATGCCAACGGCAAGCTGACCGCGCTCAAGGTGAGGATGGTGGGCGACTCCGGGCCCTACGCGTCGGTCGGCATGAAGGTGTTGGAGCGAGCCGCCGGCCATGCGTCGGGCCCATATGTGGTGCCCAACATCGACGTCGAGGCCATCGCGGCTCGCACGAACAACTCGGTGTGTGGAGCCTTCCGTGGTTTTGGTGCCAACCAGGCCCAGTTCGCAATGGAAGGAGTGATGGACCGCCTCGCCGACCAGGTTGGCATCAGCGGGTGGGAGATGCGCAGTCGCAATATCATCGAACCCGGTGTGGTGTGGGGCCCTGGCCAGATCATGGACGACGGCTGCCTTGGCGTTCGGGCCTGCCTCGACGCCGTCAAGCCTGACTATGACGCTGCGGTTGCCGCCGGTCGGGCGGTTGGTGTGGGGGTTGGCCTCAAGAACTCCGGGCTGGGCAATGGCTTCAAAGAAATCGCCAAGGCCGTGGTGCACTTCCGGCCCGACGGCAAGGTCGAGGTGAGGCACTGCTGGACCGAGATGGGCCAAGGCGTGCACACCGTGGCACTGCAGGTCGCGGTCGAAGAACTGGGCATCGACGCCGACCGTATCGAGGTCGTCGTTGACTCGACCCGAGAGCTGGGAGCGGGCCAAACCACGGGCAGTCGCGGCACCCTGATGGGAGCCGGTTCGGTGGCCGACGCGTGCCGGGCGGCCCTCGCCGACGGTTGCCAGGTCGGGGTCGACTACGAGGGCGAGTATCGGGTCGACTGGACCAACTCGCTCAACGAAGGCCTCGAAAACCCGGTGATCCACTCGACCTTCGGCTACGCAGCCCAGCTGGTCATCATGGACCCAGAGTCGGGTGCGATCGACAAGGTTGTCGCCGCCCACGACGTTGGCCGGGCCGTGAACCCACTGCTGTGCGAAGGCCAGATCGAAGGCGCGGTCCACATGGGCCTGGGGTATGCGATGAGCGAGGGGTTCCCGTGCGACGCTGATGGTCGGCCGCTCAATATGACCCTTCGGCGCCTCGACATCATCCGTCCCAAAGACATGCCCGTCGTCGACGTCATCTTGGTCGAGTCCGCCGACCCGAACTCGCCCTATGGCATCAAGGGTGTCGGCGAGATCGGCTTGGTTCCCACCGCTGGTGCTGTGGCCGAAGCGCTCCGCAAGGTCGATGGTCAGTGGCGCAACGAGCTGCCGATGATCAATGTCGCCAACCGGGAGCGGGCCGAAGCCTGGAGCAAATGACGCGGTCCTCCCACACCGGCGAGGCATTGTTCGGCATCCTGTAGCCAATGGCCCGAAAGATCCGACGTCGACGGGTATTCGGCGCGACAACCCATTCGCCCTGGCACCGGGTACGGGTCGCGGTGCTGTTGCTCTTTGTTGTCGTCGTGATCGGCTTCACTGGGTACCGGGTCTTGGGGCTCAGCCCCTTCGACGCGTTGTACCAAACGGCCATCACCGTCACCACGGTGGGCTACGAAGAGGTCGGCACCCCCGAACAGATCGACTCGGCGTACCGCTGGTTCTCACTGTTCTTGGTGTTCTTCGGTGTGAGCTCGGCCTTGTACACGCTGGGTGTTTTGGTGGAAGCGCTGGTCGAAGGTTCGCTCAATGACACCATTCGGCTTCGGAAGGAACAACGCATGATCGACAAGATGTCCGGACACGTCGTCATCGCTGGCGGTGGTCGCGTGGGCCGAGCCATTGCCCAGTACGCACTGCATCACGATGCCGAGATCGTGGTGATCGACGCTGCGGGTCCCGACGGGCACGACCACATCGTCATCCATGGCGACGCCACCGACGACCAGGTGCTCATCAGCGCGGGTATTGAGCGTGCGTCAACATTGATTGCAGCACTCAATACCGATGCGGCCAATGTGTACGTGACCTTGTCGGCGCGGGCTCTGAACCCCGAGCTGTTCATCGTGGCTCGCACTGACGATCAGGCCAATGAGCCGAAGTTCTTCCAAGCTGGCGCCGACCGGGTCGTGAATCCGCACCACATCGGCGGATCCCGCATGGGCGCGCTGGCGATGCATCCGACGTTGGCCGAGTTCCTCGACGAGGTGCTCCACGACGAGATGCACGACATCCACATCGTTGAGGTCACGGTTCCGGCCGTCTCGTCGGCCATCGAGCGCACCTTGTTGTCGGTGCTGTCTGAAATTCCCAAGCCGCCATTGGTCCTCGCGGTGCGCTCAGGCCATGAGTACGAAGCCAACCCCGACTCTGGCCGCACGATTGCTCCCGACGACGTGCTGATCGCGCTCGGTCGGCGCAGTGAGGTCGACGACCTGCGCCGAGCCGTGGCCCGGTCTTGACCGCCGCGCTCCGCGAGCGCGTTGTTGGCGCTATGGTTCGCGCACCTTGGGAGGTGCGTGGAGATGCGCAAGTTGTGGGCGCCCGTTGTGGCGGCAGTGTTGTTGTCGGCATGTGGCGGTGGGAGCGACGACACCTCGTCGGCCGAGCTCACCTACGACGACTCGCCCCTGTATCGCGCGATTGGGCTCGATGCCAGCAATGACGACGCCGTGCAGGCCCAGTTCGACGAGCAACAGGCGCTGGCCAATGAGCTGACCACCCGGTGTATGCGCGACGCGGGGTTCGAATATGTGCCCCAGGACTTCGGCAACCAGGGTGTGTTCGAAGACCCCTTTGCCGAGGCCTACGAGCTGCCGGCCGAGGAGTTCGCGGCCAAGTACGGCTGGGGTATGACCACCATATATGGCCCCGATCAGCAGGAGGTCTTCGCATCGGCTCAAGAGTATGTTGACCCCAACCAGGAGTATCTCGATTCGCTGAGCGAAGCCGAAGTGCAGGCGTTCTACGACACCTTGTACGGCACCCCACCCGAGTTCGAACCAGGCGTCGATGGCGAAGACTTGATGCAGGAGTACGAACCAAGTGGGTGCGAAGGCCTCGCGTTCGAGGAGGCCTACAACTCCGAAGACTCCCAGTTCGCAGTGTTCGACAAGTACTCCGACGAGCTGCAAGCCATGTACGAACAAATTCAGGCCGATCCGCGCATTGTCGAATTCGAACGCAAGTGGGCTGAATGTATGTCCGAAAAAGGGTTCGCTTACGATTCGGTCCAGGACGCCAACGAGTATTTCGGCGAGCAAATGAACAAGGTCTGGGAAACCATGACCTTCCCCGGCGACGAGCTGAAACCAGAGCAGTTCGAAGCCATGACCGAAGACGAGCTGAACGCCTACTACAGCCAGCCGCCGGAGTTCGACCAAGAACTCCTCGACGAGATCAGGGCCGAGGAGATCGCGATGGCTGTCGCCAGCCTCGATTGTGATGTGCCGCCGATGGCTCAGGGGCCACCCCAGATCTATCTCGAGGTCCAGTTCGAGTTCGAGCAAGCCTTCGTCGACGCCCACGCCGACGAGTTCGCCCCGGCCAGCTGACCGCGACGTCTCGTGAAACAACGTCGCATCCTTGCCCTGGTCGTCGCGATTGCCGTGTTCGCCGCGGCTGCCGGATGGTTTGCGGGCCGTCAGCTCAAGTCCAGCAACGAAGCCCAGGCCGATGTGGCTGCGCCCGAACCCTCCCTGATCACCGTTGGTGTCGAATCCGTCAGTCTGGAGTCATCGGTCGTGGTGCGAGGCACGGTCCGATTCGAGGGTTCGACCAGTGTGACGGTGTCCGGCGGGCTCGGCCCTGCGGTCGTCACCGGCGCACCACCGGCCCAGGGCGATGTCGTGAACGAGGGCGATGTCTTCGTCGAGGTCACCGGTCGGCCCGTTTTTGTGCTGGCCGGCGAGCTGCCCATGTTCCGATCGATTGTGCCCGGGGCCGAAGGTGACGATGTTGTCCAGTTCGAAGAGGCCCTGCAACGGCTGGGGTACGATGTTGGAACCGTCGACGGGGTGTACGACGAGGCCCTCGAACAAGCAGTGACTGCCTGGTACTCCGATGCCGGGTACTCCGCGTCGGGCCCGACCCTCGAAGAACAAGAGCAGCTCGCGGCTGCGGCATCGGCGGTGACCGCAGCTCGGTCGGCGTTGAGGTCCAGCGAACAATCCCTAGCCCAGGCCCGAGCGTCGGTTCCTGAATCGACCCGGCTCGCGCTCGATCAGTCGGTTCGTGACGCCCAACGGGCGCTCGACGACTCCCTCGCCGAACGGGCCGCGGCCCAGACCGAGGCCGACCAGGCTCGTGATGCCCAGATCGTGGTGCGCGACGCGGCCAAGGTGACGTTGGCCGATGCGACCACCCGCCTTGCCGCAGCTGCCGCTGGGACGCATCCCGACACCGGGCTAGCTCCGACACCGGGCGAACTGGCAGAACTGCAAGCCGACATCGACGGCGCAGCGGCCGAACTCGATGATGCCGAGCTGCTGCTGGTCGAGTTGGCCAACACCGCGGCCGCGGTGCCGGCCCAATTTCAACGCCAGGTCGAAGATGCGACCACCCAGCTAGCCATCCAGACTGCGTCGCGCCGAGAGACCCTCACCGGCCAGGACCTGTCGGGCTACTCCGAAGCCATTGCTGATGCCAACCGCGAAGTTGTCGCGGCCCAGGAGCGACTGACCCGCCTCGAAACCGAGATCGGCATCCAGGTTCCGGCAACCGAGCTGGTGTTCTTGCCCACCCTGCCACGGCGGGTCGAGTCGGTCTTTGTGGAGCGCGGCAGCGTGATCAGTGGCGCGGTGGCCAATGTGTCAGGCGTCGACCTGATCCTCGACTCGTCGGTGCCTGCGGGCGACCGACCCCTCATCAAGGTGGGCGATCGGGTCATTGCCGACGATGTCGACCTCGGGGTGAGTGTCGAAGGCGAGATCGTGTTCGTGGCGGACATCACCGGAACTCAGGGTGCTTCGAGTAGCCGCTACTACCTTCGGATTCGTCTCGACGAAGGAGTTGATTCCAACGAGCTGCCAGCGAACTTGCGGGTGACGATCCCGTTCAGCTCCTCCGATGGCGAGGTCTTGGCCGTGCCACTGGCTGCGGTGTCAGCCGCCGCCAACGGAACACCTCGGGTTCAGGTCGAACGAAGCACGGGCAATGTCGATGTCGTCGACGTCGTCACCGGTTTGCGGGCTGGGGGCCTCATTGAGGTCCGCGCCGTCGACGGCAGCCTGGCCGAGGGCGATCGGGTGGTCGTTGGTTTCGAGGGGACATCACTTGCTGATGATCTCTCCGACGACGGCACCGATGAGTCCAGCGCGGGCGAAGTGTCGCTGAGGTGACCGGCACCGCGACGGCTGTCGTCGACCTGGTCGGAGCCGGCCGCACCTTCGATGGGGCCCAGCCAGTTGAGGCGTTGCGACACGCCGATCTGCAAGTGATGCCGGGCGAATATGTGTCGATCGTGGGCCCGTCGGGATCAGGCAAAAGCACCTTGCTGCATCTGCTTGGTCTGCTCGACACTCCGACCCAAGGAACGTATCTGCTCGACGGCATCGATGTTCGTAGCCTGTCTGACGTCCAGCGCACGGCGGTTCGGGGTCAGCGAATCGGGTTTGTGTTCCAGGCGTTCCATCTGTTGTCGCATCGCACGGTGGCCGAGAACGTGATGCTCGCAATGTTGTACGGCGACGTTCCTCGAGGTGACCGTCGCGACCGGGCGATCAACGCTCTCGACCAGGTCGGGTTGTCGCACCGGGTGGATTTCATGCCCACGAAGCTGTCCGGTGGCGAACGCCAGCGGGTCGCGATTGCCCGGGCCATCGTTGGCGGTCCGAGCCTCCTGCTCGCGGACGAACCGACCGGCAACCTCGACCAGGCGACAGGCGACAAGATCCTCGACTTGTTCGACGATCTCCAATCGCGCGGCCTGACGATTGTGGTCATCACCCACGACGCCGAGGTGGCGCTGCGAGCCCAACGGACGGTTCGTATGGTCGATGGTGTGTTGTCTGAGGTGGTCCGGTGAAGTTCAGGTCGTCCGGGAACGAGCTGGTCGAGTCGCTCCATCTTCCATCGGCGCGGATGTCCAAACGCGACCTCATCATCGAGGCCGTGTCGGCCTTGTTGGCTCGACCATCGCGGTCCGCGCTCACCGCACTCGGGACGGTGCTCGGCGTCGGAGCCCTGGTCGTGACCCTGGGTGTTGCCCAGACTGCGGGCAACCAGATCGTGACCCGGTTCGACGAATTGGCCGCAACCGAGGTGACGGTGAGCGCCCAATCGGTCGGGTTCGGGTCGAATCAGCGGCCGTCGGTGCCGATCCCGTGGGATGTCGACGACCGGATCGCTCGGCTCAACGGGGTGGTGGCTGTCGGAACCCTGAGTCCGGTCGACATCGCTGGTGCCCTCACGACGAGTGTCCCGGTGACCGATCCGCTGGGTTCGACCGAGTTCGACATTGAGGTGATGGCGGCCTCATCTGGTCTCTTCGGTGCCCTACGAGCCGAGCTGTCGACTGGCCGATTCTTCGACGCGGGCCACGACGCACGGGGCGACAATGTGGCGATTCTGGGCCCGGCCGCGGCCCAGCGACTCAATGTGGTGAGGGTCGACAATCAGCCCGCGATCTTTGTGGGCGAAGAACCCCTGATCGTCATCGGCATCATTGCTGATGGCGGTTTGGCCCGCGAGCAGAGCCTGTTGAGCAAGATCATCATCCCGAACGGCCTGGCTCGCGATCGGTTCAACCTGGCTGCGCCGGCCGAGGTCCAGATCGAGACCGCTATCGGTGCTGCCCAGCTCGTCGCGTCGCAGGCGTCGGTCGCGGTGGCGCCGAACCAGCCGAACCTCGTCGATGTGCAGTTTCCGCCCGACCCTCGCGAGGTGCGCTCGCGGGTGCAGTCCGATGTCAATGCCTTGTTCTTGGTGTTAGGCGGGATCAGCTTGTTGGTGGGCGCGCTTGGCATCGCCAACGTGACGTTGGTGTCGGTGCTCGAACGACAAGGCGAGATCGGGCTGCGCCGGGCGATGGGTGCGGCCCGACGCCACATCTCGGCTCAGTTCTTGTTGGAGTCGACGATGCTCGGCGCGTTGGGTGGAGTGATTGGCACCAGCGTCGGTGTGCTGACCATCGTCGGGGTGTCGGCAGTGCGCGACTGGACTCCGGTGCTGGAGCCGTGGCTTCCGCTGGCGGCACCGGTCGCAGGCGCCGTGGTCGGACTGATCGCTGGCATCTACCCGTCGTTGCGGGCCGCGAACCTCGAACCGATCGCGGCCCTACGGGGTTAGCTCGGGCGGGGCTCGCGGGGCAGGCCCAAGATCCGTTCACCGATGATGTTGCGCAGGATCTGGGTGGTGCCGCCCATGATCGTGTAGGCCGGCGCGTAGACGAGGTTGCGAGCCACGCGGTCCTGCATCATGGCATGAGGGCCCGCGACATAGCTGACGAACTCAGCCACTTCTTGTTCGAACTCGGTGCAGAACGTTTTGGTGACTGCTGAGTACACCGAGTCGACCTGCTGCAGCACGTTGCGCAGCACGAGGTTGCGGCCGATTCGGTACTTGGT
>CAYGMW010000114.1:0-10306 GCA_964350975.1 uncultured Acidimicrobiales bacterium | reverse complement strand
GCGGTGGCGTGGGCGAGCTTGCCGTGCGAGCGATGGAACGCCAGCAGTTCGTCAAGGTTGACGTCCGACACTCCGTCTCCCCACGTGACCATGCAGGTCCCTTCGCCCAGGTAGGGCTGGAGGCGCTTGATACGGCCGCCGGTCGCGGTTGGCAGTCCGGTATCGACAAGGTCGACCTGCCAGTCGAGGTCAGGGCCGGTCGAGTCATAGGGCCGAACTTCGCCAGCGGCAAAATCGATGCGCAGACTGCCCGTTGTTGTGACCGCATCGGCGAACCATCGCTTGATGTAGTCAGCCTTGTATCCGCACGCAACCGCGAACTCGTTGTGGCCGTACTGGGCGTAGTACTGCATGATGTGCCACAGAATCGGCCGGCCACCCACTTCGACCATGGGTTTGGGTTTGAGTTCTGTTTCTTCTGAAAGGCGTGTCCCAAGACCGCCTGCCAAGATTCCAACCTTCATCTCACAAACCTCTCATCGTTGGTCGAGTCTGCTCATGCTGACCCTTGGTCCTGTCGGCATCTGCCACTGCATTTGGAGTGCACCGGAAGTGTTCATCGGTTCGCTATGACCCGTGCACGTCTGCATATTCCGATGGCATCGGCCCCATCATGCCAATCAGGAGCCCCCAGCCGTAGGCAACACCGCGCGCCGCCTCGGCAGCCGCTAGGCGCGGGCTCCTGACGTAGCGAACAGCTCGCACGGGCCCGAACCCGATCGAAGCGAATCCCGCAAGCGCTCGCTTCGAGCGACGACCGAGCGACGGATCGCTGGACCGAAGGTGGTAGCTCCGGCCCCACCCAGTTCGATACTGGCGACGCACAAGCCAGCGTAGAGTCGTTCTCGACGCAGGAACGTCCTCGTCGACCATCGCCGACGCGGCACCGACAAAGGTGTGGCCTGCCTCACCTGCGGTCCGAAACAGGAAGGTGTCCGATCCGCCGCTAAGTCGAAGGCGTGTGTCGAACGGCGGATCAGCGACATCAAAAACGTCCATGGAGACCAGCACGTTGCTTGTCCGGGCTCGAAAAGGAGGGATCTGAGATCCGTCAGCATCAAAACGTCGAGCGAAGTAGCCGCCTTGGATAACCCATGAAGCGGGAGTGGATTCAAAGACGGGCCGCGATCCACCCTGCACGACCGACGCACCCGACTGATTCCATACCTCAACGAGGCGGACCAAACAATCGCTGTGCGGCTGCTCGTCGTCGTCAAAGAAGACCACTGCGTCAGCTTGCTCGCGGCGACACAGCTCAACGGCCCTGTTTCGGGCGAACGGGATGCCTCGGAGCGGCTCAACATCAACCACCAGAGGCCAGCCCTGCGGCGAGTCTGGACTCTCCAGCGCGCCCTCGTTGTCGACAATCACCATGACCAACTCGACGTTGGACGGAACGACGAGGTGGCCCAGTGCATCACACAGCCGGGCCAGGCCAAGGGGGCGACGAAACGTGCACACGGCAATAGCAATCTTCACGATTTCGCCCCCTTAGGAAAGAGCATCGGAGCCAGTGGCGGAAAGCCAATTCGCAACAGGTCATACAGATGACTATCGCGCATCGCGACCAGTACCCCTACGTAGGCGACTAGCCCAGCGGCCGCTGCGCCGAGCAACGGGACCCAAGGAGACCCTCCATCGATCTGAACCATCACCAGCCACGTCACGGCCCCTTGAACCACGATAGCGATGGCCTGACGACGCAGACTCCACCAGAATTCTCGCTGCGAGAGCCCGATATAGCGGAAACCGACCTCAAGCGTTGGGATCAGCAACACTGCGACAGCGATGAAGTATCCCCAAGCCACACCCTGGACACCCCAAATCAAACCAATCGAATACGCTGTCATCAGCACCACTGCCACAGCGATCCCGCGGTAGAGCAAAACGTCGGTCCGACCGATTGCTTGCAGCACCACGCCCGAGACGTTGCTCACGAGTTGCATCACACCGATCGCGGCGATAATTCTGATCAACGGTTCGGCTTCGAGCCAAGCTTCGCCGAGGAGCGCTCTGGTGAGAGGCCCTGCCAAGACGATCAGGGGAACGCTGAGTGGTGCCCCAGCGGTGAGCACCACACCGACGGTTCGTTTCACGCTCTCGCGCATTCGGGGGAGGTCTGTTTGAATCTTTGCCAGCGCTGGAAACAGTATCCGGCGGTACATCACCGCCGTAATCTCCAATGGGACTTGATTCAGTCGGTTTGGCTGGGCGTACAAGCCGCCAGCCTCCGCGCCAAGAACTCGAGCGACCAAGAATCGGTCACCCGATGAAGAAAAGAAGTTCACTAGGCGAAACGCCGACAGGTTCGCCGAGAAGCTGCGGACCTGTCGAAGATGCTCAGCATCGAACGATCGCGCCGGACGAAAGCTCACCTGCAACCAAGCACCGACGGTGCTGGCAAGGCCACCGCACAGCGACGAGATCACTAGAGACCACACGCCCCAGCCGGCCAGTGCACCGCCCACAGCAACCGAAGTCGCGACGACGACTACCAATAGGTCCACCTTGACTAGGCGTCCGTACGCGAGATCGCGACGCAGCAAAGCCAGCGGAACCATGCCGAAACCAGCAATCGCGAAGGTCAAGATCGCGACCTGAAAGACATCGACGGCTAGTTCGCTTCCGAGCACTGGCTCCATGAATGGCGCAGCCGCCGCTCCGATTCCGCTGAGCACAACCCCGATGCCTGCGTTGAACCAAAAGATCGTCGAATGCTCACTGGGCCCAAGGTCTTGACGCTGAACAATCGCCGAGGCAGTTCCCAGGTCGCCGATCACCGTGTCAACAAAGCGCGTCATGATCTTTGCCAGCGCCAAAACGCCAAACACGGAGGGTTCGAGTATGCGAGCGAGCACAACGAGCGTTGCGATCTGGGTCAATTGCTTCACGAGCTGACTGACCGCAACCCAGCGACCGCCCGAGATGATGTCGCCATTGGCCGACGATGGCGAGGTCACCGTGGTTTCCTATAGGTCTTGTCGCAACCACTCGCCAAACCGGCCCGACTGATCGCTTTCCGCAGGAGACCCCGATGTCCACAACACTTGTCAGCATTGGAGTACCTGTGTTCAACGGGGCGGCCTACTTGGAAAGCGCGATCGACGCCTTGTTGGCTCAAACCCACCAGAATCTTGAGATTCTGATCGCGGACAACGCCAGCACCGACGGATCGCTCGACATCGCACAGCAGTATGCGCGGATGGATAGCCGTGTGCGGGTCTTGCCAGCTGAGGAGAACTTGGGCGCGGCATGGAACTACAACCGCGTTGTTGATGCCGCCTCGGGGCCGTACTTCAAATGGGCTGCGCACGACGACCTCTGCCTGCCTGACTATGTCGCCAAGTGCGCTGATGCTCTCGATGCGGACACATCCGCGGTCCTCGCCTACCCAAAGACCAGCATCATCGACGGCGCCGGTGCCATGGTTCGTCCCTACGAGGACCGTCTCAACATCAACGATCCAAACCCGATCCGCCGAGCTACGACTCTGCTGTGGCGCGTTGGTCTGTGCAATGCAGTGTTTGGCGTCGTCCGAACCGACGAGCTTCGTTCGACGGGATTGATCCAGTCGTTCGACTCGTCGGATATTGCTCTGCTCGCGGAGCTTGCACTGCGCGGCAAGATCGTCGAGGTGGACGATCGGCTGTTTCTGCGCAGAAGACATCAAGGCGCTTCGAGGAGTGCAAACACGAGCTCCGACGCCGTAGCTGCCTGGTTTGCACCCGACGCCAAGTCCGGCCGGAGCCTTCGGCTGATTAAGGCCTACCTTGCAGCCGCCGCCCGCTGGGACGTTGGGCCAGCACTCAAGATCGCGGCCGTCATTGCATTCGCAATCGTCGGCCCGGTCACCGAGGTTCGCTGGCATCGTCGCCGGCGGCGCCGCAGCGCGTCCTGAGAGAAGGATGAGCCAAAATGCGGCGACTACTTCGACACCATCTGGTCGTAGATCCACTTGTAGGTCTGCTCCATACCTTCACGCAAGGAGATGGACGGGGCCCATCCAAGCTGATCAATGATCATGGTGTTGTCGCTGTTGCGACCACGCACACCCTGGGGGGCATCGGTCTTGTAGGAGCGGTTCAAGGTGATACCAGCGATGTCTTCGACAAGAGAGACCAGCTGGTTGATCGAAACAAGTTCGTCGCTGCCAAGGTTCAACGGGTCAGTGACGTCGCTGTCCATGATGCGGCGAGTGCCCTCGAGGCAGTCGTCGATGTACATGAAGCTGCGGGTCTGCTCGCCGTCGCCCCAGATCTCGATGCTGTGGTCACCTGAGAGCTTGGCTTCGATCACCTTGCGGCACATCGCAGCAGGAGCCTTCTCACGGCCACCGTCGTAGGTTCCAAACGGGCCATAGACGTTGTGGTAGCGAGCGACACGGGTCTTGAGACCGAAGTCCTCGCGGAAGTGGCGGGCCATGCGCTCGCTGAAGAGCTTCTCCCAGCCGTAGCCGTCCTCTGGGTCAGCCGGGTAGGCGTCACTCTCGCTGAGCGCAGTGATGTCAGTGTTGGTCTGCTTGTCGCCCGCATACACACACGCCGACGACGAATAAAACAGCCGGTCAAGGCCCAACTCTTGGGCTGCCACGAGCACGTGGGTGCTGGTCAGCACGGACAACATGCACAGGGCGCGGTTGTTCTCGATGAACCCCATCCCGCCCATGTCGGCGGCCAGGTTGTACACCTCGGCTGCGCCGTCAAGAGCCTTCATGCAGCTATCGCGCAGTTCGAGGTCAAGCTGGAGGTCTTCGACACCATCGTGGTGCTGGTACCACTCGTCGAAGGGCTTGACGTCGACGGCACGAACATTGGTGAAACCTTCGTCGAGCAGTCGTCCAACGAGGTGGCCGCCGATGAATCCACCACCACCGGTCACCACGACGAGTTCATTCTTGCGTGACATAGTCATCCGTTTCTCGCGGCACGAACCGCGACTGCTGATTCAAGAGCCGTACCAAACTGGTCGGCAATAGATTCGATATCGAAAGTCTCTTCGGCATACTGACGAGCCGATTTTCCGAAATGACGACGAAGTTCGGCGTCTTGGAACAGTTCGCGTCCGTAACCGACGAACTGTTCGTCATCTGCCGGTCCTGCAACGCGGCCAGCCTCGTGACGGGTCAGGGTTCGAGCCGCCAGGTTCTCGATCGGCATCGACGCCAAGATGGGACGCCCGGAACACAGGTACGACAAGACCTTCGATGGGACCGAATAGACCCCGGCATCAGGTTCGAGCACTGCGATGAGCACATCGCCGCTGCCCAGGACTTCTGGAAGCCGCTCGTAGGGCTGAAATGGCAGAATCCGAAGGTTGCGCCGAGGCTTGAGCTCGCATTGGGACTTCAAGAAGTCGGCTCCGAGACCCTCCGAAACCACAAGAACTGTCGCTTCCGGAACCTCGTCGGCCAGCTTCAGGAGCAGGTCGGGCCGATGCTTGTGTCCGATTGTTCCGCTGTACAAGAAGACGAAGTCGTCGGCGACACCAAACTCGTGGGCCCATTCATTGTGGCGCGGCACCTGGGGCAATTCGGCGAGCGGTGCCCAGTTCGGGATTGCGGTGACCCGCTCGCGTTGGACCTTCCAGCGGCGCAAGATGGGCTCGAAGTCCTCGGTAATCACAACAACGCCGTCGGAGGCTCGCAGCATTCGCCGTTCAAGCCAGCCAAAGAACGAACCAATCACCGCGCCGGGCTTGCCGAGCTTGTCGACCAACGCTTCGGTAATGAGCAGGCTGTAGACATCTTGGAGCCAGAACACGAACGGGATCTTCTGCGGGGCAACCCACGACAACAGGGCTGCCTGGCTCAGCAGTGGTGTGTTGGACGACAGCACAATGTCGGGCTTCCAAGCCTTCACCCGTCTACGAAGGACCCGCCCGTAGCGCAGTTCGTGAACACCTCGCCGGATTGGGTGGTACTTCGCAAACTGCAGACCAATGCCGAGCGGCTCAATCTCGAGTGTGTCCGGATCGTCAGCGGTGACCGTTGTGGCGCCCTGTCCGGTCTGGAAGTCGCTCGAGTACAGGTGCAGCACCTCATGGCCGCGCCCAGCCAACGCTCGGCTCAGCTGGAGCTGAAACGGATGACCTGAATAGTCGTGGACGATGATCCGATACGACACGCCGCTCCTCGGGCAGTGGAACTCTTTGAGCAGGGCTAAGCAAAGCCAAGCGTCAACAAACAATCGGTAGCTAACGCTCAGCCCTCAAGGAAATCACACGATCAACGAGAAGATCTCCGCGGTCTGACCACGAAAACCTTCCATGCACCGCTGCCAAAGCAGATCGAGCCCACTGTTCAAGGGACTCGACATCGTCAACTGCAGCAATCAAGACGTCAGCGAGCTCACTGACCGAGGCGGCTCCGCCGTAATCGACTCCAGCCGCGACCCCGAGTCCTTCCATCGAACCATCAAGAACCACCATCGGTAGCCCAGCAAACACATAGTCAAGGCTCTTGAGTTTGAACCCACCACCGATGGGTTCGGCGACGAGACCAACCCGATTCTGCGACAACTCGGCGTCGAGATCGTCAACGGCTCCCGTGAACGTGGTGGCGCGCCACTGTCCGTGTTGGGCGGCAACAAAGGCATCGTCGCCACCACCAACCACCCTCAAGGCAACACCCGCATCAGCCAGGCGGCTGTCGACTGCGGAAACAACTTCCAAGACGTTTTGGCGCTTGGCTTCCCAGTCGAGCGTCCCGAGCAGCACAACAGAACGCGGCCGGCTCTCAAGAGACGGCCGATCGGTTGGCGGTTCGACATCCGCCGCGGGGTGCCCTGGCATTAAGACCACCGTCGGCACCGACTGATGTCGCGCCGTGATGGACGCTTGGTCGGCATCGGTAATCACTGTCACCAAATCGGCAGCCTCGATGACCTTGGCTTGCAGCCGCGCCGAACGGGCCCCGTCAAATCGCAGGTACCAGCCTCGAGGCGACGACCACGGAGTCTCTGCAGCCCACCGTGTCCGGACCGCAGCTTCATCGTTGTGCGCAACGTGCACGATGATCCCCCCGGTCGACTTGCGCCAGGCACACGCAAGATCGAGGGCCCAGCCCGACATCAGGTGATCAAGCACCACCACGTCTGGGTTACGTTTCAGTTCGGCCTGCAACGCCTCGATATGAGCATCGACAGCCAGCCGATTCGCAATGTAGGGGTTCAACGAGGCGAGGGCTCGAAGACGGCTCCGAGGCTCCGCCGCGACGCCGAGCCACTCCACGGGCCCGCCGGCAGATGGTGCCCCCAACCCAATGCCGCTCACCTTGACTCCTTGGGCTGCAACCGACGCGGCAAGGCCTCGCGAGTACATCGCAAGGCCCGACCTCACCCCAACCGGAGACAGCCCGGACCACCATGACCAACGAAGTGGACGATTCATGTGCGTCGGGGGCCAATCTCGGTCGCGTTATACAGGTCGATTCCAAGTTCTTCGACAATACGCATCGCTCGCACACGGGCTTCGACCTCAATGGACTCAAGCGGTCGCTTGAGCAGGACCCCGCTATCGCCTGACCTCATTGCCTCGATGCGCTCGCCCGTCGACAGACGCGACGAACGAGACGGCCGTTGAACTGCTTGGCGCAACGGTTCGACTCCACCAAGGCCGAGATAGCTATCGAGTTGCTCGAGGACCGAGTCAGGTTCGAGGACCGTTGCCTCATAGGAGGTGACAAGCCACGGACGACTCGGTGCCTCGTGCAAGATCGCGACGTTCTCAAGAGCCCAATTCAGAACGAACCGGTCGAGCTCGGAACCGCCTTCGAAGATGTCGTGACAGCGGCCTTCAAGACCCCCACCAAGCCATCGCTCGACGAAACGAGGATTGTCCAAAAAGGCCCGAGCGGTCAGGGTCCAGCCATTGCGAAGACACGACAACGACTGGGTGATCGGGTGCCGTGTCAGCACCACGACATCGAGATCGAACTCGTCATCGAGCCAACCTGCGATCGATTTTGCGCCGACAATCTTGAGTAGCTGGCGATTGGTGCGCCAACGAAAGCCCGATGCCCAGAACCGGTACGGCGCATTCACCGGTAGCTGACCGGCCAACAACGACTCGACATAGGGCCGCAGCTCGTCGAACTCATCGGGCGCGGGCGCCACGATCTCTCCGTAGGGGTACTTGGGTATCTTGCGGTAGTGGCCTGGAGTCAGGTTTGCCGTCATGACCGAGAACGGCTGATCAAGGGTTCGGAACCCCTCGGCGGCACCGATGACTTGCATCAACCAGGTACTGCCGCCACGGCGAGCCGCGAAGAGCGCCACGTCGTTCTTTTCGCCGGGTTCGTGCGAGGTCAACAGCCAGACTGCTTCTTTGACCAGCGCACGCCCGGCTCGACGAAGGTCACCTGACCGAGGTTCAGCGCGAGTCACCCTGTCAGAGTGCCACAGCTATGTCGATGGCTGCACCCACCGCCGTGCTCGTCACATTGCCGAAGTCCATCGCGTCACCAAAGGCGAATACCTCACCGTTCGTCGCCAGAATCCAATAGCCCGAGCCGCTTCGTGTGACGTCGAGCTCAACTGCTTCAGGGGGCGAGCACAGCCCAAGGCCCGGGATCGAGCCGTAGAACGGAACCCCGAAGGCGAACACGCCGCCATCTTGGGCATAGAGCCAGTACCCGTTGCCGTTGGGATGGGCAGCAAGTGACGACACGGGACTCGCCAGCGCCAGCCCACCCGTCGACCCGAGGAACGGCACTCCGAAGGAGAACACGCCGCCATCTCGACCGACGAGCCAATACCCAGAGGTTGGGCCAGCGGCGCCTGAGACGATCGGCGCGGCGAGATTGGTGCCGCCCATCGAGCCGTGGAACGACACGCCGAAGGAGAACACGCCGCCATCGCTGCCGATCATCCAGTAGCCCGAACCGTCAGACGCAGGAATGAGACTCTGGATCGGTCCCGCCAGGGCAATCCCACGAAGGTCGCCACGGTGTCGGGCCGAACCAAAGGCATGAATCGTGCCGTTCGCTTCCGCAATCCAGTAGCCGGCGCCGTCAGGGTGGGCTGCGATTGCAACCACTGTGACCCCTCGGTCTCGGACATCGCCCCAGAATGTTGCGTTCCCACGAGTGTGCACTCGACCCGATGCATCAAGCACCCAGTATCCATCGGCCGACGACGCACTCGGAGTCGAAACGGGGTTCGACGGGGCTCGGCACACCCCCGGCGGGTACGGAGACGTGGTTGTCGTGGGTGCTGGCGTCGGCGTTGTGGTCGCCGGAGCCCGAGTCGTCGGCGTTGGCCCGCCGACGTCTGGGTTCGTTGCGGCCGGGACGAGCGTCATCGACCGTCCGTACTGCGCCTGGGCCTTGGGAAAATCACTCAGGTCAGCCCAGCCCGAATCGAAATAGTTGGCGTACGCCACATTGTTCGAGGCAATCCACCTGAGCATCTGATCGATGAAATAGGTGTCGTCTGGATCGACACCGCTCTCATGGCGTGTTGCGTCGGTGAGCCCCCATTCGCTGTACGCCATGGGCTTGCCACGCGACGCCGCGAAATCGCGGTGCCAGTTGAGACCTGCGCCACGGTCGAGGTAGGTATTCCATCGATCGACCGGGTCGCGCTGACTATCACCCCAAGACGAGTTGTAGATGTCCATGCCAATGACATCCACGTAGTCGTCGCCTGGGTAGCTGCGCATGTCAACAGCCACATACCGGACGTTGACGTTCCACTCGAATCGGAAGTTCGGAGACACGGCACGGAACTGGTCGACGATGCGACGGTAGTAGCTCGCGTAGGCATCTGGGTCGTCGAGCGACGACCACGGGCTCCAGCTGCCGTTGTGTTCCCATCCGACCCGAATGACGGATCCGTCGAAGCCACCATTCACCAGCCGTTGAGCGATATCGCGAATCTTGGTGTCGTTGGCGCCAGAGTTGCCATAGGCCAGGCTTTCGCCGTTGACCGACATGGGGAACGAGATCACCTTTAGCGAGGGATGGTCGTCCCACAGGTTCAACAATCCGCCAGTGCTCGAGGACATCTCTGCCCAACTGTCTCGATCGAGGTAGAGCGTCAGCGACTCAACGGCTCGACCGGCAACACCACCAAATTCGTTCGGAGCTTGGGCGTTCCACTGGGGATACATGCCCATGAGATGGCGACCGATGCCATCGTCGGATGCGCCCGCAGCATCGACCGATGGTAGAGCCACCGGCGCCACCGCCAACACCGCGGCCAACAGTGAGATGAGCAACGTTCTCGAACGATTGAGCATGTGTAACTCGCCTTCGCTTCGGCCCGCACCACAACCTATCGGCAAATGTAACAGTTGCATTACGAAATGC
>CAYGMW010000113.1:0-10309 GCA_964350975.1 uncultured Acidimicrobiales bacterium | reverse complement strand
CTTACGGCCCAGGCTATCCCGACCGGACCGAGTGCCGACGCGCCACCCCCTACGAAGTTCTGCACTCCTTGGATGGCACCAATGTGGGCTGTTCCGAACCACTGGGGCAACAGGGTCGCGGTCACCACCCGAACTGCGCCGCCGCTCGCACCGAGGGCAATGGCATAGATCACCACCGCGAAACCGGGAGCAGCAGTTGCAGCCAGCACGTGGGCCGAGACCAACAGCGCCATGCTGATCGCAGGCAGCCAGCGGGCCCCGAGTCGGTCGGCCGCATAGCCGAATGCAAGGCCCGCAACCGTCGAACCCAACACCTGGGGAATGAACATCGCGGCGGCCGCTCCGTCGGACAAACCGGCCTCGCCGAGCAGGTCGATCTGATGGAAGTTCAACGCCGTCGACAACATGGCAGCCGTGCTGGACACACAGGTGATGATCCAGAACGACCTGGTGCGAATGGCTTCGGCTCGGGTGTAGGACCGGGGCTCGATGGCTGGATCGGTGTCGATGGCGGTGCTTGGAGGCTGGGTCTTCGACAGCCCTCGCGGCAGCCCGGCCAGACCGAACCAGCCGAGCGGGAGAACAATCGCCGCAACCACGCCGGCGCAGAGCAGCCAGGTGGTCTCCCACCCAACCTGGTCGATTGTCAGGCCGAGCACAACGGGCACCAGTGCCATCAATCCGGCGGTACCCACCGAGAACAACCCAAGTGCCAAACCGCGCCGTTGCCGGAACGCAACCGTCACGGTCACCGTCGCCACCAGCGACAGCGACCCTTGGCCAAGACAACGGATGCCGAAGAACCCGATCGCCAACCAGACCAACCCATTGACGAGCGACATATTGACCAGCGCCAGCGCGAACGCGGCACCAACGGCAACCTGGGCGATCCGCACACCGCGCCGATCGACGAAGCGCCCCACGAAGGGCAGTGCCGTTGCTCCGACGAGGGTGCCAATCAGATACGCAGTGCTGACCTGGGAACGGGTGAGCTCGAGGTCGTCGACGAAGTGGTCGATGAACACCGACACACCAATCGTCTGGCCCGGACCGGTGAGCCCGCCCGTGATGATGGCAATGACCAGCACCGCCCACGGGCTCGCCGTCAGAGCCCTCGATGGCCGCACTCCGGCCGTTCGCGTTGGGGTGGTCATGAAAGAAGCACGTTCAAGTCTCCATGGTTCCGCGCTGTCAGGCGGGGTCCTGTCATCGTCAGCAGTCCTCCGGCTGGACGAGGCGCGGCTACCGTTGCGAGAGGCGAGACCATACCGTGCTGCCACCGCTGCAGAGCGAATCGGAACAGCATCATCACAGACAGGTGGACACCGTGCGACGAGTTCTGGCAGTCATGGCGATGACGTCGATTGTCGTTGGCCTCACGACAACGACCGAGCCGTCTGACGCCGCAGTTGAGCCTTTGGAGGCCGAGTCTCAGGTTGACGTGCTGAGCTCGCCGGACACAGTCATCGTGGCCCACGTCTCAGGGGCCAACCCCCGCTGGCCGACGGCAAGCATTGCCACGAGCGCAGCCGGAACAGCGTCAGTGTCGACCTTTCCCGGGTTTCCTCAGACCGAGCTGGCGATCTCCTATGAGATGGGATCGTCGCTGAGAACCCCCCTGACGCTTGTTGCTCCGCTCGACCAGCCGTTCACCACCGGAAGGTTCTCTCTCACAGCGAACTATCCCGATCCCTCCAAGATCGGCATCAGCGCCAGCCCCTTCTGCGCGATACCCGGCAGCTCCATCACGATCAACTCGGTTACTCAGGCGGGAACCGAGGTGACATCTCTGTCGGCTGACCTTCACCTCGCGTGCGTCGACCTCCCCGACGTGTACGTCTCGGTGAGGTACAACACGCCATTCGACGCAGCCTTGTTGGTGCCTTCTGTCTCAGCCATCGACTTTGGCGACCTGTATGTCGGCACGCTGCGAGCAACCGTCCCGGTCACCAACCTCGGTGATACCGCATCGGGGGTCGAGGCGCTGATCGCCGACCCCGCCAATGCCTACCGACTGGGACCGGGGTCGTGCTCCGGGGTCCTTGAGCCCCTCGCGACCTGTTCGCTCACGATCGAGTTCGTCGGTGCCGACCTCCCCAATAGGGGCTTCAGAGCAGATCTACTCATCAGCGCCGTCGACAACCCCGGAACCTCAACGATTGAGATCACCGGTATCGACTACACCTTCCATCGTCCGGCCCCGGGAGTTTCCGGCTACTGGATCCTTCAAGCGGACGGTTCGCTGACCGCCTTGGGTGACGCCACGGACTTCGACTCTCCGCCGATCGATGGTCGGGCAGTGCAGATCGCTCCGACACCGAGCGGCAAGGGCGCTGTGGTGCTCGACGAGACGGGACAAGCGCACGCCCTCGGTGATGCACCCTCGCTGCGCGGGCTGACTGATGCAGACCGATCTCAGCTCTCAGTCGACGAGCGCCCAATAACCATCGCAATGACCCCTTCTGGCTGGGGCTACTGGATCTTCACGACCCACGGCCGCGCCTTCGCGTTCGGAGATGCACCGGTCCTCAACGACCTACGCTCGGTTCAACTCAATGGCGAGATCATCGACTCGGCCGTTTCCGCCGATGGCGATGGAGTGTTCATGATCGGAAGCGATGGCGGCGTCTTCGCCTTGGGCGGCGCACGCTTCGCCGGGTCAATCCCGCAGGTGCTGCCAGGAGTGACCCTCGATGCGCCGATTGTTGGCATCGTCGCTGACCCTGATGGGGCCGGATATTGGCTGGTCGCAGCCGATGGCGGCGTCTTTGCCTTCGATGCGCCATACCGGGGCTCATTGCCCGCGGTCCTCGGGCCCGGAGTCACACCGAACTCCCCCGTGAACGGCATGGTTCCATTCGGCAACGGCTACCTTCTCGTCGCTGGCGACGGAGGTGTTTTCAACTTCTCCGATCAGCCGTTCGACGGATCGATAGCTGGCGGCGAACTGACCAGCCCAGTCATTGCCATTGCGTCGTTTGCGGGGGCAGTTCGATAGAGCGGCCGACCTACCTCGAGTACACCGTCGATCCCGGCACGACCGGAGCGACAGCGACAACAGAGGAAACTCCCGAACCGCCGAGGCTGCCGTCGAAGGCCAGGTTCGAAAAGTTGAAGGTTCCGCCGTCGCTGGCCACCAGGAGATACCCGTTTCCGTACGGGACCATGCCGTTCACGGGACGATCGAGAGTAACTCCAGGCAGCACGGCTGGGACCGAACCTCGATAGGGAGCGTTGAAGGCGAACACTCCGCCGTCGGCCGCAACTACCCAGTAGCCCGCGCCGTCAGGATCAGCAACGATTCCGACGGTTGGCTCATCCAGTTGCACGCCTGGAAGCACCGCTGGCACCGAACCAGCGAACCTGGCATCTCCTAGCGCGAAAACACCGCCGTCCGAGCCGAGCATGTACACGCCCCTGCCGCTCGGGCTCGTGGTCGCGGCGATCACGTTGGCCGCCAAATCGAAGCTGAGTAAGTCACCAATGAAGGGGGCGTCACCGAATCGGGCGACGCGACCCCGAGACGTGATGATCCAGTAGCCGAGGCTTGTCGCCGTCGGCGCCATTGCCACGGTCTTCTCGCCCGGCTCGAGGTTGGCTCGATCCGACGCAGTAAAGCCGCCCAGCACTGGAGCGTCGCCATGAGCGCTCACCGAACCTGACTCGTCGAGGACCCAGTACCCACGCCCGGTCGGTGTCGCTACGAGCCGGACATCGTCGTCGGACGTCGTGGCATCGCCCATATGGCGGGCATCGCCGAAGGCGTGGACGGTACCGTCGCGTTCCAACAGCCAGTACCCGGAGGTGACCTTTGCCGGAGTTGGTTTGTCCGTGTTCCACTCCGGCGGCGGATCACGGAAGATCTCGACGGACTGCGCAGGGTTGCCGTGGCCGAGCCTGATCGTCAGGTAGGTGGCACCAATGTCGCTCGATCGACCCATCGGTGTGTAGTTGATGACGAAACTGCAACGGCTCCCCGGCAGCAATTGACCGATGCATTCGTTGTTCGAGAACCAGAACGCGTACGGGTCGAGGCCAGTGACCCCGAGCGTGACCGCAGACGCTGACTGGCCGACGTTCGTGATCTCGACGCGTTGAGCTGCTGGTGAGTCGATTCTCGGTCGCATCGAGATTTGGGCGACGTCCGCGTGAGCGAAACTCCCTGGCATGGGGCGGTTGAACCACACCCCTCCCGAGTATCCAACGCCACACTCAGGCATGTCGAAGGTCGCAACGAACGCAGTGAGTTCGTCTCCGTCGAACTCGATCACCTCGACCGTAAAGGACCCGCCGTTGGCCGAACACTGGTCGCCTTCGAACATCGCCGTGGCGTCGACGGCGGATGTGACGCCGGTGTACGTGCCGACAGCCAGCGATTGTCCGGCCGGCGGGCCGAATTGGGCGGCCTGTCTGTCGTCAAAGGAAACCGAAATGACCCCATTCGGTGCCAAATCGATCGCCCCAAAGTGGGTGTACAGCGAGCGAACATCGAGGGTTGGTTCGGTGCGTCCCGAGTGGCCCCCGGCCGTGCGTAGGTAGCTCAGAGTCAGTGCTTCTGACTCGAAGTTCGTTCGTGTGGTCGAACCTCCAGCCGAGAAGTCGAGAGATGGGTCGGCATTCATGCCGTTCGAGCTTGGCCCGATCCGCACAGCGCAGGCCTCAAACGGGGCCACTGCCTTCCCCGCGCAGTGGTCAACCAGCACAACATGGTTGCCGACCCCCGTCGCATCCACGCTGACGGGCCCAAGAGGCACACCGGAGAGATTCGAGGCGAACAGCGAGACCCCGTCCGTCGGTCCAGAGAACGAACCAATGCGGGCATTGGCCGGGGACCACAGACCATCGCTGAGCGGGGTCGAGGACAACACCACCATCCCAGCAGTTACCCCGTTTCCTGCACCGCAGGGAACATTGAACGACGCCGTGAGTCGCGTCAGGTCCCCATCAACGTCGTACTCAACTTCGTCGGTGTCGAAGACACCACCTGGAGCCCCGCAATACGCGCCTGCGTCAGCAACAACGGTTGGATCGCCGGTCGTGGCCGTCGTCCCGTAACGAGTCCCAGGTTGAATCTGGGCGCCAGCAGGCGGCTCGAACGTGACGGACCCGCCTTGGGGATCGTTGGAAAAAATCGTCGCCGCGATACCCCAAGACCCTGGCCACTCGTTGATTTGGAGCGTGGAGTTCAGGTGGTTGAACACCAGCTGGTCGGTGCCTTCGCCACCAGGCTCGACCCGAGAGTCGGCCAACGCGAACACCCCGACGAACTGCTCCACCTCAAGCGTGGCAGTAGCAACTGGTGATCCGCCCGAGTCAAAAAGGGTGACAGCGCCCGTACGTTTCCCTGGCAACGCGTCCGACGGCCGAACTCTGATCCAGCATGATGCGTTGGCCGCAAACGGCTGACCCGAGCATGTGTCCTCAGCGAGGACGAATCCGCTCGAGATCGTCGCAGTGCCAAAGGTAAAGGCGTCGCCGCGATTTACCACGCTGGTGCCCTCGGTCATGAGGGCGCCCCAGCCCTCGCCGAGGTCGAGGTCGGGCTTCGCGATTTCGATCAACACCGCAGCTTCAGCTCGTTGGACTGGGACGACAAGCGCCGCAACGAGCACGATCGTGACCAGCAGTGTCTTCATCTTGTCCCCCGTTGCCGGCCAAGGGTGCCCAGAGCATCAGCACGATGGGCACCCGAGGAGCCCAGTTCGCCCGCTCCGTGAACGATAGTTGGCAAAAGCCAATCAACGGCCTCAACGACGCTCGATCTGGGCAAGTAACGACGCGTCCTTGATCTCTGCATCCTGGCCCAAAGTGACAACCGTGGTGACAATTTCGGCTGCCTTCGGGTCATCATCAATGAATGGCAGAAAGATCCGGCCCCGACCTGTTCGACGAACAGGATTGATCATGAGTGCCCGCCCCGCCGCAATGTGGGTTGAGCCACTGCCGAGGTGCACCCTGTAGGTCGCCCGAGTGCCGTTGATCGCGACCCATTGGCCATCGGTTCGGACGTCGATTTCGAACAGTCGAGCCACCTCGCGAACCAGCGCAGCACGCACCTCTATCGCCGAGCGACTTGCGTCGGGGGGCGTCGAGCCACCTCGGTGGGCAACGCTGACGACAAGGTCGAGATCACGCATCGTCTCGGAGAACACGATCGGCGGAACTCCTTCAACGCCGGTGGACGAACCTCGAGTCGATCCCCACCATCGGACCGAACCGAGTTCCACATGTTCGGATCCAAACCAGTCCCACGGGTCAGCAATAGTGACCTCGGCCGACCAGCCGCACGAGGCGAAGTATCGCGTCGCTCCTCCTCGTCGGTCGATCGACCAGCCTCGACTGGCCAACAACGCCGTCGCTTGGCGGCGCTTGACGGCGTGGCCCTCATAGCGGCGTGACAACGCGAGCGCCGACTCACCAGCTTCGGCTTCGGTTGGCACGTACAGCTCACGAAACACCTGTTTGAAGGGCTGACGGCGCTGGTGGGCGAAGGTGTGGCGCTGCCAGACCTGCCAACTCCCAGAAGTCGCGAGATCGGTGACATGAGCGAGCCGAAGCTTGCCGTCTGGCTTCCACCGATCGCCTTCGGCATCGAAGAAGCGGCCTGCCGAAGTCATGACGCCGAAGTCATTGCTGTCGTCAATCAGCGTCAAGAGTCTCGCAACCGGCGCAACGACTGGGTGGGCGTAAATGTCGGCGAGGTCGGCGCTCGAGAACCGGTCACCTTCGACCATGGACGTTTCCAACGCCGTCCTGACACGCGAGGTCACCTTGCGCAGTTCCTTGTGCCTGGCATCCAAGGCCACGATGTCGACGTGCTTGCGAAGATCCGCAGGCACAGACGTGAGCTGCTTGCCATGGCGTTCGATGCGAAGGCCCACATTGCCTTCGGCATCGACGTCGACGGCCACTATGGCGCCCGCGACGCTCGCCGAGAGTTTGCCTGAGGCGAGATCCGATGCCTCCCGGGCTTCGACTACCCAATTCATGCGGGCCACGTCTCGGTAGCCAGCGTTGGTAGCCAGATTCGCTAGGCCAGCCTCGACGGCCGTGGATTCACTCGCAGCTCGCTGCGACGAGCGCTTCGCGATGGTGTCAAGAACTCTCAGCAGGACGCGGCGCCGAGCCACGACCTCGTCAAGTCTGGCTTTGTGTGCCTTGGGGAGCGGGGCAAGGCCGATACAGCGCATCGCTCTCTGGTCTCGGCGGTCTTCGATGGCCACCTTCAACACAGCAGCGTCTCCAGCGATGAGCGCGTTCGAAGCGTCGACTGCAGCGCGGTGGCCGTTGCGCGGCGACGTCAGCTTCGCGAGATCTGCGAGTTCGCTCCACCGTGTGGCACCGACGCTGCGATGTGCACGGCGGAACCATTCGATGTCAACTTCACCCAACGCGAGCTGTCGCTCCTGGAGGCCGGTCCGCGTTGCCAAAGCCGCGGCCCATTGACGTCGCAGTTCACGAGGCACATGCCAGTTCGAATCCCTGGTGTGTCCATGCCACCACCACACCGCATCTTCCAGCCCCCGCCACCGGAGAAGCGACTCACCAAACGCGGCCCATTGAGGAGCGAACATCGATACTGCGAGCATTCGATCGATGCTGACTCCTACTTCACGTAGTGCGTTTCGCAGGTCAGCTGGTGTCTCGCCGCTACCCGGATGGCTGATCTGGATGAGATGGCTCAGTGTTGCCTCGCAATGATCATCGCTGTAGTCCGAACGCCAAAACGGCCGATCTCCGAGCCGGGACAGCAACCGCGCAAGCGTCTGGGCCCCCTCGATAGAGCCGAGCGACTTCACCACTGGCGTGGTCGCAACCGGAAGGTCGCGTCGGGAGCATTCGCCGGCGACAACCTCTTCTCGCAGCTCATCGACGACCTCGAACAGGGCTGCGAGCTCTGCATTCCCACGTCGATGCAGGGCCGTCAGTTCGGCAATCTCTCGGCTGCCATTCGACGACCGGGTAGTTGCTCCATGGTCGTCGATCCACGCCCGGATGTCGGTCTTGGTGAGGAGTCCGAAGGTAGAGGCGTCAATCAGGAGCTCGAAATCGGGTCTCTGCGCACGCCTGCTACCTCCGCCATCTGAGCGCTGCCATCGAGCCAGACGGCACAAGATGTCAACGGCTTCCAACGGCAAGGGTCCCCCGCGACTGCGGCGAGCCGCCGGCTGCCAATTGTCGAACGGAAAACGAGGTGCGCAGTGCCGTCCAGTCTCCTGAGCGATGTCGTCAGCAATGATCGCAGCCGCGACTGTTCCCCTTGCCAAGGCCGACCACCAGCGGTCCTCATGAGTGAGAGGTCCGAAGAGCATAGGAAGCACAACGCTGAGCAGCCTGGGGTGATCGAGCGGCCCGACTGCCTCGGCCTCAGGGGCGAGGCGACGCATGGCCTCTTCGACGAGGTCATCATCAGATCGAAAATGCATGCCGCGAACGCGAAGGTCTTGAAGAACACCCATCGCAGCCGAAAGCCCAGAAACCACTTCGTCGGTTCGGCCAGCCTTCATCAAGGGATCGACCACCGCGGCGAAGATCGGAGCGAGTTGCTCATCAACGAGCTTCACGAAGGTGGAAGGTGTGGGAGTCGATACCGACGAGACCCCTATCGGGTCCATGCCAATGAGCAAGGTTCGTTTCGGATCCTCTGCATTCTCGACCTCGACGTTGTTGCGGCGGGTGAGCTCGGCATCGAGCGAAGCCAACAGCTCCGGCACCCAGTTCGAGCCGTCGTGGGGCCAACCCGCGGGCATTGCTGGACGTTCGTCTTCTCGCAGAGTTGTGCCTGCCGCCTTACCGGGGGACTCGTCGACGTCACCTTCGAACATGTCGTGCGGTGTGGGTTGACCGTCGAGATCGTCGGCTGCTGTCTGTTGGTGAGCGTTGCCGGAGCGAAGCTCGATGATCGCCGCAGCACGCTCCTCGCCGCCTAGAGACGCCAGCACCGCCAGCGCCGCAAGCCGCACGCGAGAGGCGGGCTTGCCCACGAGGTCGGCAATCGCAACGACGTGCGCATGGTCAATAGCGCAGCGCTTCAGCTTGGCCGAGGCTGCTGATTGCGGGTCGCTGGCACGCCCGCCTAACAACTCAATGAGGAAATCGACCTCGGCTGAGGTGGCCGTTGGGCCGTCCACGCACTTGACCCAGGCCGACCTAGTGGCTGGGTCGCCTGACCTGGCGACGTCAATCAACTGTTCGGCACTGCGTCCGTCGTAGTGCTCCAGGACGACCTTGGCAACGCGGTCCTGGCGAAGGACTCCGTTGTCATAGCCAGCAACGTCAAACGCGATTGGACCATCTTGAAGTCGCGACCACACATCGAGCAACGCCGAACACCGAGCCTGCCGCCCTCGGCCGTGTGACCTCCGGGATGCGCAAGCGACCCCGCGGCCAACGACCGCAACATCGTGGTGAGTCAACAGAGTCGGGGCATGGTCATAGAAATGATGAAGAGACAGGTAGCCACCGGCCGCGGCTCGGACCTGCGACTTGTCCGACGTGAGTAGGTCGACCGCAACGCGCTCCGGCACCCGTCGATCGGGATAGAGCGACGCCAGCAGTGCAATGTGGACCTTGATCGCTGGGCCTTCGGTCAGGGCCGCAGCGATTTGACTGGCATCGGCGAGAAACGATCGGAATGTCGCCAAGTTCTCAAAGAATGCCGTTCCCGTTGGATCAAACACCTTGTGGTCAAGGTCCGCAAGCAACATTCGACCCATGAAGTCGCTGAACGCACCATCGCTCTGCGCCGAACCCAGCAGCTCGCCCACCGTCGCGGGGGTGGTGCTGCTGGCCACAACGCCCTCCAAAAGCGCCGATCGGGTTCCTTCGTCTCGGCCTGCACCTGCGAACCGGTCCCGCAATGCCACGTCGACAGATGGCTCGTTGAGCGCGAACAACAACTCGGCAAGCAACCGGCTGATTGGTCCGAGCATCAAGGTTGGCGCCCGGTGGCTGAGGGCGGCTCGAACATCGTCGTTCAGCGCGTTCGGCGTCCTCATCGCCGCTCGAACGATTCGGAACTGATGATGTTCGAGGCGTTCGACAGCCCAGTCGACGAGTGCTTCGCCGGTCTGGTCGATCTCGGCAACCTGCCGAATAATGGCCACCCATTCGTCCAGCTGGTGACGCAAGTACGGAGCAAGCCTGGTGTCGCTCGGGACCGTCTCACTGATCAGCCTGCCCCGAGGCTGGTCAAACCACGCAACCAAGGCTGCTGCAAACACCCCGGAACGAGGGGCGAAGAGGTTCTCTAGATCCGAGTCGGACATGCCAGCGAGCTGCTGTGCGTCATCATCGCCCAGCTTGACGT
>CAYGMW010000112.1:7394-10384 GCA_964350975.1 uncultured Acidimicrobiales bacterium | reverse complement strand
CAACAACAGCCTCATCGGAGCCCGAGCCGGCGATGACGAAGGCTGCAATACCGGCCGCAGCCAACATCACGGCGATCACGATGATCAAGATCGGGCTGGTCTTGTTGCCAAGCGGTGCTGAATCGTTGCTGGGTGCGCTCACGGGGTGCTCTCCTCGGACGGGGTGACGATAAGGGGTGTGCGGGTGGCGTAGGCGCCGAGTAACACGAGGGCTGCGATGAAGGCCGAAGCGGCCATATAACTCAGGCTCATGAAACCGAATTCGCGGAACCATACAGAGGTGCACGGAACAGCAACGGCACACGAACCCTGCTCAAGATCAGGGAACCATTCGATGGTGTAATGGTAGGACGCCACCGCGAGACCAACCACGCCAAGAGCGATGGCATAGGGCACAGCAGCGCGGTCTCGGCGAATGGCCGCGATCAGGCTGACAATGGCCAGCGGGTACATCATCGTGCGCTGATACCAACACAGCCGGCACGGGGTGAGGTTGCCCCAGTTCGACATCCACAGGCTGCCGAGCGAGGCCGTGACGGTGATGAGGGCCACCAGACCCAGAGCAGCGGGACGAACCGTCGCCAGTACCTGGGTGGCCCAGCGGGTCGTTCCGAGCCGTTGGGCGACGAGGGCCGCAAGCACCAGCAGGGTCAGCCCGTTGGCGCCCAAGGTCAAGAACCCAAAGAACAACGACATCACGTCGAGATCGAACACCCACACAATGGTACGGACATTGCAGGCGTGTGATGCGCATCTCGCCCGGATCGGCAGTCCAGATCGTTCTGAACAGGACCAAGGTCCCGCAACTACGGTGGGCGGCTATGGAGACCTCATCACAACCCAACGCTGGATTGCTCAACATCGATTGGCTGCGCTCGTTGACTCCGGGTTGTGCCGAGGTTGTCCACCTCAATCACGCTGGGTCCTCGCTGCCCACCGCTGAGACCCTCAGGGTTCAGGTCGAGTACCTCGAGCGCGAAGCTCGGATCGGTGGCTATGAGGCTGCGAACGAGGCCGCCGACAGGGTCAGCTCGGTCTATTCCAGCATTGCTGCCCTCGTCGGTGCGGCGCCCGAAGAGATCGGTGTGGTCGAAAACGCCACGGCCGCTTGGAAGCAGGCCTTTTCGGCGATGACACAGGGTGTTGGTCCGACCGATCGGATCCTGACCGCACGGGCCGAGTACGGGGCCAACATCGTCGCCTACCAGCAGCTGTCCAAGCGCACGGGTGTGAGTATCGAGATCATCGATGACGACGCTTCCGGAGCGACCTCACCGGAAGCTCTCGCCGCCATGATCGATGAGCGAGTGTGTTTGGTGTCGATCAGCCACCTGCCGACCAATGGAGGTCTGATCAATCCCGCGGCAGAAATTGGTTCGATCTGCCGGGCTCACGATGTTCGGTATCTGCTCGATGCCTGCCAGTCCGCCGGCCAGATGCCACTCGACGTAGCCGTGCTCGGGTGTGATGCCCTCACCGCGACCGGTCGCAAGTATTTGCGAGGTCCCCGGGGAACGGGATTTATCTATATGTCGCAGGCCCTGCTCGATACCGGTGTCGAGCCGGCAGTGCTCGATCACCACGGCGCCGACCTCGTGTCGCCGACGGAGTACCGGGTGCGCTCCGATGCCCGCCGTTTCGAGATCTGGGAAACCAATGTTGCGGCCGTTCTGGGACTGGGCGCCGCAGTCGACCAAGCCCTCGACATCGGGCTCACGGCCATTGAGGCCCAGGTCCAGGCCACCGCCGCCCGTTGCCGAGCGGCGCTGGGTGAGATCGACAGGGTCGAACTCTGGGACCTTGGCAACGTCAAGTCGGGCATCTGTACCTTCACCGTCGATGGTGTCGATGCGGACACCGTCCGGGCTGCATGCGCTGCACACACCGGGCCCCGGGGCCGAATCAATGTGTCGACGAGCGCTCCGATCAGCACGATATATGACTCGACTCACCGCAACTTGCCGACCATCGTGCGGGCATCGGTGCACTACCTCACCACCGATGACGAGATCGCCGACCTCTGCGAGGTTGTCAGCGGACTCGTCGACTCCCTCAGCTGATGGCCACGCGCATGGCGCGTCCTACACTGCGGGGATGACATCAGCAGCAGTCTCGGAGATCTTCGACGTCGATGCTTGGACCGAGGTGCCGGGGTTTGGGTTCACTGACATCACCTATCACCGGGCCAAAGCCCACGGGACAGTCCGCATTGCCTTCAACCGGCCCGAGGTTCGCAATGCCTTCAGACCCCAAACCGTCGACGAGTTGTACCGGGCTCTCGACCACGCTCGCATGTCGTCAGACGTGGGGTGTGTGCTGCTGACCGGCAACGGCCCGTCGTCCAAAGATGGCGGCTGGGCGTTTTGTTCCGGCGGCGACCAGCGCATCCGTGGCCGCGACGGCTACCGCTATGCCGATGGCGAAACCGCCGACTCGATCGACCCGGCCCGCACGGGACGGCTCCACATCCTCGAGGTCCAGCGCTTGATCCGCATGATGCCCAAGGTCGTCATCTGTGTAGTGCCAGGCTGGGCTGTGGGCGGAGGTCACTCGTTGCACGCGGTGGCTGACCTCACGATCGCGAGCCGACAGCACGCGATCTTCAAGCAGACAGACACCGCGGTCGCGAGCTTCGACGGCGGTTTCGGTTCGGCCTATCTCGCCAAACAGGTTGGCCAGAAGTTCGCTCGCGAGATCTTCTTCCTCGGGCGGAGCTACTCGGCTGACGATGCCCACCGCATGGGCATGGTCAACGCCGTGGTCGACCATGCCGAGCTCGAAGCAGTCGCGTTGCAGTGGGGCAAGGAGATCAATTCCCAGTCCCCCACTGCCCAGCGCATGGCCAAGTTCGCCATGAATCTCGCCGATGACGGCATGGTGGGGCAGCAAGTGTTTGCCGGCGAGGCCACCCGGCTCGCCTATATGACCGACGAAGCTGTCGAAGGTCGCGACGCCTTCCTCGAAAAGCGCGAGCCCGACTGGTCGGGCTT
>CAYGMW010000112.1:4775-7294 GCA_964350975.1 uncultured Acidimicrobiales bacterium | reverse complement strand
GCTTGTTCCACACAATCGGTGCTTCACCCTCCGTGGTTCCGCGTCGAGCGACTGCTAGCATGGGCTGTCCCCCTGAGTCTGCCGGCGCACTACCGCGCCCACTGGTGTGCTTTGGGGTGTCGTGCCGGGTCGGCCACAGTCGTGGCCCCCGTCGCGTGACGGCACGTGAGGATTGCTCCTCACCGCGATCGAAGGAGGCGCCCTATGGCCACCAGCAGAACGAGCTACGGCAAGCTGCAACGAGACCGAGTCAAGAAGGAGAAGGCGGACGCGAAGCGGGCTCGCCGGATTGACAAGACCGACGAAGACGGGGACGACGTTGCGTCTGGCGATATCACGCTCGACCCAGCGGCATTGTTGGCCCAGGTCGAGGAACTGCACCGTCAGTTCGAAGACGACGAGATCGACTTTGACGAGTTTGAGGATCGAAAGATCGACCTCATGGCCCAACTGATGGTCGACTGACACAGCTAGTCGATCGACAAACCATCGACACGAACAGAGAAGCCCGGGCCCTATGGCCCGGGCTTCTGTGTGTTCCGAGCCGTGGCGATCGACGGAGGGATTGGCCGACAAGACCACGTTTGAGACGAAAGTGCAGTGTACGCGCTGCGCGCTCGAACGTGAAATCGGTCACGTGTCGTGCGCTGGCATCACACGATGTCGGCTAGCTGTGGAGGTGGCGCACGATGGCCTCAACGCCGAGTGAGTACGACACTCGCCCAAAACCAAGGATCTGTCCGAGGCAGACCTCGGCCAGCATCGACGTGTGCCGGAAGGCCTCACGCTGGTGAACGTTGGAGATATGGATCTCGACGACGGGCACGGAGATGCCAGCGATGGCGTCTCGCAGCGCGATCGAGGTGTGGGTATAGGCGCCAGCGTTGAACACCACGCCGTCGACGGTGTGGTCGGCTTCATGCAAGGCGTTGACGAGTTCGCCTTCGATATTGCTTTGGCGCTCGCTGATCTCGGCCCGGCCGATGTAGGCCGCCTTGAGGGCATCGACCAATTCGGCAAGTGTGCCCGACCCATAGATCTCCGGTTCGCGGGTACCGAGCAGGTTGAGGTTCGGGCCGTTGAGGACGAGGATGCGGGGACGCATGATGGCTCCAGTGGGTAGTGGTCAACTCGGCCACGCTGGCCGGTGCTTCAGTGTGCCGTGAAAGGGGCGCAGACCAGCAGCGAAGCTGGATCAACGGTGATGTTGATTGCAGTGCTACCTACGGGCTCGCCATCGGCACGTGCTGCGGCTGGTACCTGGCTCGAGATGCTGACCTCGCATCCTCGAACCACCGTGACACGGCGGTCGCGCACGTGACGCCCCCCTCGTGCGGCGGGCAGCAGCCGCAGCAGGTCGCGTCGCGGCGTCGCTGCGATGACGACCACGTCGAGCAGGCCGTCGTCGAAGAGCGCATCGGGAGCAATCTTCATTCCCCCACCGAAATAGGCCGTATTGGCAATGGCCACAAACGTGACGTGATGTTCGGCGGTGACGCCATCAACTGAGATCGTCATGTGCCGCGTCTGGCGGCGCGGGATCTCAAGGATGGTTGCCGCGGTGTAGGCCCAAGGCCCGGTCGGCCATCGAAGCTGTTCGGCCCGCTCGTTGACGTCGACGCTCAGCCCCAGAGTCGCGATGGTCACCGCAGTCGTCGAAGCCAGTGAGCCGCTACTGCTGTTGGTCGCCGGCGCCGGAGTGATCTTCATGGTGTCGATCGCCCTGATGGGCCCGACCGCTGTGGCCATCGCGGCGTCGATATCCGACGGCAACCCCAAGGCGGTCGTCGTGTCGTTTCCGGTTCCGGCGCTGACGATGCCGAGCGCAGTGTTCGTGCCGACCAGCGCGTTTGCCGCCGTGTGCACCATGCCATCGCCGCCGACCACAATGACGCGTTCGGCGCCGCTGCTGGCGAGATCGGTGAAGAGGACCAACGAGTCGATGGCGCTGTTGGGTTGGTAGATGTCTGGCTCGAACCCCAGGGTGCGGGTCGCGGCGGCGACGGTGTCGTTGAGCGCTCCGGCGCGGCCCCGACCGGCTGCGGGGTTGACCACGACGGGAAGCTTGGGACGACCTGACGACACGGTGAGCCGCTAGCTGGCTGTGGCGCTGGAGGCGGTTGGCAAGTGCAGCGGCCGTACGAACAATCCGGATCGGGCCTTGGGCGAAAAGTACGTCGACTTCGGAGGCATGAACGAACCCTCATCGGCGATGTCGAACAGCTCGGTCATGGTGATTGGTTGCATCGCGAACAGCACCTTGCCCTCGCCCGCCACCCGGGCCGCGAGGTCGTCGAGAGAACCCTCACCGTGGCGATAGGCGACCTCACCACCGACCACGTCGAGCACGTGGCATCGAAGTCGTGACGGTTCGAGCTGGTCGACAGGTGGGGCTGAACGGTCGATGGGCAGGGTCACCGCGACCCAGTGCTCGTCGAGGTAGACGAGGGTTTCGTCCTCGCGGCACTCGTCGAATGAACCCTGAGCGACCGGTCGCGACCCAAGGTCGTGCAGGCGCT
>CAYGMW010000112.1:0-4765 GCA_964350975.1 uncultured Acidimicrobiales bacterium | reverse complement strand
CGCGAAGGTGAGCCAGATCGCCGTTCCAGACCCGGTGGTGCGACAAGTTCCGCATCTCGTCGGCAGGGAAGACCGCAGCGAGGAGCCAAGCGCCCGGGCCGCTGGAGTCGACATCGTCCATATAGGACTGGGCGGCGCCGGTTCGGTGGTGGCCATCGATGATGTACAGCGCCTCGTTGGCCAGCGTCGCCGCGATGGCTGACGAGCCAGCGTCGGACAATGCCCAGACTCGTTGACGTAGCCCATCGGCGCTGGTGACGTCGAGGAGCGGATCGGAGCTGATGGCCTCGCTCAGCACCGCAGCCACAGCAGGGTGGGCGCGGTGGGCGGCGACCACGGGGCTCGACTGGTAACCCACGACCTGGAGGTGCTGGCTCAGGTGGTCTCGCCGCGACCCATGGACACTCTCGTGAGCTCTCAGCTCACCAGTGCGCAAGCCGTCGGCGGGCACGCCACAAATGATGCCGAGCTGTCTATGGCCATCGGTGTCGAGTCCATAGGCATAGAACCCGGGCTCTCGAAGGGGCTCGAACGCTCCTACGTCGAGCAGCCGATCGAGAGCAACCCGGCTCGCGGCCAACAGTTCGGCGTCGCTCAGGCGCTCGTCAGGTGCGAGATCTTCAACCCCACGAGTGACGCCGAGATAGCTGTAGGGATGGGCAACAAGATGGGCCCGACGTTCGGCTGGCGTGAGCGCGTCGTGGGGCGGTGAGGGAACCTCGTCGGCCCACGACGCCGAGACAAGCTGCAGCTCGACGCCAGCCAGACGGGTCATGCGGAGCGGTGCTGGGCGGCGAACTCGCCCATATAGTCGACCAGGGCCTCCACCGAGCTGGTGGGAAGACCGTTGTAGATGCTGGCGCGAATGCCACCAACGGACCGATGGCCCTTGAGGTTCAACAGCCGCCGGGCGTCAGCCCCGGCCAAGAACTCAGCTTCGAGGCCCTCACCGTCGATGCGCCACACCATATTGGTGTGCGACCGCGCCGCCGGGTCGACCGGGCTGCGATAGAAGCCGTCGCTCGCGTCGATAGCGCCGTAGACCATGGACGACCGCTGCGCTGCGAGGCGCTGCATGCCTTCGATGCCGCCGTGTTCGACGATCCACTCAAGCATCAAACCAGTCGCCCAGATCGGGAACATCGGTGGGGTGTTTGCGAGGCTGTCGGCATCAGCATGGACCGCGAAGTCGAGGTACTTCGGCAGGCGACCCTTGGTGTCGTCGATCACGCTCTTGCGGATGAACACCACCGCGAGGCCGGCCGGGCCGAGGTTCTTTTGCGCGCCGCCGTACACGACGTCGTAGTGCTCCCACGGGATGGGGCGGGTGAGGTAGTCCGAGGACATGTCGATCACCTGTGGCACCGGCAAGCCGAACAGGTCGGGCATGCGGATGCCCCCGATGGTCTCATTGCTGGTGGTGTGGATATAGCTGGCTCCGTCGCGAACCTCGATGTCGGAGGCCTCGGGCATCGACGAGTAGTTGTCGGCGCTGCCGTCCCATGCGACATAGGCATCGCCGACCATCGCGGCGTCCTTGTGGGCCCCGTTGCCCCATGAGCCAGCAACGACATACCCAGCCGAGCGGCCGCTGTGGAGCAGGTTCATCGGGATCATGGCGAACTGGAGCGAGGCGCCACCTTGCAGCAACAAGATGTCGAACTCGTCAGGCACCGCACAGACCTGGCGCAGCAGAGCAAGGGTGTGGTGGTGGACCTGGTCGTATTCGGCCGAGCGGTGGCTCATCTCGATGAGGGACATGCCGGACCCTTCGAAGTCGACCAGGTCAGCGCTCAGGCGCTCCAAGACCGACACCGGCAAGGTGCATGGTCCCGAACAGAAGTTGTGTGCTCGTGTCATATGGTTCTCCGGTCAGCAGTCGCTCGCGCGAACTGCAAGGACTTCAGGGATTTCCGCCAAGGCCTCTTGCAGGCCAATATCGACAGATCCTTCAACATTGATGGTGGCGACGGCCGCGCTTCCGCCGCTGAAGACCTGGTTTTGCATCTGCTGGATGTTCAGACCTCGGAATCGGAGCTCGGCGAAGATCTTGGCCAAGACTCCGACTTCGTCAAGATGACGAATCGTGAGCACACAGGTACCGAGTGGTTCGTTGTGCAGGTTGACGCAGTTGATGACGTCGCCAGCCAGGTAGCGCTCGATGACGTCGATGGTGCCGCTAGCGACAGCCTGCTGGGCCTGGTCGGTCGATGCACCAATGTGATGCGAGCCAACCACATTTGGGTGCGACGCCAAGGCCGATTCGAAGATGGCGCTGCCGGCACTCGGCTCATCGGGGTACACATCAAGGCCAGCACGAATACCGCGAGTGTTCATGGCGTCGATGAGAGCCTCAGCGTCGACGATGTCGCCGCGGGAGGTATTCAGCACGATGGCCCGGTCTGGCAGGTGGGCCAAGAACGCAGCGTTGACCATGCCGGTGGTGGCTGGGGCCTTCGGCACATGGATCGACACGATGTCGGCCCCGCTGAGCAGCTCAGCTTCGGTATCGACGAGTTGGACACCAATAGCACGGATGCGCTGTTGCACCGCCGCTGACCGACCTGGCTTGCGTTCGGCGACAACGGTCAAACCAAACGCCTTCGCCCGCTCCGCCACCGCGAGACCGATGTCGCCCAAGCCGATGATGGCCATGGTTTTGCCGTAGATCCCGTCGGCGACTGAGTAGGTCTTCTTGTTCCACATTCCGGAGCGAAGATCGGCAACGCCATCGGCAATTCGGCGATCGACAGCGAGCAGCAGTCCCATGGTCAGCTCGGCCACCGCGACCGCGTTCTGGCCGGGCACATTGCAGACATAGATGCCCCGCTCGGACGCGGCAGCCTTGTCAATATTGTCGGTGCCAGCGCCGGCTCTCACGATGAGGCTCAGTTGTGTTGCGGCGGCGATCGCAGCAGCGGTGACCTTCGTGCTGCGAACCACCAACACATCAACACCGGCCAAATGGGCCGCGAGGTCATCGGCGGTGAGGTCGGCGTCGATGGTGACCGAGTGGCCAGCAGCCCGGAGAGGCGCGACGAGCGACCCGTCGACTGAGTCGGCGAACAAGATGCGCATGAGTGAGTCCTTGGCCAAGCCCGGTAGCGGCCAAACGGCGGCTGACGGGGTGGGAGTGTGACGGCGCAAACGGTAGCACTGCCTCAGCGGCGGCCCGACCTGTTGTGTCTAGGACCGGCGACGTCGGCGAGATGAACGCTCGGGATCGCCGGCTGCCGATTCGACCGCGGCGACGAAGTCGACGTCGGGCACGGGCAAGACACCATCGAGCACGCCGCGCATGTGGGCAATGTGCTCCGGACCACTTCCGCAGCAGCCGCCAATGATGTTGATCCCGGCGTTGCGGAGGCGATCAGCGTGGGCGCCCATGATTTCGGGCGAGCCGCTGTAATGCAGTTCGGCGCCAACCCACTGTGGGATGCCCGCGTTTGCTTTCGAGACAATCAACATGTCGGGAGCCGCGGCACGCATCTGGGCCACCGCGGCCTCGGTGTCGGCCAGGTTGTTGCCACAGTTCGCACCGACCGCGGCGAGGTCGTACTGGGCGAGGCGTTCGACGACGTCGACACCGCGGACACCCATCATGGTGCGACCAGCAGTGTCGAAGCTGAAGGTCGCCACGATCGGAAGGTCGGTGGCTGATCGTGCGCCCTGGATGGCGGCTTCGACCTCTTCGAGCGAGCTCATGGTCTCGATCCACAAGAGATCTGCGCCACCTTCGGCGAGGCCCTTGGCCTGTTCGCCAAAGGCCAGGCGGGCCGCGTCCATCGTCAGGGCGCCCATGGGCTCGAGCAGTTCGCCCGATGGGCCCATGGATCCGGCAACGAGCACCTTGCGATCGACGCTGTCGGCGGCGGCACGGCCATTGCGAGCTGCGGCGGCATTGATCTCGACGACCTGGTTGTCGAGCTTGTGCAGCTTGAGCCGGAAGCTGGTTCCGCCGAATGAGTTTGTGAGCACGATGTCGGAGCCGGCGTCGATGTAGCGACGATGGACGGCCACGATGGCGTCGGCCTGGTCGAGGTTCATCCGCTCGGGGGCGTCGCCTGCTTCGAGGTCGGTCGCGAACAACTGGGTCCCCATCGCTCCGTCCACCATGAGGACACCACGTTCGGACAGAAGCTCTTGCAGACAGTTCATAGGATCTCCGTCGGCCCTCGGCCATGTGCGGACAACCATTGTGTCCGATGATTCCCACAAATCGCGCCCACTCCCCCTCCCGCCACTGATTCTCGGGGGCCCAACCCCGGTTTTCGGTGGCAGGAACGGGTGTGAAGAGCGTCAGTACGGGTCGACCATGGGTCGGCGGTTCCACATTGGGCGTCCGACCGCGCTGGGACCGGCTGCGTTGAATGCCGCACTGATCCAGCGGCGGGTGTCAGCGGGGTCGATGACGTCGTCGATTTCGAAAACGCTGGCGAAATTGAGGGCCTTGCCGACGTGGTACATCCGCTCGACCATGTCGTCATAGGTGCGAGCCCGTTCGGCGGGATCGTCGATGGCGGCCAACTCGTTGCGGTAGCCGAGCTTGACGGCGCCTTCGAGCCCCATGCCTCCGAACTCGCCCGTCGGCCAGGCAATGGTGAACATCGGGGCTTTGAATGAGCCGCCAGCCATGGCCTGGGCCCCAAGGCCGTAGCCCTTGCGAAGCACCACGGTGCAGAACGGCACCTCGAGTGATGCACCGGTGATGAACAGACGCGCCGCGTGGCGCACGGTGCCGCTGCGTTCGGCGTCGGGTCCGACC
>CAYGMW010000111.1:8506-10472 GCA_964350975.1 uncultured Acidimicrobiales bacterium | reverse complement strand
CCGGCTGCGTTCAGGGCGCTCGTCACCTTGACGGTCATGTTGGGGGTGCAAACACTGATCAACGGGGCCCATCTGGCGACCGGCCGAACCGGACAGCTTCGCCAGGTGACCGCACAGTGGAGACGGGCTTGGCCCGTTGGAGTTCTGTCGATCGCGGGGTCATTTGCCTGGGCGTGGGCCATGACGTTGACGAGCGCTGCGAAGGTTCGGACCCTGGGCCAACTCGAGCTCGTGATCGCGTTTGCCATCTCTGCGTGGTGGCTCAACGAGCCGCACCGCCGCAGCGAATACGTTGCTAGCGGATTTGTGGTGATCGGCATCGTAATAGTGGTCGCCCTGGGGTGAGTTCTTGGGCTCAATCGCACTAGCGTTAGTTGCTTGTGGACACGTTTTGGTCTCGAGCCCGCCGCTCGACAAGCTCAGCCAACGCCTCACCTTGGCGCCAGCTCGGGCTTGTTGCGTTTGTATGTCTGATCCTTGCTGCCTGTGGTGGCGCCGATGCGTCCGAGGCGGTGGACGAAGGCCCGTATGAAGGCGTCGAGCTCGACACCCCCCTCGCAAAGCCCGACGTCGTGCTGACAGACACTGAGGGCAACCCGTTCGACCTTCGAGCCCAGACCGACGGGCGGTTGACGCTGCTCTACTTCGGCTACACGAATTGTCCCGACATCTGTCCAGTTCACCTGGCTCAGATCGAGTCCGTGCTGAAGCGGCCGGGGATGCCGCTCAACGTCGACGTCATCTTCGTGACCGTCGACCCCGAGCGCGACGACCCGGCCTCGATCCGGCGGTTCCTTGATCAGTTCAGCTCCAAGTTCATTGGCCTGACCGGTACTCCCGACGAACTGCGCTCCGCCCAACTGGCCTTCGAGGTCCCGGTCGCCGTCAAAGAAGGCGACGAAGACAACTACACGTTTGGCCATGCTGGCCAGGTGTTTGCCTTTGCTCCGGACGGCTACGCCTACACCGTGTATCCCCAGGGAACCCGGCAAACCCACTGGATCAACGACATTCCGTTGCTCGCCGCTCTGACAGGAGAATCCACGCCATGAGGTTCTGGTGCTCGACGCTTGAAGTTCCTTGGAGCTGGGAGTTCCGTGCCTACCCGGGCATTTGGGCTGTGGTGGTGCTGATGACGGCCCCGTATCTCATTGCGGTGAAACGACGAGCCGATCTCGGAAACGCCGACCCCGAACAAGCTCGCCGCACGCGTTTCTTTCTCGCAGGAATGTTCGCCTTCTGGCTTGCAACGGATTGGCCGCTCGGCTTGTTGGGTGCCAGCTATCTGGCGAGCGCCCACATGTTGCAGTTCCTGCTCTACACGATCGTTGCCGCCCCGCTCATCTTGCTCGGAACTCCCGAGTGGATGGCCCGACGCGTCCTCGGCAAGTTGCGCCTCTATCGCGTCGCCGTCGTGCTGGCCCGTCCCATTGTCGCCGGTGTCTTGTTCAATCTTCTGCTGATCTCGACCCACGCCCCTGGTGTTGTCGATGTGCTGCGTACGTCGCAGTTCGGCTCGTTCATCATGGACATGGTCTGGCTACTCATGGGCCTGATGGTGTGGTCGCCCATCGTGTCGCCTCTGCCTGAGATGAAGCGAGTCGCGGCGCCTCTCAAGACGGCCTATGTCTTCTTGGCCTTGGGCGTCGTACCCGCCATCCCCGCCGGATTCTTGACCTTTGCTGATAACCCGCTGTATGCCATCTACGAACTGGCTCCTCGGGTGCATGGCTTGTCAGCTGGCACCGACCAACAGATCGCCGGACTGATCATGAAGATCGGTGGCATCCCGATCATCTGGGGCACCATGTTGGCCATCATGGTTGCGTGGCTGCGGCCGGCCGAACTGGGTGCTGGCTCGACTGTGGTCACCGGCAGCGTCGAGCCAGGCAGCGTCGAGCCAGGCAGCGCCGACACCCATCCAGCCGACACCGACAGCAGCGTCGACCTGTAGCAAATCAACTTT
>CAYGMW010000111.1:0-8406 GCA_964350975.1 uncultured Acidimicrobiales bacterium | reverse complement strand
CGACACCCATCCAGCCGACACCGACAGCAGCGTCGACCTGTAGCAAATCAACTTTGCTGAATCACAGCTGTCATGGGCTCATGGATCTGACGGACCGTCCGATCTTGAATCCATGGCCCGACGACGGCGTGTGATTTTCGCCTGCAAAGAATGTGACGAAGCCTTGGTGTGGCCGTCGGAGGAGTTGCAGACGTCTGACCCCCATCCGGGGTGTCTGTACTCGGTGCCAGATGGTTTCTATAGCCATGGGGTTGATCCAATTGGCCGCGAAACGGTCAACTTGCACCCCGACCGGATGTGGAAGCTCAGCATCGACCCCTCCGGACGGGCCCGATGCCCTCAGGGCCATCCGGTTGGAACGGCCACCACGGGCCAGAACCCGCCCCCATGGTTCATCGCGTTGTGGACCGACAAGGTCACCACGCGCGACATGCGCGGCCGGGTCTAATTCCGTGTGGTTTACAGCGGCGTTTGGTCCATGGCCCACATGACCGCAGCGATCAATAATGCAGCGGCGCACGCAACAGCCAGAACCAGGGCGAACTGGTCGTAGTAACGAAACGTGGGTCGGCGGATGGGGCGTCCAAACACCCCACCAGTGTGGCCGATCCGAGCCCCGTTGCGATATCGCGCCGAGATCGACGCCAAATACTCAATCCCGCGGGTGGGTTGCCGACCAAGAACGTATCGGTGAACACGTCGATCCAAACCGCCAGGTGTCTCTAGCGCTTTGATCTTCCTGACTGACGAATTCCCTCCTCGTCGTGTGTCAGGACTCGTGTTCACTCGTCATCGGCCCCCGTTTCCCCCGGCGGGGGCCGATGCGCGTTCGTTCCCGCGCTGGATCAGGTGACCTAGAGGTCTTTCGCGAGCTGGTCGGCCTCGCGGTGGCGCAGGTTCAGGTTGATCTGCATCCGCTCGAGGTACTGATCGACCGTCGCCCCGCCCTGGGGAATGGGGTGATCACCAACGAAGGCCACAATGTCGTCGGCGACGGCCTGATCGGTCATGGCTGTGATGCCCGACAGCATCCGTGAGATCGAGTTGCTCGGGAAGCGCTCGGTCAGCTCGCCCCAGTGGTCGCGGACGTAGGCCCAGACCAAGGGGCCGTGATCTCGGTGGGCGAGACAGGCCGCAACCACGAAAGGTGCGTTCTGGCTGCGTACTTCGGTGCGGCACGCGTCGAGGGTGCGCAGCATCTGATCGCTTGACGGGAATGACGCCAGGTTGGTGAGGTAGCGCACCTGGTCCTGTGGGGTAGTGGCGGTACGCTGCCGTCGATCGAACTCGGCGTACATCTCGTCGTCGCCATTGTCGGCAATGACGGCGACGGCCGCGGCGAACAGCTGGGGGTCTGATCCTGGCCCGTTGGGGCCGCCAGCGAAGAGGGTCTGAGCCAGCTCGCCCACCCGCGCGTCGGCTCCCAGGGTTCCCGCAGTGCGAAACAGCAGGGCCCGCAGTTCGCTGGTCAACGCGTCTTCGCCCTCGGCGGTTTCGGTGCCCAAGATGTCGAGCGCAGTCGTCGCGACCCGTCCGACGCGGATCTGGAAGCGCTCATAGGCGTCGCCGTCGACCAGGCGTGACACGAGGGCGAGACCACCCGCGATTGAGCGCCACACTCCCAGGTCGGTTTCGTATACGAACTCCTCTGCGAGTTCGACGATGGCCAACGCCGGGGCGGATCCGGCGATCACTGCTGCGATCAGGTCATCAGCGAGCGCGGCCCGTTCGGTGGCCGACAGGATCTCCTGGGCTTGACGAACGAGGGCTCGGTGCAGATCGGCGCCGTATCGGACTCGATAGAACCCGTTCGCACCGGTGTTGGCCACGACCCAGTCGACCGTGCCGCCAAGGTCGAGTTCGGTGTGAGCCTCGGTCAGCACGAGGGTCTGTTCGAGCATGTGACCGTCGACTCGGGCCCGAAGCGACATCGGAATGTTCCATGTGCGTTCGCCGGATCCGTCGAAGCGGAAGATGTTCTGGCTGATTGTCACCCCAACGTCGGTTCGCGTTACTTCAACGAGGGGATGGCCAGCTTGGTAGATCCAGCTGTCCATGATCGACCGGACCGGGTCGCCGGTCGCGGCCTCGAGCGCGTCCCATAGGTCGGTGGTGACGGTGTTGCCGAACGCGTGCGACTTCAGGTAGTGCCGAATGCCGTCGCGGAACCGATCCTCGCCCAAGAACTGCTCGAGCATGCGGACCACTGCGGCGCCCTTTTCATAGGTCAACACGTCATACATGGCCTCGGCCTCGTCGGGCGAGTACACCGGAAACTCGATGGCGCGCGTGCTCGACAACGAATCGACGGCGAACGCGGGGGCGCGGTCGCGGCTGAACTGTTCCCAGCGCCGCCACTCTGGTTTGAAGGCATTGACGGTGGCCATCTCCATGAAGGTCGCGAAGGCTTCCTTGAGCCAGATGCCTTCCCACCAGGCCATGGTCACCAGGTTGCCGAACCACATATGGGCCAACTCGTGGGCGATCACATCGGGCATTCGCATCAGTTCAGACGCAGTGGCAGTGGCCGGATCGGCCAGCAGGAGGGTTTCCCTGAAGGTCACGCAACCCAGGTTTTCCATGGCGCCAAACGCGAAGTCCGGTGCTGCGATGAGGTCGAGCTTGTCGCCCGGATATGGCGAGTCGTAGTACTCCTCAAGCCAGGTGAGCGAAAACACGGCGGCCTGGATGGCGAAGTCCGTGAGATGGGCCTTTCCGGGGGGATACACGATGCGGATCGGTGTCGCTCCAACCATCACTGGTTCGGTCATCTCGAGCTCGCCCACCACGAATGCCACGATGTACGTGGGCATCAACATGGTGTCTGCGTAGGTCGTGCGACGCCGCCCATCGCTCAACGTGACCTCGGAAATGGGATCGGTACACGAGATCGCAGTGAGGCCGGCCGCGGTCGTCAAGGTGATGCCAAAGACCGCCTTGGCGTCTGGCTCGTCGACACAAGGAAACGCCCGGCGGGCGTTGGTTGATTCGAACTGGGTGATCGCAATGGTGTGTTCGTTGCCCTGTTCGTCGTTGTACGTCGATCGGTAAAAGCCCCGGAGCTGATCGTTCAGGACGCCGTGGTAGCTGATCTCGACGGTGATGGGACCAACGGGGAGCGACTCGACCAGATTGATGGTGAGCCGTTCGAGGTCGTCGTCGCAGGCAAAGGACCTCACGGTGTAGACCGGGCCATCGACGTCGGCGAACACCACTACGGCGGTGATGTCAAGTTCGGCGGCATTCAGCACCACCGTGTCCGTCGACTCAACCACGTCGAACAGGATCGTGGCATTGCCGTCGAAGCGGGCCCCGTCCAGATCGGGCGCAAGCGCCAGGTCGTATCGAACCGGTCGAAGATTCCGCGGCAGTCGGTAGGCATCGATCCCAGTCATTGCCCCGATCGTACGAGGGTGTGAAGCGTTGGTTCGTGATGCCCAGATTTCCGGCGACCCCTCAGGCTTGGGGCCCGACGAGCCGATAGGTCGGGGCTGAGTCGGCGCGGCAACACCACCGCACGGCGATGCGGCCGGTATCGTCTCCGGCGTTCGAACCAGGAGCACCCCCCATGACCGACCACGTCACCCCAATCGATGTTGTTGGCATCGGCAACGCACTTGTTGACGTGTTGACTCATGCCACAGACGAATTTGTGGCCGAACAAGGCCTCGTGAAGGGGTCGATGACCCTCATCGACGCCGAACGGGCTGTTGAGTTGTACGGCGCCATGGGGGCCACCTCGGAGGTGTCCGGTGGTTCGGCGGCCAACACCATCGTGGGGGCCGCATCTCTTGGGGCAACAAGCGCCTACATCGGCAAGGTGCGCAACGATTCGCTCGGCGATGTGTTCGCTGGCGACATGATGGCCCAGGGCATCACCTTTGATGTTCCACGGGCCGAAGCCGGCGACCCGACCGGGCGCTGTTTGATCCTGGTATCTGACGACGGCGAACGAACCATGAGCACCTATCTCGGTGCCTCAGTCGGCTTGTCGCCCAGCGACATCGATGCCGATCTGGTTCGTCGCGGCAAGTTGCTGTACCTCGAGGGGTACCTGTGGGATCCACCCTTGGCCAAGGCGGCGATGCGTGAGGCCTGCTCCATTGCGCGGGCGGCCGGCAACATGGTGACGCTCACCTTGTCTGATTCGTTCTGTGTGGAGCGCCACCGTGAGTCGTTCATTGAGCTCATCGATCAGCACGTCGACATCTTGTTCGCCAACGAAGACGAGATCATGTCGCTGTACGAAGTCGACAACCTCGATGCCGTCATCGAGCGCATCCGAGGCCATGTCGGCATCGGTGCGATCACCCGCAGCTCCAAGGGTTCGTCGATCATCACCGACAACGACCGAATCGACATCCCCGCCGAACCCGTCGCTCATGTCGTCGACACCACCGGTGCTGGCGACCTGTACGCGGCAGGCTTCTTGACCGGCATGGCCAAGGGACTCGACCTCGAAATCTGTGGTCGCCTCGGGTCGATCGCGGCCGCCGAGGTCATCTCCCACATGGGCCCCCGCCCGGAGAAGTCACTGCTCGACTTGGCGGGGCACCTGCTCTAGCTCAGCGTGAGCAGGCCGCGTGCACCGCGGCGGCCAGCGTTGCGAGCCGTTCGGTGGCTTCGGCCGCGGTCTGGGCTCCGACGACGTGCAGGTACGCCTTGAGTTTGGGCTCAGTGCCGCTCGCTCGGATCAGCACCCGGTCGGCATGGTCCCCGACGTGCCACTCCAACAAGTCGGTTGGAGGGCTCGAGAGCGCGTGGTCGATCACGGAGCGAACATCGAGCCCGGCTGGTGGTTCGTGGCGCCAGTCGGCGACCCGAATCGCGAGCGCGGCGGGGTCGTCATCGAAGCGCTGGGTGACCTGGCCAGTCGCGACGTACCCGTAGGTTTCGCCAAGTTCGGCGAGACGATCGACCAGGGTGAGCCCCTGACCGTGCATGTGGCGCGCAATCCGCACGATCTCAACGGCCGCCGTGACGCCGTCTTTGTCGCGGGCGGCCGACGAGCACGCAAACCCCAGAGCCTCCTCGTAGCCAAAGACGTACTCGAGCTCGGGTTCGTCGATCGCTGCTCGAATGATCCACTTGAACCCGGTGGATGTGCGGCGCATCTGCACCCCGTGGGCAGCGCTCATCACATCAAGCAGCGGTGACGACACCAGTGAGCACGCGACCACGCGATCTGGCCCCGAACCTCGGCCCAGCAGATCGTCGGCCAACAAGGCGCCGATCTGGTCGCCGTTGAGTAGCTGCCAGCCCTGAGCGGTCGCGACCGCGACGCCGAGGCGATCAGCATCAGGGTCATTGGCGATGATGAGTTCGGCTCCGCTGACATCAGCCGACGCCATTGCTTCGTCGAGCGCGCCAGCTTCTTCGGGGTTCGGTAACGCAACAGTGGGGAAGTCGGGGTCTGGTTCGACCTGGCTGGCCACCAGATGGGGTCGGGGCAGGCCCGCTCGATCGAACGCGCCGAGGATGGTTTGGGTGCCCACGCCATGCATTGCCGTGTAGGCCACCTCGAGGCCATCGGGCCCGGCATCAATCTGTGGGTCGATCGCGGCGGTGAGGTAGTTGTTGATCGCGGCCGTGGCCCCAAGGCGAGGAATCCACTCGTGGTCTGCGAGCTCAGCGCTGGTGACGAGGGGCCCTTCCATCAAGGCCTCGATGTCGTTCGCTAGCGCCGGCCCGATCTGAGCGCCATCGGTCCAGTACACCTTGTAGCCGTTGTCGGCCGGAGGGTTGTGGCTTGCTGTCACCATGACACCCGCGCCAGCGCCGAGGCGCAGCACATGGTGGGCCAGCACCGGCGTCGGTACCGGACCGTCGATCAAGGTGGCCTCGATCCCCAGTGACACGAGGACGCGAGCCGTATCGAGGGCAAAGTCGCGCGAGAGATGGCGAGCATCGAAGCCAATCACGACGTGGTTCGCGGCGTCGAGTTCGGTTTCGGCTTGGAGCCTCAGCCCGACGGCTCGGGCTGCAACCCGGACGATGACGCGGTTCATCTGGTTCGGGCCTGGGCCCATCGGGCCGCGTAACCCGGCGGTACCAAACGTTAAGCGTCGAGCGAACCACGGCTCGACGAGCTCGGGTGTGTCACGTACTGCTGCCATCAGCTGTGCGGCACTCACTGGGTCGGGATCGGCGGCGGCCCATGCACCGGCCAGTTCGGCCAGCCGCCCAGTTGTTGTGTCACCAGTCATCATGTCGCCAGTCATCGTGTGAGCAAGTGTGGCACCTGATGCGACCCACGAGTTCGCAACGGGTTCTAGGATGCCGCCCGCCTCATGTTGTTCCCGACGCTCGAATTCGCTCTCTTCTTCGTCGTTGTCTTTCTTGCCAATTGGCTCCTTCGACCACTCCCTCGCCCATGGCGTCTCGCCATGCTGGGCGCGAGCTTGTTCTTCTATGGCTGGTGGGATGCCCGATTCGTTCTGCTGTTGTTGGCTTCGATCGGTGTCAACTGGGCGCTCGCCCGCAAGGTCGACGAGCTGCATCGCCGCGACCAGGTCGCGGCCGCGACGTGGTGGATGAGGACCAGCGTCAGCCTCAATCTTTTGCAGCTGGGCGTGTTCAAGTACTACGGCTTCTTCGTCGAGTCGTTGCGCAGCTCGTTTGGTTCGGCGGCTGATTCGATCCCGCTGGTCGAGATCACCTTGCCCGTCGGCATCTCGTTTTTCACCTTCCAGGCACTCAGCTATGTCGTCGACGTCCATCGGCGCCAGATCGAACCGATGGCGCTGCTCGACTTCGCCGTGTTCTTGTCGTTCTTTCCGCAGCTCGTGGCCGGGCCGATCGTTCGGGCATCTGAGTTTGCGCCCCAGCTCGCCACCCAGCCCGACCCCCGCTTCGTGCCGACGTCCGAAGCGTTCCGCCTGATCTTCAGCGGGCTGTTCAAGAAGGTCGTCATCTCGACCTATCTGGCCACCACGATCGTCGACGAGGTCTTTACCTTGCCGGACAATCATTCAGCGCCCGAAGTGCTGATTGCGGTCTATGCCTACGCCATCCAGATCTACGCCGACTTCAGCGGCTACACCGACATTGCTATTGGGGTGGCCTTGCTGCTGGGGTTCCGCTTCCCTCAGAACTTCAATGCCCCGTACGCCGCTTTGTCGATCCAGGACTTCTGGCGTCGCTGGCACATGACCTTGTCGAACTGGTTGCGCGACTACCTCTACATCTCCCTCGGCGGCAACCGAGGCGGAAAGCTGCTGACGTATCGCAACTTGTTCCTCACCATGCTGCTTGGTGGCTTGTGGCACGGCGCGGCCTGGAATTTCGTGATCTGGGGCGCAATCCATGGTGGTGTGCTCGCGATCGAACGCTTCGTCACTGGATGGTGGCGGGCCTCGGGTCGCAACCCGGTCCTGCCCAAACAGGTGTCGTTAGCGCTTCGTTGGCTCTACACGTTCCATGTCGTGTGCTTGGCCTGGGTGTTCTTCCGGGCTGAGACGTTCTCGCTCGCTACCGGCATGCTGGGGCGTCTCACCGATTGGGGCGGATCCATGGAGCTGGTCACCCCGCTGGTGTTGGTGGTGATCGTGATGATGATCGCCAGCCAGTTCGTGCCCGCTGCTCGTGTCACTGAGCTCGAAGCGACCTTCGGGCGCTGGTCGTGGCCAGCCCAAGGCGCCCTACTCGGCGTGGCGCTGGTCGTGATCGACGTGCTCGGCCCCGAGGGGGTCGCCCCGTTCATCTATTTCCAGTTCTGAGGCCCCAGATTCGCCGGATTTGGGGCGCGTCGCGCCGCTATTTGGCGACGGTGCTGGACTAGCGTCAGACCGTCATGTTGCGAGGAGAGCATCCGGCGACGCCCGAACCGGGCGCTCATCCAGCCGGACCTCAGTACGAGAGCGGATTAACCCACCCAGTGGACGCGCCGCGCCTCGACGAGCCCACGGTCGCGAGGCCCAAGCGCTACTCCCGCCCCGAGGCCGAGGGTCGAGATCACTCGACAATGCCGGCTGGCAAGGCGCTGTTGGCGATCGTGGTGGCCCTTGGTTTGGCGATGTTGCTCAACGCGAACCAGTTGGTGCGCGACGCGCAACGTAAGCCGTTCGGCGCCAGCCGCGACGTGTCGCTGGCGGTGTGGGAGCCCGTTGCCGTCGTTGCTGAGTCGCTTCGGCTGACTGAACCTCGCCGCCTGGCCGATGAAGCGCTTGGTCGCGACCTCTCCAATGGCTCCGATGCCTTCGATGTCACGCTCATCGCCACTGACGCCGACGACCCAACCGACACCGATGTCCCGGCCACGGGCGACGCAGACCCAGACCCAGACCCAGACACATCGACAGCATCGACAGCACCAGCATCCACAGCAACAACCACGACCGAGCCAATCCCCACCACCACCCAGCCGCCCCGGATCCCTACCGTCGAAGCCCCGTTGAAGTTGTGGGT
>CAYGMW010000110.1:0-10589 GCA_964350975.1 uncultured Acidimicrobiales bacterium | reverse complement strand
TCCTGGTTTGGTCCTCGAAGTTGAGCGCACCACCCCGCCGATCCTTTTTCACCACGGCGATACCTTCAAGTTCAACAAGCTCCCAGTGGGCAGCCGGGTCGTGTACCCGAACGAACCCCTCGAAGCAATCGAAGACGTCGAAGGCGCGATCCGCCACGCCCTGCTGAACCCGTTGGGCGACAAGCCGCCCCTGCCCGAGCTGCTGTTCGCGGGCATGAAGCTCACCATTGCCTTCGACGACATCTCTTTGCCGTTGCCCCCGATGCAAGCGCCCGACATCCGCGGCCGCATCATCGAACAGGTCCTCGACCTGGCCGCCGCAGCCGGAGTCGACGACGTCCACCTCATCGCGGCGTTGGCCCTACACCGGCGCATGACCGAAGCCGAACTGCGCCACGCCGTCGGCGACCGCGTGTACGACGCCTTTGCCCCCTATGGCCAGCTGTACAACTTCGACGCCGAAGACCCCGACGGCCTCATCATCTTGGGCACCACCAAGCACGGCGAAGAGGTGCAGATCTCCAAGCGCGCCGTCGACAGCGACCTGGTCATCTACGTCAACATCAACCTGGTATCGCTCGACGGCGGCCACAAGAGCGTCGCCACCGGGCTGTCGGGCTACCAAGGCATCCGCCACCACCACAATGTCCACACGATGCGCAACTCGACATCGTTCATGGACAACAAGAACTCCGAGCTGCACACCCGCAACTGGCGCCAGGGCCGCCTCATCCAGGAACACCTCAATGTGTTCCAGATCGAGACCACCCTCAACACCGACACCTTCCCGTCGCCTTTTGAGTTCCTGCAAAAGCGCGAATGGGAAATGACGGCCCGCGACCGGCTCATGCTCATGGGCACCAAGGCCGGCCTCGACCGCATGCCCACGTCAGCGGCCCGCAAGATCCTGCACGGCATCCGCTCGCCCTATGGGCTCACATCGATCCAAGCCGGCGAGGTCGAAGCCGTCCACGAGGTCACCATCGACAACGTCTACAAGCAGCAGCTGGTGCGAGTCGAAGGCCAAACCGACATCTTGACCATGGGCCTGCCCTACGTCGGGCCCTACAACGTCAACTCGGTCATGAACCCGGTGCTGGTCGCCTGCCTTGGCCTCGGCTACTTCTTCAACCTGTACAAGGGCAAACCCCTCGTACGCAAGGACGGCGTGGTCATCATCAGCCACCCCACACCGTGGGAATTCCACCCAGTCCACCACCCCAGCTATATCGACTTCTTCGAAGAAGTACTGGCCGACTCAACCGACCCGGAAGTCATCGAAGCCAAGTACGAAAAGCGCTACGCCGAAGACGAGTGGTACAAGCACCTGTACCGCACCAGCTACGCCTACCACGGCGTGCACCCGTTCTATATGTGGTACTGGTGCGCCCACGCGATGCAGCACCTCAGCCAGGTCATCATCATCGGCGGCGACAATGCTGCCGTGCGCCGACTCGGGTTCCGGCCTGCGTCGACCATGAACGACGCCCTCGAGATGGCCTCTGAAACCGTCGGCCGCCAACCCACCCTCACCCACGTCCACAATCCGCCATTGCTGATGGCCGACGTCGTCTGAGCGGTACTCGAGCAACCAATGGCCGACCTCAACCAGTCCAAAGCGATCCGCCACCTGTGGCGCAACACCCGGCGTATGTCGTCGCTACCACGCCAGGCCATGGTGAAGACCCAGTACCCGATGCGCGCCGCGCCGACTCCACATGGCGTCGCCCCTGCTCCATCTGACATCGGTGGCAACTACGAGACCGAGTGGGCTCGCGGGCCCGGGTCGCGGCTCGTGCGCCGGGTGTTCCTCAACACCGTGTGGCAGCCCATCATCGACTTCTACGCGACGCCCGAGGTTCGCAATCTCGACCGGCTCAAGCCGCTGGGCAAACGCGGGGCCATCTTCGTGGCCAACCACCACAGCCACGCCGACACCATCGTGTTGATGACCGCCCTGCCCAAACCATGGCGCAACAAGCTGTTCATTGCCGGAGCAGCCGACTACTTCTTCACCACCAAAACAACGTCTCGGCTCTCGGCGCTGTTCATCGGCGCGGTGCCCATCGAGCGCACCTCGATCAGTCGAAAGACCATCGATGGGCCCATCAAGCTGCTCAAACGAGACTGGTCGATGGTCATCTATCCCGAGGGTGGACGCTCCAACGACGGCTGGGCGAACGAGTTCAAGCCCGGCGCCGCGTTCTTGGCCAAACAATCTGGTGCATCTGTTGTGCCGGTACACATCGACGGCACCGACTCGGTCCTGCCCAAGGGCCAGACCTGGCCAACGAGGGCCAAGGTGACCGTCAACTTCGGCTCACCCATGGAGTTCGGCGACAACGACACCAACCAGTCGTTCACCGACCGTGTCGAAGCAGCTATTGCCACCCTCGCGGACGAAAACCAGACCGACTGGTTCACCGCCCGACGTCGAGCCCACCAGGGCACCTCGCCCAAGCTGCAGGGTCCCGAGGTGTCGGCGTGGCGTCGCAAATGGGCCACGACCAATAAGCGCACGTCGAGCAAGCCCCAGTTCCGCCGCAAGCAGTGGCCCTTCACCTGACCCACAAAACCGTCGCTCTAGCGACGGTTTTCGGCGCCGGTTGGTGCAGGGGGTAGCTTCGGCGGTCGGCACGAACGAGATCAGGGGGACATATGGCAACCGCACCACGAGTTGAGGGCGTCGACCCAGACGAGCTGAAGATGTTCAGCTTCCAGGTCTGGAGCTACAAGCAGGGCGAGATGGTGTCGGCGATGATCCATCTCGGCGACCGGCTCGGGCTCTACCGGGCCATGGTCGACCAGGGCCCCATGACCTCGACCGCCCTCGCGGAGGCCACCGGCACCCACGAACGATTCGTGCGCGAATGGTTGCTCGGCCAAGCCGCTGCCCGCCTGCTCACCCGCCACGACGACACCACCTTCGAGATGACCCGCCTCCAAGCCGCAGTGCTGGCCGACGAAGAGTCGTCGATCGCGTTCTCGGTCGGAGCCTTCCGCGGCGGGTTCTCCGAACAGCACATGGATGCCCTCGAGCGTTCGTTCCGCACCGGGCTTGGCATCACGTACGAAGAACAGGGCCCCGGCGCCACCGCTGGCCTGGCCCGAATGACCGGCCCTTGGGCGAGGCTCGGCCTCGTCAGCAACATCCTTCCTGCCGTCGACGGGCTGATCGAACAACTCGAAGCGGGCATCGCCGTGGCCGACATCGGCTGCGGCAGCGGGGTCCTGGCCTGCAAGCTGGCCGAGCTGTACCCCAACTCGACCGTCACCGGCTATGACCCATCGCCCACCGCCATCGCCAATGCCACCCAGCGAGCGACGGACGCGGGCCTGACCAATGTCACCTTCGTCGAGGCCTTCGCCCAAGACCTACCTACCGAAGCGACCTATGACTTCATGACCACGTTCGACGTGCTGCACGACATGACCCGCCCCGACGACGCCATTGCCGTGGCCAAACAGGCCCTCAAGGCCGACGGCGTGTGGCTCGTCAAGGACATCAAATCGGCCGGCAACTGGGAACTCGACCAGCGCAACCCGATGCTGGCCATGATGTACGGGTTCTCGGTCACCTCGTGCCTGCAGTCGGCCATGTCAGAACCTAACGGCATGGGCCTCGGCACCCTTGGACTCCACCCCGCCAAGGCCGAGGAGATGATGCGCGCCGCGGGATTCACCCAGTTCACCGCCCACGACGTCGGCGACAGCAGCAACCTGTACTACGAGGTTCGCCACTAGCGGGCGTGGTCCGGGCTAGGTAGCGCTGAGCCAAGCCACCAAGGCGTCGTGGCCCGACTCCATGCCGACCTGGCGCGGGGTCTTGCCTTGGTGGCCGACCCAATCAAGGTCGGCACCGAGGCCAACCAGGCGCTTCACCGCAACCAGGTGGCCAGCCCGGCTCGCGTGCCAGCACGCATTGGTGAGGGCGTCCGCGCCAGGGTCATCGGCCAGCAACCGTTCGAGCGCGGCAATCTCACCAAGGGCCGCGGCATGCCACAACGTCATGGTGGCGCCGCGGTCGACGAGCACTCGCGCACAACTCCACTGCTCGAAAATCACAGCGTCAGACAGAGCAGAACCTCCGTCCAGCACTCCCCCACCGGCATCGATGTCGGCCCCCGCGTCGAGCAAGGCAACAAGCGCATCAACATCATCGGAGCTGGCAGCCCAGTGCAGCGGCGTCTCGCTATGGGGTCCGATCATGCGCGCGTTGACATCGGCCCCCGCGGTCACCAACACCTCGATCGACTCTGCAATATTGGCGAAATTGCCGGGCCAGTCAGTCGCAATGTGCAGCGCCGAACGGGCCTGGCTAGAGGTGCCGAACACGTCGGCCGCGAGACTCGGGTCGCTGGCCAGCGCGGCGCGCAACCCGGCCACGTCGCCGCTGCGAATACACGCAGCCATGGCGACGACGGCCGGGTCAGTGGCCGGTCGCATTAGACAACGACGTTGAACTCGATGCGGCGGTTGGCCGCCCGGCCCTCAGCGGTGCCGTTGTCGGCAATGGGCTGGCTTTCGCCGTTGCCTACCGCTCGCAAGCGTTCGGCGTCGACGCCCTGGCTGATCAGATAGTCAGCCACAGCCTGAGCCCGAGCCTCCGACAGCGACTGGTTCGAGCCGGCATCGCCTTGATCGTCGGTGTGGCCCTCGACGCTGACACGCACCCCGGCCGGAGCGGCGTTGATGGCGTCGACGAGGGTGTCAAGCTGGGCTGGTGCATCGCCTGGAAGGGCCGAAGAACCGGACGCAAAGTTGATCTGGATGTCGGCGGTCAGGGTCGCCAGCTCGTCCTGCAGGGCCGCCTGGTCGGCGTCGAGTTCGGTGTATTCAAACCCATCGGCCAGCTCGAGGCCAAGGCTGGCAGCAAGATCAGCCATGCTGGCCTCGATATCGGCCCGCCGCGCCTCTGGGACCCGCCCGACGAGCTGGAGGGCGCCCGGTCCGACCTCGCCGACGACGAGTTCGTCGACGATATTGCCAGCCCCAAACAAGCGACCGGCCTCGGCGACGACTGCGGCTCGGGTTGCTTCGTCAGCAACGGTTCCGGTCAGGGTGACGACGCCACCGTCAACGGTAAAGGTGACAATGGGATCTGCTGGCGGAGCCGGAGTCGTGAAGTCGATCGAGATGCCGTCGACGAACGGGATCGCTTGAACCTCGCGGACGATGTCGCTGGCGCGGACGCCGTCGGGCACCTCGCCACGCAGGCTCAGCTCGATCGGGTCGGAATTGAGCAGCACCACGTTGGGTGCCACCACCCCGAACTGCTGCAGGATCGCCAACGCGCTGCGACGCTGGCCGTCCGGGGTGATCTCGACCACGTCGACGCCGAACAGTTGGGTGAACAGCGAGGTGTCGACATCGGTGCCGCCGCGCACGAACATCACTCCATCGATCACGCCGTAATCACCCGCGCTCAAACCAAGCGACGCGGCAAGCTCGTCGATGGACCCAAACGCCGAGTCGGCCTCTTCGTCGGTGGCTGCTTCGTCGGGCTCGGGGGCGTCAGCGACTTGGGCGGCAACACCGAACGCGGTGTCGACGGCGATGCCAGCGTCAACCTCAGCGCGTGCCGCGGCGACCGCGGCCCTGCGGAACGCCTCGCTCGGCAAGGTGCCTCCCACCCTGATCCGGTCGGCGCCAGTGGCCACCGCGGTCGGAGTTTCGACCCCAGCTGCGGCCATGGCTGCGATCACCGCGTCGAAATCGACCGAGCCGGCCGCACCCGTCTCGACTGCATCGGGAGCCGTAATGGGTGTGTGATCGGCATCGTCGTTGTTACCAATCGTCAAGAACGCACCGATGACGGCGAGGGCACCCAGAACACCAAACAGCAACCAGCCTCCGAAGGCCTTGAGCTCGTTCGATTCGTCGTCGGGATTGGTCATCGCAAACACCTCGGTAACAGCGCGGCCCCATCACGGGGCATGGGCGATGCAGAGTGTAGGACGGCACGGCCATGAGCCAGCACATCGGCCCGATCAGGTCAATCGACCAGCCTCAACCCGGCAGGCGACGCAACCTCGTCGTGGTACGGGAGGTCGACCTCAAATTCGGTGCGATGACCGGCAAAGACGTGTTCGGAGTACAGCACGGGCTCGCCCCCCGGGCGATACGTCAGTCGCCTCGCCCTGAGCAGGGGCGACCCTACCGGCACCTTCAACACCTCGGCATCGGTTTCGTCGGCGGCGATGGCTCCAATGGACTGGCGGGCACCGCCAAAGTCGACATCCAACAGCTCGATGAACGTCGACTGCTCGACATCGGAGCGCGACAACGACTGGGCCAACACCGCCGGACACCACACCGTCACCCTGGCAAAGGGTTGGCCGTCGGCCAGATGGCACCGACGTACCTCGCGCACCTCATCGCCCCCGAGTGCCGCGGCGACCGCAGGCGGCGACGACACGTAGGCAAACGTCAGCACCTTGCGGCCCGAAACTGCGCCCGAGGCTTGGAGTTGGGCCTCGATGGTCGACAGCGCCTGCAATGACTGAGACACCGTGACGGCCGACACGACCCAGCCAAATCCCTGGCGGGAATCGACCAATCCCTCGTCGCGGAGTGCCTCAAGGGCTCGCCTGACCGTGACCCGACTGACCGAGTAGTACGCGCCGAGCTCGCTCTCAGACGACATGACGTCGCCGGGGCTGAACTCATCGGTGCGGAGACGTCGACGGAGGTCGTCGGCGATCTGCATGTATCGAATCGTGCGGGACATGTGGGCTGCGAACCTACTCGGCTGTACTTGTTTGCTACTTGTATTTAAGCAGCGACATCCGGTATAGTACAACGCACGAGCCACCCGCGAGCCCAGGAGCGCCCCATGGCTGTCTACGCCGAAACCCCCATCGAACTCATCGAAGCCGTCTACGCCACCCTCGACGAACGCCTTGCCGCCGGCCGCGCCAAACTCGGCCGGCCCTTGACTCTCGCCGAGAAGGTCCTGATCAACCACCTCGCCGACCCCGACCAAGACCTGGTTCGCGGCGAGAGCTATGTCGACCTCAACCCCGACCGCGTGGCCATGCAGGACGCCACCGCCCAGATGGCCTGGCTCCAGTTCATGACCGCGGGCCTGCCCCAGGTGTTGGTACCCACCACCACCCATTGCGACCACCTCATCCAGGCCCGCGTGGATGGCAAGCGCGACCTGCTCAGCGCCAACGACACCAATGAAGAGGTGTATGACTTCCTCGAGTCAGTGTGTGCCAAATACGGCGCCGGCTTCTGGAAGCCAGGCAGCGGCATCATCCACCAGGTCGTGCTCGAGCAGTACGCGTTCCCCGGCGGCATGATGATCGGCACCGACAGCCACACCCCCAACGCTGGCGGCTTGGGTATGGTCGCCGTTGGTGTTGGCGGCGCGGATGCCGTCGACGTCATGACCGGGTTCGCCTGGAACGTGCGCTGGCCCAAGGCCATTGGCGTGAAGCTGACGGGCGAACTGTCCGGCTGGACCGCCCCCAAGGACGTCATCTTGAAGGTGGCTGAGATCCTCACCGTCAAGGGTGGAACCGGCGCCATTGTCGAATACTTCGGCCCCGGCGCCAACAGCATCAGCTGCACCGGCAAGGCCACCATCTGCAATATGGGCGCCGAGATCGGTGCCACCACATCGCTGTTTGGCTACGACGACGCGATGGCCCGTTACCTCAAGTCGACTGGCCGCGAAGCCATCGCCGACGCGGCCAATGCCGTGGCCCACCACCTGCGAGCCGACGACGAAGTGCTCGCGAACCCCGAGGCCTACTACGACCAGGTCATCGAGATCGACCTGTCGACCCTCACCCCTCACATCAATGGCCCCCACACCCCGGACCTGGCCCGAGAAGTGAAGGACCTCGGCGCCGAAGCGGTTCGCGAAGGCTGGCCCACACAGATCAGCGCCGCCCTCATTGGCAGCTGCACCAACTCGTCCTATGAGGACATCACCCGCGCCGCGTCGATCGCTCGCGAAGCCGCCGCCAAGGGCCTCAAGGTCAAGACCCGCCTGCTCATCACCCCAGGGTCAGAACAGGTCCGGGCCACCATCGAACGCGACGGCCTCCTGGCCGATTTCGAAGCCTTGGGCGCCACCGTGTTGGCAAACGCCTGCGGACCATGCATCGGGCAGTGGGATCGTTCAGAAGAGACCGGTCACCAGGCAGGGGTGCTGAACACCATCGTCACCAGCTACAACCGCAATTTCCCGAAGCGCAACGACGGCGACCCAGCGACGCTGGCCTTTGTCACCTCGCCCGAAACCGTCATGGCGTTGGCCCTCGCCGGGACGGTGGACTTCGACCCCATCAACGGGACCCTCATCAACGAGGCGGGCGAAGAGGTCACGCTGTCGGTTCCCGTCGGTGTCGAGCTGCCGCCGCTGGGGTTCACCCCAGGCGAAAGTGGCTTCCTCGCACCGGGTGCCGATGCCGATTCCATCGAGGTCAAGGTGTCGCCAACATCGGACCGGCTCCAGCTGCTCGAAGCCTTCACCCCATGGGACGGCAACGATTTTGCCGACCTGCCCATCTTGGTCAAGGCCCAGGGCAAGTTCACGACCGACCACATCTCCATGGCTGGCCCCTGGCTCAAGTACCGCGGCCACCTCGAAAACATCTCGGGCAACCTGTACCTCGGTGCGGTCAACGCGTTCCGTCAAGCCGACGGCTCCGAGTACGAGGTGGGCTTCGGCAAGAACCAGCTGACCGGCGAGATCGAGCGTTTCCCGGCCACCGCGAAGGCCTACCACGAAGCCGGTCAGCCATGGGTCGTGATTGGCGACGAGAACATGGGCGAAGGGTCAAGCCGCGAACATGCAGCCATGGAGCCTCGCTTCCGCGGGGGCCTGGTTGCCATTGCCCGCAGCTTTGCCCGCATCCATGAGACCAATTTGAAGAAGCAGGGCATGTTGCCGCTGACCTTCGCCGATCCGGCCGACTACGACCGGATCAACGAAGACGACCGCATCGGTGTCGTCGGCCTGGCCGACCTGGCCCCCGAGCAGCAGGTCACCGTCACCGTCACCACTCCTGCCGGCGAGACCTGGACCTTCGCTGCCAACCACACGTTCAGCCCCGAGCAGATCGAATGGTTCAAGGCTGGGTCAGCGCTCAACATCATCAAGCAGCAGACCGCTCAGTAGCGACCCCGACGTTGGTGTGCCTAGCCTTGCCCAATGGGCAAGCGCTACGACTCAATCACCGACGAACTTCGGCACTTCATCGAGCATCAGCCGATGTTCTTCGTGGCCACCGCACCACGCGACGGCCACGTCAATGTGTCCCCCAAAGGCGCCCCGGAGACCTTCGCGGTCCTCGGGGCGCACCGCGTTGCCTACGTCGACCTGTTCGGCAGCGGCATCGAGACCGTCGCCCACCTGCGAGATAACGGCCGCATCACGGTGATGTTCTGCGCTTTTGAGGGCGACCCGAACATCGTGAGGCTGTACGGCACCGGCTTTGTTGTTGAGACCGACGACGACGGCTACGCCGAACTGCGCCGTCACTTCGACCTGTCCCCCGAGGTCGACCAGGCGATCCGCTCGATCGTGGTGATCGATGTCGACTCCGCGTCGGACTCCTGCGGTTATGTCGTACCCACCATGACAACCGCGACGCCCCGAACGAAACTCTTCGACTCGGCCACAACCCTCATCAAGACCAATGGTGCCGACGCAATTCGCCAGTACACCGGGCGCAAGAACGCAGCCAGCATCGACGGTCTCCCCGGGCTGCCGTCAGCCAATATGCACTAAGCCAGACCGGCCCCGGCCAGTCCATCACTTTTTGAGATGATGGGTATCCCGAACAACTGTTGGAAAGATGGCCCGGGGCTCCCTAGATTCTCTCTCAGCGGATCTGTCCCCCCTGATCCGCGGTGGCCATAGGCCGAATCGCAGAGGCACCAACGGCCCCCATGTTGGTAGCCCGCAAGTCCAACGGTGTCCCCCCGCCGTCAGGACGAGGTAGAAACCGGCCCAAGCGGCCGGTTTCGCCATTTTTCGGCCCAACCGCGGCGCGGAACCGAACCGCGGCGCGGAACCGAGCCCGGGTGAAAACGACGACAGCGCCGTCGAGCGGCGCTGTCGGATTCGACTCCAAGTGGGGGGACACCGTGTCGAATGTGTGGCCACCGAGGAGGGGGATCCGCGGTGACGATGTACTGGGTGCTGGCTACAAGGCCGCTACACCAGGTCGAGTTGCCCTTGGGGGAAGGGTTCAACTCGATGGAGTAGACACTATCCATCGCCGATCCATCGCGCAACTGAATATCTGTGACATCTGCCATCGCGTTTTGAGATGGCGTCTACACTGACGGCCAATGGACGTCCGCCAGCTCCACACCCTCGTCGCCGTCGCCGAGCACCGCACCTTTTCTGCCGCTGCTCGGGCCCTGCACACCGTGCAGTCGAATGTGTCGACCCATATCGCCAAACTCGAACGCGAGCTCGGGGTCACCCTTATCGACCGATCAATCGGCAAGCTCACTCCCGAAGGCGAGATCGTGGTCGCTCGGGCTCGCCGGATCGCCGCCGAGATGGAGGCACTCACCGCCGATGTGGCCTCAATGACCTCCGAAGTGTCGGGCCACGTCCA
>CAYGMW010000109.1:4409-10674 GCA_964350975.1 uncultured Acidimicrobiales bacterium | reverse complement strand
ACCAGGTGATCGTCGTCGGCAACGCCCAGGTCCTATTCGGCGTCCAGTTCACCTGGAGGGTTCGGGTCGTGCGGTCGCCGGTCGAGTCAGTGACCCGGATCTCGAGCTTGTTGTTGCCCGAGTTGAGGTTGGCGACCGCGAGATCGACATTGATATCGCCCGCGTTCGACAGACGCCTCGGGTCGGGACCGACACCCATGGTCACCCACGCACCATTGCGCAACCGGTACTCAACCTTGGCAACCCCATCGGGATCGCTGACGTTGCCCAGGACGTTCACAAAGGTTTGAGGGACACCAAGTTGACCAAAGGCCGGGGTGTCGTCGTGCCAGATCGTGATGGTCGATGTCCTCGTCGATGCAGCCGTCGTCGAAGTCGAAGTCGAAGTCGAGGTCGAGGTCGAGGTCGAGGTCGTCGAGGTAGAGGTCGAAGTCGAAGTCGAAGTCGAAGTCGAAGTCGTCGAAGTCGTCGGAGTCGTCGGAGTCGTCGAAGTCGTGGTCGACGTAGAAGTCGTCGAGGTCGAAGTCTCCGGTGATGTGGTCGTGCCGGGAGACTGGACGCCAAGGTTCAGCTCTGCGGGTGTGATGTCGACGACATTGCCGGCCCCAGTCCCTCCCCAGCTGCCAGCGAAGCTTCGGTTGCTGAAGTTGAACACCCCACCGTCGGCGCCAACCATGAGGTAGCCATTGCCATACGCGACCGCCCCCACCACCGGAGCATCGGCGCTTTGCCCCTTGAGCACTGATGGCAACGACCCAAGGAACGCAGCGTCGCCGAAGGCGAAGATTCCGCCGTCGGCGGCGACCAGCCAGTACCCGGCCTGAGTCGCAACAATGCCAACCACGGGCTCGTCGAGCACCACGCCAGGCAGGACCTGTGGCACCGAGCCCCGGAACTTCGCCGTGCCACGGGCAAAGATGCCTCCGTCGGCACCGAGCAGGTAGAGACCGGCGCCGTCCGGAGTGGCGCTGGCGTCGACAATCGGGGCTGCCAGCGCGATCGACGTGACACCGGGAACGTCCACGACATCGCCGAAGGGCTGCACCCGCCCGGCGCTGGTGACGACCCAATGCCCACTGCCGTCAGGGTCCGAAACGAGTGAGACCGCTCGCTCGCCCGCCTGCCACTCAGCAGTCGAGATCGGGGTGGCCGCGCTACCGGGGCCGCTGTAGCGAACCGCTCCGCTGGCCTCAAGTAGCCAGATCGAGCGCCCGGCGTCGGCCGCGGCGATCGACACCACATCGTTTCCACCAGGTGATGGGGCCGGACTCTCAAGACCAAAGGCACCGACATCGCCGGTCGCCGTTGCGATCAGGTAGCCAGCGTCACCTGGTGCTGCCGATGCCACGATCATCGGCAGCGAGCCCACGATCACGCTGATGCTGACTGTCGCGAGGCCGTAGCGCACGCGACGAAGAAGAAGAGACTGGCCACTCACAAGATGCGCAACGCTAGCCACTCACAGTGGTTACGCGCCACCAAACACGGCGAAGTTTTCTCGATCCTGAGCTACTAGGTTTCAGCCATGGACGCCGTGCTCGCTCAGATGGACTACATCGCAGCCATCGAACGTCAATGGGATCTTCTGGCCCGAGCCGGGACATGGTTCACCGGCCAGCAACGTGTCGACATCGCTCGGGCGGCCCGCGCTGCCCGCGACGGCGTCATCAGCGACGACATGTCACTCAGCGAGGCGGCGCGAGGCGCGGCGAGAGCCATCGCGGCAACACCCGCGTCGATTCGCGCTAACGATGTCCAACGCTGGTACGACGCTGGGCTCACAGGAGAGGAATACGTCGAGATTTTGGGCGTTGTCGCTCGCCTGGTCGCTGTCGACACGTTCCTGTTCGGACTCGGCCAGCCCGAACGACCACTGCCCGAGCCGATTGCCGGCGAGCCATCACGACAGATTGTTTCCGGAGCTCACCTCAACGGAGGTTGGGCCCCCACCGTTGGAGCCGCCTTTCCGACCACCGCACTGTCCGCAGTGCCAGCCGAGTTTGATGCCATGGCCGAACTAGCTGCGGCGTTCTACATCGCTCTAGATGGCATGGCCGATCTGGCCTTGGTGAATGGCCTCCAACGCGACCAGATGGAAGTCGTGGCGGCGCGAACATCGCTGATCAACGACTGCTTCTTCTGAATGCTCAGCCACGCTGCGATGCTCCGTGCGAGCTCGCCCCACTTCGGAGCTCCCGCGAACCTGGCCGGTATTGGCAACGCAGCGATCGACGTCGGCGTTCGTCATAGCGCCGAACTCCTCGCTGCCACTGACGCCGCGGTGCTCCGCGACGAACTCGAACTCCCCGATGCCCGAGCCCAACTCGTCGAAGCGGTTGGCGAGGCCGCAGCGGTCAAAGCCTTCGCCGTTGCCGGCAACTTCGAAATGATGAACCGCCTCCTCGACGCCCTGGGGGTGGGTCCGATGGGTCCGGCGGTCAATCTTGCTGGCGAGCTCGGCGTCGAAATCCCGAACCACTTCGCCAACTAGCGGCCCGACGACAATAAGTGGCGGCGCATCATCGAATGGACCCGCTCCCAGTGGCGTTCGGATTCGGCCCGGTCATAACGCGGACCGGCCGGAGCGAAGCCGTGTTCGGCGGTGGTGACAAGATCAAGGGTGTAGGTCACTCCGGCCGCGTCGAGGGCCTCGCGAAACACCGGAATGGTGTCGGTTGGGGCGGTCGGGTCGCCCTCGACCCACGCAAGGTGCACCTCGGCACGGACCGTGTCGAGGTTGAGGTGGGGCGAATCAGCCGAATCGCGCACCATCCAGGCGCCATGGATCGACGCCACGGCCGCAACACGCTCCGGCATGGCTCGGGCCAGCGACACCACGAGGCCTCCGCTCATGCAGAACCCGACGGCACCAATGTCTCCGCTGCGGGCGGCTGGGTCGGCATCGGCGATGGCGAGCAGGGCTTCGGCGTCGCCGATGATGTTGGTCGGCGTGACGGATCCCATGAGTTCTCGCCGCTGATGCATGTCTTCGTCGCTGGCCCCGAACTCGCGGTACGGCCCGCCTCGATAAAACAGGTAGGGCAGCATCACGTAGTACCCCGCAGTGGCGAGGCGTGACGCCATATCGCGCAACGCGGGCCGGATGCTCGGCGCGTCCATCAGGTACAGCACGACCGGGTGGGGCCCGTCGTGTTCGGGGTGGAAGACGAAGGTCTTCATCGTGCCCTCGGCGGTGGTGACGTCGATCTCGCGTTCGATCATTTGGCGATTCTCGCAGACCGCGGTTCAGATCACCGTGTCGATGCGCGACATCAGGGTCTCGACCAGGTCGTCGACCGAGCGGTCGGTGGTGTCGATCGTTTCGAACGCGGCATAGGCCGCACGACGTTGGTCGAGTAACTCGGCCACAACGGCCGCGGGGTCGGATGCGTTTGCCAACAGCGGCCGCGACCCAATCCCGTCAGCGGTCACCCGCCGCACGATCTCGTCGACGTCGGCGGCCAGGGTGAACACCTGGGCGTTCGTCAGCGCCGCGGCGTTGTGAGGGTCGAGCATGAAGCGGCCACCGGTGGCGATCACGACATCGTCTCTCATGGCAAGTTCATCGGCCAGCGCCCTCTCCATGGCCCGAAATGCCTGCTCGCCCAGCGTTTGGAAGATGGCGTCGATCTCGCCATGGCGTTCGACGATGAGGGCATCGGTGTCGACGAAGGTGAAGTCCAAAGCCGCGGCCAAGGCCCGCCCGATCGTCGACTTGCCGGTTCCCATGAATCCGGTCAGCACAACACTGGTCATCGCTTCGCCGCCCCTTCGCTCGCCGCGGACTACCGGAACTGTACGGGCCGGACCCAACGCTGTTCGTCGCATAACGTGCCTGGCTATGACCACCGTTGCCCAACAGACCATCGAGCTGCTTCGCCAGGCCGGAATCGACACCTTGTTTTGTCTTCCGGGGGTGCAGAACGACAACTTCTTCAACGCCCTGGTCGATGCTCACGACATCCGGCCCATCGTCGCCCGCCACGAGCAGGGCGCGGCCTACATGGCTCTCGGGGCATCCCAGGCAACGGGTGCCCCCACAGCGTCGATCGTCGTGCCGGGGCCCGGGCTGCTGAACGCCGGCGCCGCGCTCACCAGCGCCTATTGGGCCGGCGGCCGCATCATTGCCTTGACCGGTGCGGTCCCCGATGAGTTCCGAGGTCGTGCCACCGGCGTGTTACACGACCTGCCCGACCAGACAGCGGTGTTGGCCCAGGTCACCAAGTCGACCCACTACATCGGCACCGGCGACGGAGCGACCGAAACCATGCAGACCGTCCTCGACGAGGTGTTCTCGGGGGCGGCTCGACCGGTTGGGCTTGAGCTTGCGGCCAGCAGCTGGCTCGACGAGGTCGAGGGAACCCTCGAAGCGCCAACCGTCACCTCGTTTGCCCCCGACCCAGCTCAGGTGGCCGACCTGGCCCGTCGCATCGGTGCCGCGAAGCGGCCTGCGATCGTGGTGGGTGGCGGTGCCCAAGACGCATCGGCCCAGGTGCGGGCCCTCGTCGACGCCATGGGGTGTCCGGTGTTCACCCGACGCCAGGGCCATGGCGTGGTCGACTGTCGCCACCCGCTGTGGTGCCCCTTGCCCGTCGGCCGTGAGTTCTGGCGCGACGCCGACCTCATCATTGCCATCGGCACCCGCCTCGAGTTCCCCTCGTTCTGGGGCACTGATGACGACCTGACGATCGTCAGCATCAATATTGACGAACACGACCTCGACCTGTTCGAGATGGGCACGATCGGCATCCACGCCGACGCCGGGCTGACGATCGATGCCCTGCTGGCCGTGCTGCCGGATCACCTGGCTGCCCCGCTCGACTTCGCCGCTGAGGTGGCCGACAAGCGAGCTACCTTCGACGCCGAGACCGCCCACCTCGTCCCCCAGCGCGAGCACATGGCCGCCATCCGGGCCGCCCTGCCCGACGATGGCGTCATTGTCGAAGACGTCACCCAGATGGGTTTTGCAGCCCACATCTTGTTCGAGCATCGCCACCCCCGGTCGTTCCTGACCACCAGTGCGGCCGGCACGCTCGGCGCGTGTGTGCCCCACGCCATCGGGGCCCAAGCGGCGCTGCCCGGCCGCACCGTGCTCGGCATCGCCGGCGATGGCGGTTTCATGTTCTCCGCTACCGAGCTGGCCACCGCCGTGCAGCACAACATCGCGGTCACGATCCTGTTGTACGACGACGGAGCGTTCGGCAACGTCAAGCGCATCCAGAGCGAGACGTTCGGACCCGATCGCACCATCGTGTCGACCCTCCAGAACCCTGATTTCGTGAAGTTCGGGGAGAGTTTTGGAGTCCACACCCAGGGCGTCAGCGATGCTGCAGGGGTGCAGGACGCACTCATCGCCGCCTTTGCCCACGACGGCCCGTCGCTCGTGGTGTGCAGCATCGACGCAGTACCCAACCCGTGGCCGTGGCTACGAATGGGACCTGTGCGCGGCCCACAGGCATAGCCGTTGGGCACGGCAGCGGCAGGTCATGTCGGCGAGCGCATCGAGAACCACTCGAACAAGACGTCGTCCCAGTCGCCTGGCTCGACGGGGGTTTCGGTCGCGACCCCGTCTCGCACGATCTTGAGGCGGTCGGTCAGCAATGTGACCCGGTCGGGGCCGCCGTCGAGGAGTCGGGTAGCGAAGGGTTTCGTTCGCCAATGCCCGGTGTCGTCGGCTTGGAGCTTCTGCGATGCGGGCTCGAACTGATCGAGGCGCAGGGTCACCCGTTTGAAGCGGTACTGGGCCACAGGAACGTCTTGGTCGATCTTGGCCAACGTCAGCCCCTTCGGGCTGGGCATCAGGTCGAACATGGCCGTTCCGCCGTCTTGGGGTCGTCGCGAATTGAGGTCGAGGGGCTTGATGAAGCTGTCGCCAAAACCCACGTCGACCAACCACGAGCCTCTCGCCTGGACTTCAAGGCACAGATGATCGACCATGTCGGTCGGCCCGCCCAGCAGCACCGCGGCGCCGAGGTAGCGGACGTCAAACCCGAGCGCAGACAGCAACGCTCCGAACGCGCCGTTGTTCTCGAAACACCAGCCGCCGCGACCCTCGTTGACGATCTTGTTGACGTTCCAATCGGCGTCAGTTCGTACGTCACGCTGGTGGAACACATGGAGGTTCTCGAACGGCACCGCGGTCAGATGGGCCCGCTGGAGCGCTTCGAGGGTGTCGACATCGTGGCGGATGGGCCCGTCGAACCCAATCCGAGCCAGGTAGGCGTCGATCACGTCGTCATCAGTCGTGTTGGGCTTCGAGCCAGCG
>CAYGMW010000109.1:0-4309 GCA_964350975.1 uncultured Acidimicrobiales bacterium | reverse complement strand
AGCCAGGTAGGCGTCGATCACGTCGTCATCAGTCGTGTTGGGCTTCGAGCCAGCGCTCCGCGTCGAGGGCGGCCTGGCAACCCGACCCGGCTGCGGTGATGGCCTGCCGGTAGATGTGGTCGGCCACGTCGCCGGCGGCAAAGACGCCTTCGACATTGGTGTAGGTGCCCGGCCCGGCCACGAGATAGCCGCTGTCTTCCATGGTCAGCTGACCCTTGAACAGCCCAGTGTTCGGACGGTGGCCAATGGCGATGAACAGGCCCGTCGCAGGCATCTCGCTGACCTCGCCGGTGACGGTGTCTTGGACCTTGACACCCGCGAGCTTGGTGTCGCCGAGGTACTCAACGACCTGGCTGTTCCACTTGAACTCGATCTTGGGGTTCTTCATGGCGCGGTCCTGCATGATCTTGCTGGCCCGCAGTTCGTCGCGGCGGTGCACGATGGTGACTTTCGACGCGAACTTGGTGAGGAACGTGGCTTCTTCGAGGGCCGAGTCGCCACCGCCCACGACGATGATCTCCTGATCGCGAAAGAAGAACCCGTCACAGGTGGCGCACGTCGACACGCCGTGGCCAATGAGTTCGGACTCGCGGTCGAGGTCGAGCATGATCGACTGGGCACCGGTGGCCACGATGATGGTTTCGCCCCGGTAGGTCGGTTCGGCGGCGTCAGGGTCGCCGATCCAGACTCCGAAGGGACGAGCGGACAGGTCGACCTTGGTGACCTTCTCGGTACGAATGTCGGCACCGAATCGGGCCGCCTGGGCTCGCATGTTCATCATCAGTTCGGGGCCCATGATGCCCTCAGGGAACCCTGGAAAGTTCTCGACCTCGGTGGTCAACATGAGCTGACCTCCGGGCTGGTCGGTGGTCGATGAGGGTTCGCCTTCGATCACCAGGGGCGCCAGATTGGCGCGGGCGGTGTACACGGCCGCGGTGAGGCCGGCGGGGCCGGAGCCGATGATGATGGTGTTCAGAACGTCAGACATTGGGTGAGATCCAATCACGCGAACCAACAAGGTCGCGACCGTTGGCGATTACGAAGGCAGAACGAGGCCGATCTGGCGAGACCGGGCAACAACAAAACCCGCCGAATCCCACAGTATTCCGGTCTCGATGAGGCGGCCCGAGTCGAGGTCGTCACAGACGAATCGAGCTTGAATCCATCCGGGTGCGGGGCGGCGACGGACATGCACGGTCAGCTCGATTGTTGGGACCCAGCCACTGAACCCGCGCCTTGGAAACACCGACGGTGGAAACGCATCGCAGAACAGGGGCAACGCAGCAACCGACGGGGCTTCGCCATCGACGAAACGAATCCAGCCGTCGACCTGGGCTGGTTTCGATGGTGACGGCTCGATCTGGTCGGGATGCAGCCGGACCTCGCAACGCGACATCAGGCCAATGTCGAGGCCCTGGTTGAGCGCGTCCCGGTGGATGCAGTCGTCGGGCCGCGGAATCGACGGGGCCGCAACCGTCCATTCGGGCGATTGGTCGCCCGCTCCAAGGTCGCCGAATGCGGCAAGGGTGGTCAGGCGGAGTGTGCCGTCCTGAACGAGGTCGCCTCGCATGGTCGACACCGTTCGGCCGGTTCGGATGGTTTCGACGGCGATATCGACGCCCAGATCGCCCTTGATTGGGCGCAAGAAGTGCGTGGTAATGCTGATCGGGTCGGGGTGAGGGTTCGACGCGGCCATGGCCCGAAGCACCATGGCCGTCGTGTAGCCACCGTTGGCGTTGTCGCCAATGTTCCAGTTCGACGAGGTCGTCGCGCTGAACTGGCCGGGCGACTGCTCGATCGGGCGGGTGTCGTCGTCGAACCAGGTCACGGCGGGGTGCCCTCGGAGCGCGACCGGTTGTGGGCCCGCTGTTCGTCGAGTTCGGCGCCGTCGCGGAACCCGATGGGGATGCCTCGGTCGACCACCGCGCCCGTCGCGGGACCCGACAATCGCCGGGCATGGCTGATCGGGTCGAGGAGTCGGTTGCGTCTCCAGTCGTGCAGCACGCCAGCCAGCTCCGAGCGGACCGCGACGTAACCGGGGTCGGTTCCGAGGTCGACGAGTTCGCCCGGGTCGGCATCGAGATCGAACAGCTGGGGCTCGAACAGCTCGTGCTCGAAGTACTTCCAGCGGGTCGTTGCAACCGACACCACCCTCAGATCGCGCAGGGCGCAGCCCGGCAGCTGGTCGCGCATCTCTCGGAAGCCATAGTCGGCCTCACTGATCGCGAACCGTTCAGCCGGTGGTCGACCGGCCACATCGCCACGCAGGCTGCGGCCCTCAAGCCAGTCGTCGCTGGTGGCAGAGCTCGCGCCGCTGGCGCCGGGTGCGAGGGCGTCGATGAATGTGGGGATCAGGTCAATCGACTCGACAGGTTCGGTCACCACGGTCCCGCGGGTGGCGTCGGCAACGGGCGACGGGTCGACGATAAGCATCGGGATCCGCACCGACTCGTCGTGCACATAGTCCTTTTCGCCCAGCCAATGGTCGCCCATATAGTCGCCGTGGTCGGCGGTGAACACGATCATCGTGTCGCCGGTTCGGCCCAGTTCGTCCATGGCTCTCCACAGCCGACCCAGGTGGAAGTCGAGCTGGGCGACCAGACCGAGATAGGCGGTATGAACACCGCGGCGAGCCGTGTCGTCGGAGAAGTTGCGACTGATGCGCATCTGCTGAAACGCCGTCGTGGCCGGGTGGGCGCCCAGTTCGGCGACCGACCGGTTTGGGGTCCCCAGATCGGCCGGGTCGACGATGGCGTGGTACGGGTCCGACACCACATAGGGCCAGTGCGGCTTGATGTACGACAGGTGCAAACACCATGGCGTGTCGCCCTGGTCGCGCATGAAGTCGACGGCCAGGTCGGTCGTCCAGGCAGTCTCGGAAAGCTCGTCAGGGATCAAGGCCGGCAGCGGACCCGAGTCCATCGTCCACCCCGACACTGCAGTTCCATCCGGCCGACGCCCGCTGTTGGCGAGGTCGTGCCAGGGGTTCGGGGCATCAAAACCGTGGGCTCGGAGGTGTCGGTCATAGGGGGTCTGGCCCTCATTGGGCGAACCAATGGGCACCAGGCCCTCGTGGCGCACGACCCGACGGAACCCGGCGTCGGCTCGCAATGCTGCGGCAGGGCTGTCCGGGGCGAGGCCGAGCAGGGCTGCACCGTGGGTGTCGAGAACGCTGTGGGTCTTGCCGATCAGGTGGGTGCCAACGCCGAGTGGGGCGAGGTGGTCGCCCAGCGTCGGGGTCGTCAACGACAGGGGCACATTGTTGTAACGGGCTCCGTGCGACATGACGTAGCGGCCCGAATAGAAGCTGGCTCGCGACGAGCCACACGTCGCGCCCTGGGCATAGGCCCGGTCGAAGCGAATCCCACGACGGGCCAACGCATCGAGGTTTGGAGTCGCAATCGGCAGCCCGGAGTTGGCGCACGACATAGCATCCCAGCGCATCTGGTCAGCCATCACGAACAAGACGTTGCGAACAGTCACAAGCCCCACTCAACCATGAGTTGTTCCGGACCACGAAACGTGACGTTCGGCGATGTGGTCAGTTGTTGACCGGCGACGAGGCGAAGGGACGGGATCCGTTCGGCCAGCGCCTGGAGAACGAGGCGGGTTTCGAGCCTGGCCATCTTGGCTCCGAGGCAGAAGTGGATGCCCTTACCGAACGCAATATGGCTGCGCGAATCGGCGTGGTTCAGGTCGAACGTCCATGGGTCGGCGAAGACGTCAGGGTCCCGGTGGGCTGACGCGAAGTTGAGGAACACCGGGGTGCCAGCGGGGATGGCGACGCCACCGATTTCAGTGTCGACGACGGCAACCCGGCGCCACGAGATCTGGCTCGAATCGAACCTCAGAACCTCCTCGACAGCAGGCTGGGCGAGGGCTGGGTCGGCGACGATGGCTGCCCATTGGTCCGGTCGCGACAGCAAGCAGACGAGGGCGTTACAGATCAGGTTGGTGACGGCTTCGTGACCCGCGAACGACAACCCGTAGACGATCGATTCGACCTCCCGGTAGGTCAGTTGCTCCGGGTCGGCGTCGTGGGCGTCGAGCAGTTCGGAAGTGAAGCTGTCGTCGCGTTGGTCTCGCTTGTGGGCAACGGCCGTTCGGCAGTACCGCCAATAGGCAAGCATGTGCTCCGCGATCTCGGCTTGCGTTTCAGGGCTGGGCCGACCCCAGCTGAACGATTTCCGGTCGCCGCACCAGCCCTTGAGCATGTCGTCGTCGGATTCTGGAAAGCCGAGGAACCGAAAGATCGTCTCGCCCGGCAGCGGGAACGCCAAGGCTTCAACCAGCTCGGCGGGCGAGACGA
>CAYGMW010000108.1:0-10711 GCA_964350975.1 uncultured Acidimicrobiales bacterium | reverse complement strand
GTTATATGGCCGCTTCGGCGTTCATCGCAGCCCTCGTGCTGCTCGGCGCCTACGCCACCCGCACACCAACTATCGCCAGCCCGTCCGAGGAGAACACCCCGTGAGCGCATCCGACAACGATTCCGCACAGCCAGCGAACAAAACGAGTCCGGTATTGATCATCGTGATTGCCGTGATGTTGGCCGTGGCCGGTATTGCCGCGTTCATCATCGCCGGCTCGGGCTCCGATGAGGCTGTTGTTGATGCCAGTTCTGACGCTGCCAGTGCTGAGGGCCCAACACCCAGCGACGTGATCGCCACCGTGTCAGGCGAGGTGCTCACCCAGTACAGCGGCAATCCTGACCCTGCGGTTGGGGCCTCGATGCCGGTGGCGACGGGAACAAACTTCGTCGGCGAACCAGTGAGCATTGCTCCGACCGGTCAGCCACAGGCGATCTTGTTCTTGGCTCACTGGTGCTCGCATTGCCAACGAGAGGTGCCCGCAATCCAGTCCTGGATCGACGGTGGCGGCCTGCCGGAAGGGACTGAGCTGGTGTCGGTTGCAACTGCAATCGATCCAGCAGCTCCGAACTATCCGCCCGAGGCGTGGCTCGAGAGCGAAGGGTGGACAACACCGGTCATTGTCGACCGTTCGAACGACATCAGCCTTGCGTTCGGGTTGTCCGCGTTCCCGTTCTGGGTGTTTGTTGATGGAGACGGCAACGTGGTCAGTCGCCAGTCGGGCGAACTCGGCGGCGATCAGCTAGGCGCCATCTTGTCAGCGATTGGCTGACGGCCCGACAGCAACACCACTGAGCTTGGCCAACAGCATGATCACGGCGTCGGACACCAGGCGCTCCTGAATAACCCGTCCATCGGAGCGATCAAGCGTCAGTTCCATCGACGCCACCACGGCGTCGGCCGTCGCGGCGGCCAGGTGGGCCCGGTCAGCGCCGCGCCGGTCACGATCGGTCGCCAGCGCAGCAGTGCACGCAAGGCCGATCCTGTCGGTGACGTCAGGGGCCAGCGCCTGAGCGCGGCGAGCCGCGGTGATGGCCATGTCGCCAGCCGTTGCCGCCGTCACCCTCCCGTCGGCGTCGATGAGCCACTCCTTCAGTGCCTCGCGGGCGTAGGGCACGGTGGCTTCAATCACCGTGCGACTCGCCCCCGGCACGCCCAACAGGTCAGAGATGGCCGTCGCCGCTCCACCGGTGACCACGATGACAGCCATGGTGGGGGTTGCGTGAACAGCTTCGATCAGCGCTCGGCGCTCGGCGGGCTCCATCTGGCTCAGCGTAGGGCCCCGGCCTGGCCGCAGCGTGAACGCGGGCCTCGAGCAATTTCGCGATCGTTGCCGTTGGCCCTAGCATCTGGCTCCCTTGTTGCTGCCGCGCAGGGGACCACACCCAGGAGACGACCGAAGATGCCAGACGCAGTCATTGTCGCTACTGCCCGCACCCCGATCGGCCGAGCCATCATGGGCCAAGATCTCAGCTGATCTCATGATTCCTGGATACGACGTACCGGCCGTCGAGGCCTGGATCGACGCCAACACCGAGCTCCGCGGCCCATTTACCTGGGAGCGCCTGACCGGCGGCCATTCGAACCTGACCTATCGGTTGATCGCCTCCGATGACCGCGAGGCGGTCATCCGACGCCCTCCCCAAGGCGAGCTGTTGCCCAAAGCTCACGACATGGGTCGGGAGTGGAAGATCATTTCCGCGCTTCACGGCACCGGCGTACCTGTTGCTGTTCCCTACGGGTTTTGCGACGACACCTCAGTCACGGGAGCGAACTTCTATGTGATGAGCAAGGTCGGCGGAAAGGCCATGTACAGCCGCGACGACGTCGAGGCCTGGCTGACACCTGATGCCCGCGCCCGTGTGGGCGAGTCGTTCGTCGACACCTTGGCTGCCCTCCATTCGCTTGACCCGAACGAGATCGGGCTTGGCGACTTGGGCCGCCACGACGGCTATGTGCAGCGCCAACTGCGCACCTGGTACGGGTCGTGGAATTCCTCCATCGAGGCGGCGAGTTATGACGACCCACGAGTCCACAGCCTGCACGATCGGCTGTTGACCAGTGTTCCCGACGCGGGCCCGGCACGCGTTGTGCACGGCGACTATGGCCTCCACAACGTCATGCTCGATCACGACGGTTCGGTTGCGGCGGTCCTCGACTGGGAAATTGCCACCCTTGGCGATCCACTCGCCGATTTTGCCTATTCGCTCAACGCCTGGACGGTGCCTGCGAGCCCAGCCGGACCTGTTGAAGGCCCGACGGCGGCCCCCGGAATTGTTGCCCCAGAGGCGCTCATCGAACGCTACGGTCAACAAACAGGCGCCGACCTGTCTCGCCTCAACTACTACCGGGCGTTCAATTCGCTCAAGACCGCGTGCATCTTGCATGGGGTCTATGCCCGCTACCGCATGGGCCAAAAGAGCACCGAGGGCATCGACATGGACGGCTTGTTCAACCGATTGGTCCTAGCGATCGATCTGGCTTCGGCCGCGGCCGAAGCCGAAGGCATCTGATTGCCACGTGGATCTCACTGACGTCATCATCTTGATCGCAGCCGGATTCGGGTCGGGCTTCATCAACTCCGTTGCTGGCGGCGGTTCGGCGCTCACCTTGCCGGTGCTGACTGAGTTGGTTGGAGCCAGCACGGCGAACGGCACCAATCGGATTGGCATCTTGATCGGCAATTTGTCGAGCCTGTACGCCTATTCCAAGGGCGGCGCGATGCGCTGGGACGACACAAAGGGTCTGATTCCGCCGGTTGTGGTCGGCGCCGCCGCGGGTTCGATCGTCGCTTCCCAGCTACCGGCCGATGCCATGCAGCGGTTCTTCGCGATTGCTCTGATCATCGTGGTGTTGTCGGTGGTGCTGAAGCCCAACCGCTGGCTTGAGGGGGCTGAGGCTCGCCTTCATCAGCCATGGACCGGGATCGCCTTCTTCCTCGTCGGGTTCTATGGAGGTTTCGTACAGGCTGGCGTTGGTTTCTTCTTGCTGGCCGCCATGGTTTTCGGGGCCGGTTTCCAGCTGGTTGAGGCCAACGGGGCCAAGGTCCTGCTGATCACCAGCTTCACCTGGATCTCGCTCTTGGTTTTCGCGATCGCGGGCCAGGTCGATCTCGTGCTTGGGCTGGTATTGGCTGTGGGCCAAGCGGCCGGTGGCTATGTTTCGGCGCGGGTAGCGCTGAAGCGGGGTGCTGGTTGGGTTCGGTGGTTCCTCATCGTCGCCGCCCTCGTCGCGGCAGTCAGGATGGCAACATCGTGATCAAACACAGCATGGCAACATCATGATGAGGCTCGGACTGGCGGTTCACCGTGACGAGGACCCGCGTGAGGTCGCGGCGATTGCGCGTCATGCCGAAGCGGTGGGCCTCGACGAGTTGTGGTTCATCGAGGACCTCAGGTTCAACACGGGCCCGCCGTTGGCTGCTGTGGCTCTGGCGGCTACGAGCGAGATGGTGGTTGGCACGGGCATCATCCCGGTCACGCATCGCCATCCTGCGGTGACTGCGATGGAGTTGTCGACGTTGGCTCGTCTTGGCGGCGTCAATGCTGCGGGGGAGAGCCGCTTGGTGGCGGGGCTCGGTCATGGCGTGACCGAGTGGAACCAGTGGATTGGCGAATCGTCGACCTCGCCGCTCACGAGGTTCGACGAGACCATAGAGGTGGTCCGAGCTCTGCTCGCGGGCGAGACAGTCACTACCGAAGGGCTGCATCACCGTGTCGACGGGCTGAGCCTCGACGCGGTGCCTGATCATCAGGTGCCGCTAGTCGCTGGGGTGCGGGGTCCGCGAAGTTTGGCTGCAGCGGGCCGGATCTGCGATGGCATCTTGGGTGCTGAGTGCACGGGTCCAACAGCAGTGCGAGCTGCCACTGAACGAGCTGGTTTGTCTGGCGACCAAACAATGCGGACCTTTGTTGCCTTCGCTGTCGACGATGGCGATGGCCGCCGCGCCCGGGTCGGGATCTCGCCGTGGCTGGCCAATGTGCTGCGAGACGCACCACCACCGATCGCCGACCTGCCATTTGCGTCTGAGCTGACCGCGATGATCGCCGAGGTCGGGGCAGATGCTGCCCTTGATCGCATGCCGACTGGCTGGTGGCACGAGCTGGGCGCGATTGGCACCAAGGACGACGCGCATGTTCACCTTGGTGGCCTCAGCGCTGCCGGTGTTCACACTGCTATCTGCTTCCCAGAGCCTGGGCACGCCCAGCGAGATGCCGAACTGATGCGCCGGGCCTGGCCCGGCTGATCCCACCGCGAATCAGGTGTCGATGGTGCGGGAACCGACCTCGTCGGCTTGCTCGTCGGCGCACTCGGTGACGAAGTCGATGAGACGCTCGACAGCGTTGATGAGCGACACATCGAGATCGGTGAACTGGTTGACGCGTCCGAGCAGCATTGACCAGAACCGGCCCGGGTGTTCCTGGTACCCGAGCGCAGCGCACACCCCCGTCTTCCAGTCCTGGCCCAGCGGAACCCGGGGCCACGCGCTGATTCCGGCGACCTGAGGCTTCACGGCTTCCCACACGTCGACGAAGGGGTGCCCGAGGACGAGGACGTTCGTGCCCCGAACCTGGCGGGCGACGCGTTCTTCCTTGGTCCCTGCCACCAGGTGGTCGAGCAGGATGCCGAGGCGTCGATGGGGAGCAGGGCCAAAGTCGGCGACTTCGGATCCGAGGTCGTTCATCCCATGCATGGGTTCGACCACGATGCCCACGTGACGCAGATCATCGCCCCACACCTTTTCGATCAGTTCGGCGTCGTGTTTGCCTTCGACCCAGATTCGGGAGGCCTTGGCCACCTTGGCTTTGGCGCCGGGGACCGCGATCGACCCCGACGCTGTCGTCAGTGGTGCAACCAGGCGAGGCTTGGGCTGGGGCGCGATCAGCGAGACATTTCGCCCGTCAACGCGAAACCCTCCTGGCACCAAGCGTTTCGTCACCGACCCACCAGTTGGCAACCGCAACGTCACCGCGTCTCGACGAAAGCCGACAACGACACCTCGTTGGCCGGTGCCGTTGTGCACCACGTCGAGGCCATCGACGGCCTCGACCTCGGGGTATGACGAGGGATGTCGGCGGCGGACGTCGTCGATGTCTCCGGACAAGATGCCCGTGTGGGCCCAACGGGGGGAGCTGGCGCGAGTTGTGTGCATCAGCACGAGGAAGGTACCGAACCCTCGATTCTTGAGGGAGTTGGACCGATATGGACTGAGAGTGTCAGTAGACGCACCCGCAGTGACCCATTGCGCCACACAAAGCGCATAGTTGCCCACGTTGCGCACCAGGAGCACTCGCAGTAACCACTCGTCGATCGACCGAGACCACATATGCGCACACAGAAGACCACACCGACACACAATCGTCGCCGAATTGGAATCGCCCTCGCCGCGGCCTTGGCCTGTCTCTGGATCGCCGGTTCGATCGTCGACTCCGGTGCAGTCGGCGCCGGAAGCATCCAAGCCGACGTGCCACGGGCCGACACGCCGATTGCGGTCGATGGTCGGGTGTACGCCGGCACCCAAGTCGGCGACCGCATCATCGTCGGTGGCACCTTCACCCAGGTACAGCCCAGCGCCAGCCAGCCAGCTATCGCGCTCAGCTACCTGTTCGTCTACGACGTCAATACAGGCCAGCTCGACCCGAACCAGTTCGTGTTCAACGACCGCGTCAATGTGGTGTTCCCAGCATCTGAGCCTGACCATGTGTTTGTGGGTGGCAAGTTCAACACCGTCAACGGTGAAACCAAGCGCAAGCTCGTCAAACTCGACCTCTCCACAGGCACGGTGGTCACCAGCTTCACGGCCCACGGCAACGGGACGGTGACCGACCTGGCCCTCGTCGACGACACCCTGTACGCCACGGGCGGCTTCACCATGCTCAACTCGACCGCCGCGGTTGGGCTCGGCGCCGTCGACGCAGTCACGGGCGCCACCGACGCCTCGTTCGACATTGCGCTGACGGGCTATATCGGCCAGGTCGCCGGAGCGATCGGCCAGCGCATCGCTGCGACACCCAACGGCGACACCTTGATCGTCATGCACCGCGGCAAATTTGCCGACGGGGTGGAGCGGCGAGGCATTGCCATGGTCGATCTGACGACCAGCCCTGCGACGCTCACCGACTGGCAGACCGACTTCTGGGATCCGACCACGGTCATCTCGATCGTCGATGGTGAGATCTCGCCCGACGGCACCTACTTCGTCATCAGCGGAGGCTGGGGTGATGGCCCACCATGGCGCGACACCGCCATTGCGTTCCCCGTTGTTGGTGGCCCCCTCACCCAACCCTTGTGGGTGACCCGCAACCACGACTCAACCTTTGCTGTCGGCATCGACGACAACGCCGTCTACATCGGGGGCCACTTCTGCTGGACCGAAGGCCCCACCACCCCTGAGCCCTGGGGCAATCCCGGGCCTGCTGGCGTGTGTCCGAACAAGACCCGCCGCGACGCGACGATGGTGTATCGCGACACGTTCGCAGCCCTCGACCCGGCCACCGGTCGGGCGATCAAGTACGCACCCTACACCGATGCCAATAACGGCATCCGGTCCATTGAGGCCATCCCTCGAGGGCTGCTCGTCGGCGGCGATCAGACCTGGACCCACGACATCTACACCGGCCGGTCAGCCTTCTTCGACAACCAGACGGCTCGCCTGAACCTGGCCCTCGAGGGCACCGCCACGAGTTCGTCTCAGTACCCGGGCTCGTCGGCTGACATGGCCATCGATGGGCTTCGCGAGGGCAAGTGGTTCGGGGCGAGTATCGCGGCGACCAACTCAGAGGTCCAGCCCTGGTGGCAGGTCGACCTTGGGGCCAACGAGTCCGTCGGCACCGTCGAGCTCTGGGGCCGTATCGACGATTGCTGCGACAATCGGCTCGCCGATGTGTGGGTGTTTGCGAGCTCGGCTCCGTTTGCATCGAACGATCCAGCGGTTCTGGCTGCCGATCCGTCGGTAACGTCGGTGTTCACCCCGGGCCACCTCGACGATCACACGGTGGTGACGATTGGCGCCACGGCGCAGTACGTCAGGGTCCAATTGGCAGGCACCAATTATCTCGAGCTGGCCGAGGTGCAGGTGTATGACACCGACCTGATTGCTCCAGACACCATCATCACGAGCCCGATTGGCGATGAGGAGGTCGCCACACCATTCGTGGTCACCGGAACTGGCAGCGACAATGTGGCCCTGGCCTCAGTCGAGCTGCAGATCCGCAACCGAGATACCGGCGACTGGCTGCGAGGCGACGGGACCTGGGGAGGCTGGGATGTCGTCCACGCAACCATGACCCCCGGCGGGCCCGCTGCTACCTGGACCTTTGAGCTGACCTCGGCCATCCCGGGTCGCTACCACATCGAGGCACGCTCGGTGGACACGGCTGGGAACCGAGATGACTGGGCCGGCGTCAAGTTCGAGATCATCTCCGACGATGGCACCGCCCCAACAGTGGGTCTCGCTGGGCCGTTGCAGGACAGCACGATTCCGGGCGCCACGTTCGTCGCATCAGGAACAGCGACCGACAATGTCGACATCGCCGCGGTCATGGTGGCAGTGCGGGACCGCACGAACAATGTGTGGCTCCAACCCGATGGCAGCTTTGGTGTCTGGACCGAGATCCCTGCAGTGCTGACCGCTCCGGGTCAGCCCACCTCTGGGTGGTCGCTGGCCGCAGCGCTACCGGCCGGGAACTATCGGGTGTACGCCACCGCCTACGACAGCGCCGGCAACACCAGCCAGACCAGCGACGTCCGCTTTGTCGCGAACTGAGACTCAGTTTCCTCGCCGGGCGATCGCATCAGCGACAGTGAGCAGGTAGGTGGCGTTAGCCACGTGCAGATTCTCGATCATGCGGCCATCGACGGTGACCACACCACGGCCGTCGGCCTGAGCTTCGGCAAAGGCGTCAATCACGCGCCGGGCATGGTTGATGTCGTCATCTGACGGCGACCACTGGGTGTTGCACGGCTCGAGCTGGCTGGGATGGATGAGCGTCTTGCCGTCGAAGCCCATCTCGAATCCTTGGGCGCACTCGGTGGCGAAACCATCAGGATCCTTGACGTCGTTGTACACCCCGTCAAGGGCCATCTTGGCGTGCCGGCGTGCTGCGAGCAGCGCTGAGGCCAGGTGGGGGAGTAGTGGGTGGCGACCCGGAACCATCTGGGCTCGCAGCTCGCGCACCATGTCGTTGGTGCCCATGACCAGCACCTCAACACGTGGGTGAGCGGCAATGGCATCGACGTTGGTGATGCCGTCAGGGGTTTCGATCATGGCCCAGATCGGCAGTGCCGCGGCGGCGTTGGCGGCGTCGAGGTGGGCGACCAGTTCGTCGACATGGGCCGCGCTCGATACCTTCGGCACGACCACAGCCGACGGCGCCGCGGCCGCAATGGCGGCTAGATCGTCGGCACCCCATGGGGTGTCGAGCCCATTACACCTGATGGTGAGCTCGCGGTGGCCATAGGCGCCCGACGCCACCGCTGACACAGCCTGTTCTCGGGCCTGTTCCTTGGCGTCGGGAGCTACGGCATCTTCGAGGTCAAAGATCAGCACATCGGCGTCGAGGTCCTGGGCCTTTTCGAGGGCTCGGGCATTCGCCGCCGGCATGTACAGGACAGATCGGCGAACCCTCAGTGCGGGCGAATCAGTCATGGCGTCAGCCTCCAAAGCCGTACAAGGCAGCCAGTTCGGGATCGCGATCGGCCAACCGTTGGGCCAGTTCGATGACGACGCGGCATTGCTTTACCGACGCATCGTCTTCCATCTTGCCGTCAAGCATGATGGCCCCGGTACCGTCGCCCATGGCTTCGATGACCCGACGGGCGTGTGCGACCTCGCCAGCGTCGGGGCTAAATACCCGCTTGGCGATATCGATCTGCACCGGATGCAGGCTCCATGCGCCAACACAACCCAGCAGATAGGCATTGCGGAACTGGTCCTCGCAGGCCGTGGTGTCGGCAATATCGCCAAACGGACCATAGAACGGCAAGATGCCATACATCACACAGGCGTCGACCATACGAGCCAGCGTGTAGTGCCACAGGTCCTGCTGGAACGTTGGCCGCGGTGCTTGCGGATCGTCGCCTGGGTCGCTGCGCACCAGGTATCCGGGATGGCCACCACCCACCCGGGTGGTTTTCATGCGACGATTCGCCGCCAGGTCCGCTGGACCAAGCGACAGGCCCTGCATGCGCGGCGATGCCCCACAGATGGCCTCGACGTTGGCTACACCTCGCGCCGTTTCCAAGATGGCGTGCAACAGGATCGGGCGCTGAACACCGGCCTTGGCTTCGAGTTGGGCGACGAGGCGGTCGACATAGTGAATGTCTTCGGGACCTTCGACCTTGGGGATCATGATGACGTCGATGGCGTCACCGACCTCGGTGACGATCTCGGTGATGTCGTCGAGAGCCCACGGCGAATCGAGGCTGTTGACCCTGGTCCACAACTGGGTATCGCCCATGTCGACCGTTCGAGCGACCTCGAGCAGGCCCGCCCGAGCGGCCTCTTTGTCGGTGGCCGGTACGCCATCTTCGAGGTTGCCAAGCAAGATGTCGACCTTCGGAGCAATGTCGGGCACCTTGGCAACCATCTTGGCGTTCGACGGCGGGAAGAAGTGGATCATCCGCGACGGGCGGAACGGCACCTCGTGCACTGGTTGGGGGGCGCCAACAGCCAGGGGGCGGAAGAAGTCCTTGGGCGACTGCATCGTGTTCGATCCTTGACGAGGTTGAGGGGGACTATTCGACGCTAGGTGGCATCGAGCGGTCGACCCAAATTAGTGACCGCTGATCTCGGGCAGGGTCGCGGTCAGCCACGCAAACGTGCGGTTCGCCGTGTCGAGTCGAACCGGTTCGGCCGATAGCCACAGGTCGTGCATGCCGCCAGGGATGGTTTGGATCGTGACATTGGGGCCAAGGGCAGCCGACCAGCGATGGATCTGACCCACATCCAAGACACTGTCAGTACACAGCAGGTCGTCAGACCATTGAGCACTCGACGTCGAACGATCTGAGTGTTGCACCAAGATCGCAACATCGATGTTGAGACCCCGATGCACCTCGCGGTGACCGAGCGCGATCGCGCGGCTCCACCCCGGATGCACGGGAGCACCGACCTTGGGCTTCCACTCCAAGTCAAAGTCCCATTCGCCCTTCATGGACGCATGGATCGAATCAACGTAGAACGACTCGCCCGCGGCGACCTCGTGATGCCTGATGTACTGACCGATCTGGGCCGCAACCTTCCACATGATGGATTGCACCGCGGGCAGCTTGACGTCGAACCAGGGGCTATTGAGCACCAACGCATCGACGAGGTCGCGCCTCGGCCCGCGGTGGGCATAGAGGGCCGCAATGAGCCCGCCGGTGCTGTGTCCGCACAACACCACCTGATCGTGGCCCGAGGAGGCGACCTGCATCGCCTCGTCGATCTCGGGCCAGTACTCATCGATGGCATCGACATAGTTGGCCCGGTTTCCTGGCCTCAGCGACCGTCCGTACCGCCTGAGGTCGACAGCGACAAAGTCGAAACCGGCAGCGTCCCACGCGGCCGAGAGGTGTTGCTGGAAGAAGTAGTCGGCGTACCCGTGGATGTAGACGACAGCGCGCCGGTGCGACGGGAGGCCGCGCCTGACGATGGTGGCGGCCAACTCTCCATCGTCGGACACACCGAGGTCGATGGTGTGCTGCTGGTGACCGGGCAATACGTCGTCGA
>CAYGMW010000107.1:0-10856 GCA_964350975.1 uncultured Acidimicrobiales bacterium | reverse complement strand
GCAACGGTGTGATGTCGACCACGATGGCGTCGACCGCAGCTTGAGCGACCTCCGCGCTGATTGCAGCAACCGCAGCGACCACTTCGCCTTCGAAGCGCACCACGTCGCGGGCAAACAGGGTGCGGTCGCTCACGGCATCGCCATATCGCAGGTCGGGCACATCATCTTGAGTGAGGACCGCGAACACCCCGGGCATCGCCTTGGCCGCGCTGGTATCGATCGAGACAATGCGCCCGTGGGGCACACCCGCGTACTTGAACTTCGCGACCAGCTGACCGGTCAGGGTCAGGTCTGCGGTATAGCGGCCCGAACCGGTGACCTTGTCGGGTCCGTCAGCGCGCACGAACCGGGGTGTGGAAGGAGCTTCGTCAACGAGTGCCATAGGCCGAGATTGTCGCAGACCGTCAGCCCCGACGGGTCATGTTCGCCGATATCCGGCAAAGCGCCGCAGCCGAAGGCTGTTCGTCACCACAAACAACGACGACACGCTCATGGCTCCGGCCGCGATCATCGGGTTCAACAGCCCGAACGCAGCCAGCGGGATGGCGGCGGTGTTGTACGCGAAGGCCCAAAACAGGTTGCCCTTGATCGTGGCCAACGTCCGGCGAGACAACGCAATGGCATCGGCGACGGCCCGCAAGTCGCCCGTGACGATCGTCAGGTCCGATGCCTCGATGGCCACATCGGTGCCCGTACCCACAGCGATGCCCAGGTCGGCTTGAGCCAACGCCGGAGCGTCATTGATGCCGTCACCGACCATCGCTACCCGATGGCCTTGGGCTTGCAGGCGCGACACTTCGGCGGCCTTGTCGGACGGCAACACCTCGGCGATCACGTGGTCGACCCCGACGAGGGCGCCCACCGATGCTGCGGTGCGGGCGTTGTCGCCGGTCAGGAGCGTGACCGTCAGGCCGAGGTCGTGCAGGGCCGCAATTGCGTCGGCCGAGGTCGGCTTCACCTGGTCGGCCACGACGAGCACCAGCTCGGCGGTCGGGCCACGGCCCATGAACACCGCGGTCGATCCAGCATGTTCGGCTGTGCTGGCTGCAGCTTCGATGTGGTCGGGAATGCTGTCAAACAGCAGGCGACGTCCGACCCTCACCTCGACGCCGTCGACATAGCCGACAACCCCGTACCCCGGCCGATTCTCGAATCCGGTGACACTCTGGTGGTCAGGTGACGCCGCCGCGATCGCTCGGGCAATCGGATGTTCTGACAACGCTTCGACCGAGGCCGCCAGGGCGACCAGCTCGTCCGGGCCAACCCAGTGGGTCAGTTGCATGCGACCTTCGGTGACGGTGCCGGTCTTGTCGAGGATCACCACGTCGACGTTGCGAGTGTCTTCGAGCACCTCGCCACCCTTGATGATGACCCCCAACTGGGCCCCACGACCGGTGCCGACCATGATCCCGAGTGGGGTGGCCAGGCCGAGCGCACACGGACAGGCAATGATCAACACCGCGACCGCAGCGGTGAAGGCGTCATCGGCGCTATGACCAGTGGCGAACCACACGGCCAAGGTGACGATCGCGATTGCGATCGCGGTGGGAACGAACACCGCCGACACCCGGTCGGCGAGGCGCTGCACTTCGGCTCGGCTGCCCTGAGCTTCATCAACGAGCTTGATGATCTGGGCCAGCGCAGTGTCGGCACCCACCCTGGTCGCCTCGACCACGAGCGAACCGTTGGTGTTGATCGTGGCACCAATGACCTCGTCGCCAACCCCGACCTCGACGGGGACAGGTTCGCCGGTCACCATCGACGCATCGATGGCCGAATGCCCTTCGACGACCACACCATCGGTCGCGATCTTGTCGCCGGGCCGCACGACGAAGCGCATGCCAACAGCAAGGTCGTCAAGGGCAACCTCGGTGCCATCGACCAGCTGCGCCGTGCGAGCGCCCAAGTCGGCCAAGGCCCGAATGGCGTCACCTGAGCGCTTCTTGGCCCGGGTTTCGAACCATTTGCCGAGCAGGATCAAGGTGACGATGACCGCGCCGGTCTCGAAGTAGATGTGGCCCACGCTGGACTGGCCGTGGCCCACATGGGTGTCATCAGTGCCGCCGACGCCACCCACGAGCACCACCATCGACCACAACCAGGCCGAGAGCGAACCCATCGATACCAGGGTGTCCATGGTGGTCGACCCATGGCGCAGGTTCATGAATGCGGCCCGATGGAATCCCCAGCCCGACCAGAAGATCACCGGCGTTGACAGGGCGGCCACGACCCATTCCCAACCCGAGAAATGCAAGGCCATCACCATCGACAGCACCATTGCCGGCCCGGCCAATACGAACGCCACGATGAGGCGCTTGGTGAGCAGCGCCGACCGGCGTTCTTCGGCCTCATCGGTCTGCTCGGGTTCGATGACGCTGTAGCCAAGACCTTCGATCGCCGCCTTGAGATCGGCATCGCTCACGGTTACTCCGTGGATGACCGTGGCCCGCCCGGCAGCAAAGTTGACCTGGGCGTCGGCCACATCGTCGAGACGCGACAGCTTGCGCTGGATCCGGCTCGCACACGCAGCACAGGTCATCCCGTCGACGGTGAGGTCTGAACGAAACGACGCCGCGGTCCCGGAAGTAGTCATGAGATCAGCCTAAAGGTTCCAGTCGACTAGAAAGTCAAGAGGTTTCGATCACCTGACAACGATTCGGGTCAGTACATCCCGCCGGGTCGAGCGACTCGGCCCGCTTCGCCAGCTCAGCCAGGGTGACTCGCGCCGCTCGCAACCGTTCAATCTGGGCATCAAGATCAGCCAAGTGCCGATGCAGCAACGCCGTGGTGTGGGCACACGACCGCTCCCCTGACCCCTTGAGTTCGAGCACCGAAGCAATCTCAGACAAGCTCAGCCCAGTCGACTGGGCATCACGGATGAAACGCAAGCGCTCGACGTCGGACTCGCCATAGGCCCGATAGCCCGACGCGGTGCGGGCTGGTTCGTCGAGCAGCCCAATCGACTCGTAGTAGCGGATCGTCTTGGTTGACACCCCACCCAGCTGACCCAACTCGCCGATCTTCATGACCGCTGAAGTGCACCGGCGAGGTGGTGGGTCATGGGCTGACCGACTGCGCTCATCGCGAACGTCCACACCAGTTCGTCACCGACCACCTCGTAGCGACGCTGGGTGGCGACCACCGACTTCGCGGTAGCGGTGGTCAACACCTGCACCGACGACAGCTCGAGATGGCCGCCGGCCGACCCGGTCGACACCACGGTGCCCTCGAGCGATTCGACAATGCCCGACGGCATGGTCACCACAAACTCGACCCGGTCGACGCCAACGGGACGCAGGTACCCCGACTCGGTGTGCAATGGCTTGCCATCAGCGCCACGGGTGCGCTGAACGAAGGTCACGAACGGCTTGCCGACGTGGCCAAAGCTGGTGTGTTCGGTAAAGCCGAACGGTTCGATGGTCAGATACTCGCCAGTGCCCGACCCCTTCCACTCTCCGAGCAGGAACCCGAGATGGGCAATATCGGGGTGCAGCGGAGGCAGATCGGGAGTCGTCACCGACCCAGCTTGCCACCCGTTCACTGTCGAACGGCGAAACTCAGCTCCGGTGGCTCTCGATCCATCCAATGGCAAAATCGACACAGTCGCGAACTCGGCACAGACGACCGATGCCACGTCCGATGGTGCTGTGGGCCTCGGTCGACTCCGCGGCGAAGTCCCGACCAATGGCGTCGAAGTCCTCAGTCCCGACCTCGAGATCGCGCCACGACACCCACCGGCGTTGGCCGTCGACGAGCATCGGGGCATGCTCGTCGCTGAAGGTCTTTGATGGCCACTCGGCGCGATGTTCGGCCAGGTGCAGCGATGTGTTGTTGGCATGTCCAACACCGAGCAGTGCAATCTTGGCGTCCGCGTCGTACAGCTTGCTGAGCGGCGATCCTTCACCGAGCGCAGGTGTCAGGGGGTGATCGGCCATGAGCTCGGCCGCGGCGCGACCTCTGGCCGCAAACGAGGTCAACGGATGGCTACTGCGAATGGTCGAACGGTCGAGCAGCAAGGTCTCCACCACTCGCCCCATAGCCCTCACCGGCGTCCGGTACGGGTCATAGGCCGGCAACCCTGCCCTGACACTGTCGACCCAGTCAGCCGGAACTGGTGGGTCAGACCACTTGGCGGGATCGCTCAGCTGCCCGGACTGGGTCGGCACCACAATCGTGCCGGTTAGCCCGACGGCTTCAATGAGCGCCTCGACCACGGTTTGGGCCCCACCGGCCACAAAACCCATCGCAGACAACGAACTGTGCACGATGACGATGTCGCCCGCCGCGATACCGAGGTCGAACAGGTCTTCGCGCAGGGTCGCGTAGGTCGATGGGCGATCTGACTGGTCGATCGCGTCGGCTTCGGTCACCGGCGAAACAGTACCTACTTGCAGGCGCTCGATGATGCCGACCCAACACCGGCAGGCGTACTGTTCGGCAATGACCGAAGCGCCACCCGTCGATACTGAAATCACCCGAGAAGCCTGGCTCGCCTTGGGCGTGACTGTTCTGGTGACCTTCCTGGTGGTGATCGACATCTCGGCGGTGAACGTCGCCTTCCCGTCAATCCAGAACGAGTTCGACGTCCCGAGGGCCGAGCTGAGCTGGGTCATCTCCGGATACAACATTGTTGTCGGCGCCCTCTTGTTGGTCTCAGGCCGCTACGCCGACAGCATCGGCCGTCGCAAGGTGTTCCTTCCCGGAGTGGCGATTTTCGCGATCGGGTCGCTCGCGTCGGGCCTGGCCACCGGGCCAGGAATGCTGATTGCGGCCCGCCTGCTCCAAGGTGTCGGAGGCGCCATCACCGCCGCCACCTCGTTCGCGGTGATGCTGCCCGACTTCCCGCCCGCTCGACGATCGACCGCGATCGGCCTCGCCGGCGCCACTGGTTCGCTCGGAGCGGTCGCTGGACCCGCAATCGGATCGGTGCTCATCGACCTGTTCAACTGGCGGGCCATCTTCTTGATCAATGTGCCGTTGTGCCTGCTGGTGCTGTTCATCGGGCCCAAGTTCTTGCGCGAATCCCGCGACCCCGACGCCACCGGGAAGGTCGACCTGCTCGGCGTCGTGATTGGTACGGCCGGCGTTGCCCTGCTCATGGGATCGATCATCGAGAGCGAGACGTGGGGCATCACCGACACCAGGGTCATCGTCATGTTCGTCGCCGGCCTCGTGCTGCTGCCGATACTGATCCAGCGATCCAAAGGTCACCCCGAACCGCTCATCAACCTTGACCTGTTCCAGTACCGCTCATTTCGCAGCACGACGCTGGGTGTGACGTTCTACGGATTCGCGTTCACCGCCGGGTTCTTGGTCAACTCACTGTTCATCCAGGACCTGTGGGGCCAGTCGATTCGCAGCACCGGTCTCGCCCTGATGCCGTCGCCTCTACTGGCCGCGGTGGTGTCGCCGATCACCGGATCGTTGGCCGACCGATTCGGGCACAAGTGGATGCTGACGGCCGGTTCGCTGTTGTGCGGCATCGGATATGTCACCTATCCGCTCGTGCTGAGCGAGACGCCTGAGCTCTTCAGCCGTTACGTCCCGTTGAGCTTGCTGGCCGGCATCGGTATTGGGCTGACGGTCGCAACCTGGTCGAGCGCAGGGTTGTCTGACATCCCGCCGTCGCGTTTTGGTGTGGCTGGTGCCACCTACAACACGGTCCGCCAGGCCGCGTACGCCCTTGGTGTGTCGGTGGTCATCACCCTGGTTGCCACTGGGGTCGACGAGTTCGACATCAGCGGATACCGGTGGGCTTGGTGGTGGGTGGCCGGGTGCTACTTCGCCAGCGCCACTGCCGTATTGCTGACCTTCCCGTCAGGCTCGAGTACCGATCGCGCCGCAGCCGGTTCGGCTCGGCGGTAGAGGGCGCTCATTGCGGCACGTCGACACCAACAGCGTCGATCTGCCTATGGTGGTCAGATGTCCCCGTCGATCGACCGCCCCCAGTTCCCTTCCGGATATGGCCTGCCCGACAACGACGAATCGGTCCTGCCGTGGTCCGATGTCGAGGCTCGGCTCGTGGCCTCTGAGCAGTATTGGATGGCCACGACCCGGCCCGACGGCCGCCCCCATGTGGTGCCTCGGTGGGGCGTGTGGGTCGACGGCGGCTTGTTCTACGACGGTGCGCCCACCACAGTCCATGTGCGTAATTTGAGCCTCAACAGCGCGTGCGTACTGCACCTCGAAGATGGCTGGCGTGCGGTGCTCGTCGAGGGGGTGTCGGGCCCAACAAGCAGCCCCGGCCCCGAGCTTGGGGCCCGCATAGCGGCGGCCCTCACCAGCAAATACGGCTCGAGGGGCTACTCGCCAGCGGCTGACGCGTGGGAAGGTCCCGATGCGGGAGGACTGTGCCGCTTCACCCCAACCAAGGCGTTGGCCTGGTTCGACTTCCCCGTCGACGCGACCCGGTTCACGTTCGGCTAGCCGCTCAGCGCAGGTCGCGGCCGGCGAGGAACTGCTGTCGCTGCGTTTCGCAGGCGTCGCGAACCCAACAGTGGGTGTCGTGGTCGTTGGTCAGCCCTTCTGACTGCATGAACGCATACGCGGTCGTGGGCCCGAAGAACTTCCAGCCCCGCCGCTTGAGCTCGCGGGCCAGCGCGGCCGAACGCCCGGTCTGGGTCGCGATGCCGCCGGAGTCCGTGCGCTCTGGTTCGGTCACCGCCCACGCCCACACCCAGTCGGTCAGCGAACCCTCAGCGTCGATGAGTTCGATGGCTCGTTGAGCGTTATTGATGGTGGCCTCGATCTTGCCTCGATGGCGAATGATGCCGGTGTCGTCGAGCAACCGGAGCACGTCGGCCTCTCCGAAGCGGGCCACCTGCTCGATGTCGAACTGGGCGAACGCCTCGCGAAACCGGTCGCGTTTGCGCAGGATCGTCAGCCAGCTCAGCCCGGACTGGAACCCCTCGAGGCAGATCTTTTCGAACAGGCGGTGAGGGTCGGTGGTCGGACGGCCCCACTCGTGGTCGTGGTAGTGCAGATAGTCGTCATGACCCGCGGGCCAACCACATCGCACGGGTTCGGTGGCGGTCGTTTCGTCCATAGGTACAGCCCTTGAGTTTAGGGACAGCCCTGCCGGCAGTCGGGCCACGACTTGAGCACTCGCCCAACGCAGGTGCGACACTTGCTGTCATGGATTTGGTACCCGTTGTCGACATTGGCGCACCCACCTCGGTCTCGATCGACGCACTCGACGAGGCGTGCCGCGACCATGGGTTCTTCTTGCTACGGGGCCATGGCCTCGACGACCTGATCGACCGAACATGGGCCGACACTGAGCGCCTGTTCGACGCAGACAGGTCAGTGCGGCAGGCAATCGAACGCGACGCCGACAATCCGCTGGGCTGGTTTGACCGCGAGTTGACCAAGCGCAAACGAGACCACAAGGAGGTCTTCGATTTCGTTGACCCGTCGAACCCGGCCCGCCAGCGACACAACCGCTGGCCCGAACTCGACGGCTTCTCGGCAACGATGACCGAGTTCTTCGCGGCGTTCAGCCAGTTGGCCGACCGAACCCTGTCGCTGCTCCACGACACCCTCGGGTTGGGCGACACCAGCAGAGCCCAAATGGTCGGCGACAAAGCGTCGAGCGCAGTTCGACTCAACCATTACCCCGTGGGCGACCCCGTGCCCGCCGACGAACGCGGCGATCTCGTCGAACTGGGCGACACTGCCCTTGGCTATCACACCGATCCCGGCACCATCACCCTGCTGTTGCAGGATGGCACCGGCGGCCTGCAAGCCGAATCGGCCACCCACGGCTGGATCGACGTGCCACCCGAACCCGGCACCATCGTGGTCAACCTGGCCGACGCCATGCAGGTGTGGACCAACGACCGATACCGGGCTGCGGTTCATCGAGTCGTTCCCATGACGAGCCAGCGTCGATTTTCGATCCCGTACTTTTCGAACCCTCCGCGCACAGCGCTGATCGAACCCTTGCCAGAGCTCTGCGTTGGACCAGCCCGGTATCGCCAGTTCGCCTGGGCGGAGTTCATGAAAGCCCGCAACGACGACAACTTCGTCGACACCGGCGCCGACGACACCCAGATCAGCAACTACCTCGTCTAACGATCGGGGCCGAGGGTCCAGCCCATGACGATGTCGTCGGCGGCCGTCGAGGTTCGCTCGCACGACACGATTCGCAGCGCGTCGGCTGTCCAGCGATAGATGGCGACCTGGCCGAACCGCCGCCCGAGCTCAACAGCATCGGCGAGGTCGATGTCAAGAACAGCCCACCCCGGTTCGGCGAAGGAACCATCGGGCGCCGAACCAATACTGGCGACAACGCTGTGGCCGGCGAGAGCCGCGGTCAGTTCGGCGTGTGCTGCCTCGTTAGCGCCCACATCGGCCAAGTTCGCGTTGGGGTTGTAGGCAGTGATGATGTGAACCGGACCAGCAAATTCGAACACTCCGGTCGACCCTGGTGGCGCTGGTCGCAGCGTCGAACGCTCGCCGTTGTGTCCAACCAAACTGACAATGGCCCCCGCAAACGCCTGCCCCAACGCGGAGTCGCTCAATGGCACCGGCACCGGAGTCGAAACGTCTTCCATGGCAGCAGTGTGGCAATCTTTCGCCCAGGGGGAACACATGGCCAAGAAACGTCATATTCCGCAGACGGCCGACGAGCTGACTGCCGAGTGGTTTACGTCAACCGTCGGGTTCAAGCTCGGCGCCCGAGTGGTCGAGGTATCAAGCATCACCACCATCGGCGAGGGCGTCGGGTTCCTTGGCGCCCTGTTTCGCTGCGCCCTGAAGTGGGATCGGGCCGGTGTCGATTTGCCAGCCTCAGTGATCGTAAAGATCCCGGCCCTGCCAGGCACCAACCGCTCGTCTGGTGAGACCATCCAGGCGTACGAACGCGAGATCATCGCGTACCGCGATTTGGCACCCGACATGGGTCTGCCGATGCCTCGGTTTTTCTACGCTGATTTCGACAAGAACCCGGCCAAATGGCTCGAACGACCCTTCACGTTCCTGCTCGAGAAGCTCCCACTCGCCGCGGTGAACTGGCTACTGCTGCGCCTCATTGCACTATCAGGCAAGGTCGAGCGGCGCTACCTGTTGGTGATGGAAGACATTGCCGATGCTCGGCCCCCAGCCCAGGTTGCCGGCGGTTCGGTCGACGACGCCCACGCGGCCCTCGGCGTGTTGGCCCGGTTCCATGCCCACCATTGGATGCGGTCCGAAACCGTCGAGTCCAACCCCATCTTGTGGCCCCTCGACCGAACGCCCAAGGTCTGGCAAGCAAGTTACGCCCGCAACCGAGACGTGTTTCGCGAGCGCTTCATCGACGTCATCGGCGAGCATCGGCTCGCGGCGCTCGACGCTACCCACGACGAGATGATCGACCTCACCAACCAGCTTGGTTCGGCCCCGTGGACCATGTTGCACGGCGACTATCGACTCGACAACGTCTTGTTCCGACCCAGCGGCGAGCTGGTCGTGCTCGACTTTCAGGGCATCACCAAGGGTCGGCCGGGCTGGGATGTCGCGTACTTCATCACCACAGCTTTGTCACCGGCCCACCGCGCCGAAGAGCGAAATCTCCTCAAGGCCTACCACGACGCTCTGACTGAGTCCGGAGTGTCGGACTATTCGTGGGACATGTTGTTGTCAGACGTCGAGGCAACCAAGCGGATGCTGGCCCATCGCATGGTCGTTACTGTCGACACCCTCGAAACCGAGATGGAAGGCAGCAACAGCAGCTTCGTCGACATCTTGGTCGAGCGGGTCGTGGGCTGGATCGACTAGGCGCTGGGCCGGATGCGACCTAACGCCAGAGGCACAAGGCCCGCATCTCGACGCTCTCGCGCCGGTCGGCGATGTTGTCGCCAACGAACGGATCGCGAAACGCCGAATGTGGGGTCCACAGCGGGCGGCCCTCGTCGACGCATTTGCTGTCATATGTCCGAAACGCGATGACCTCATCGATGCCCATGTTCGGGAACGTGTACCAGTGATCGGGCTGGTCAGCGGGAGGCGCTGACCAGGTGGTGAGTTCGAACTCGATCCGACGGCCGCCATAGTTGTCGACCACGAAGTTGAGCACCCGGCTCGGGTCCACCGAACGAGAATCGCAGACCGCGAGCGGGTAGTCAGGGCTGGTCGAACCAATATTGCGCCAAAACTGCACCATCATCATCCGTCTGGCGGTCCGCAGATCGTCCTGGGTCAGCCCCACCCGATCGAGCAATGGCTGGATGAACTCGCGGTATGGGCGGTGGGGCTCATAGGTCATGGGCCGATAGTCGGCCGAGAAGTCCGAGTGCACGAAGGTGATCGGCGCATAGTCGGCAACCTCAGCTGCTGACTGGGGGCTTCGGACAATCGGCGGGTACACAATCACGGTGTCGCAGCCGGTCACGTTGCGGGCCAGTTCGTCGATTTCGGGCGAATGGACCGAGGCGAGGTGCGTCTCGCTGCGCCAATCAGTGACGTTGGAGGTGTGGGTCATCAGCTCGAACCCATTGGCCTCGATGCTGAGCAGATCGGCGGTGGCTCTGCCATTGCGGACTGGCTGGGTCACGGTTGCTCGTTCAGCACCTCGCCCGCCATCAGCGGCCGGCGCCGCGGTGGCGTAGTTGAACTCGGCTTCGCAATAGATCGTGGCCATCTGTCCATGCTGCCATGACCCGCTCGTTGGCACCTCGTCGGCGATCGCGTCGCGCCACGAACGCGTCAGGTCGCGAACAGTTGCTCGCTGTGGTGGCCCGGCGACGCCGGACCGCTACTGGCTGCGGATTCTTGTGCTCGGTTGGGCTTGTGGCCGTCGGGTTTTTGGCGCGGTGGCGGGTTGGACCATTGGTCGATGACCCGGTTGGTGTGGTCTTGGACCAGGTGCCAGTCTGAGG
>CAYGMW010000106.1:0-10958 GCA_964350975.1 uncultured Acidimicrobiales bacterium | reverse complement strand
GTGACCGTTGTGTAGGCATGCCCAATGTGGGGCGCGTCATTGACGTAGTAGATCGGGGTGGTGACGTAGAACGAGGCGCTCACGCCGACGAGCGTACCGAGGTCATTCCCCCACAGAGGAGAAGTTTCGCGAGACGCGGGATAACAGTTGCGCGAACATAGAGACCCCGCCCGCGGATCGAATCAGGTACCCCACGTGAACGAAACTGATGCGAACCCAGGACAGACGCTCGGCGTCCAGCCTGCGGGTGATCCGTCAGATGTTCCGCTCGCGGAGCGCCGCCCCAAGCCCAAAGCCTCAGAAATCTGGCTCCGGCAGGGCTTCGAACAGGCATCCGTCGGCTTTGGCTTGCTTGATCGGGCGGGCCACCATGTGATGGTCAATAGCGCCTACACCGAGCTCGTCGGTCGGCCAAAGAGCCGGGTGATCGGCGCGACCCTGGCCGATCTGCTGGACGATCAAGCCACGAGCGAGATTCGCGAATGGGCCCACAGCCCTCTGCAACCTCTCACCGTCGAAGCCACGATTTCACGCCCGGGCGGTATGGGCGCCGAGGCCGTTGTCTTGCTCTCGCCCCTGAACGGCAATGGGGCTGACGGCCATGTGCTCGTGCAGCTCGTTGCCGGGGACTCCTGGCCAACGCGGCGCCACGGCGTTGCCCGAATGGCCGCGATCGCCAAACACGTCGAAGAGTTCATCGTCACCACAAGAGCTGACGGGGCCATCACCTTTGCATCGGCATCGGTCGCGAACGCCGCTGGAGTGATCGTCGACCACCTCATGGGTCGCCAATTCGACGAACTCGTGCACCCCGACGATGCCGAGCGGCTCGCCGACGCCATGCGAACGAGCCGGTCGTCGCTCGTCGAGACTGTGGTGCGTTGGCGCATCGGCGATGGCTGGGCCCCCCATCGCCTGCGAATCACCGAGGTTCGAGACCAGCTCGATCGACTCCTCGGACTGGCCTACGTGGCATCGCCCACTGACACCTCGGCCGTCCAGCTACTCGCGGACGAACGCACGCACCAAGACGAGCTGTGGGGAATCACCCCGGACGCAATCTGGTCGTTCGATCTGAACGGGCCAAGTGCGGCAAACCCGGCGGCGCGTCACATTCTTGGGCTGAACCCAGCCGAAAGCCTCGACGGGCTCGGCCTGTTGCAGATCTTCCCCCGGTGGGCCATCGAACGAATTGCCAAACAAGGCGTGCCTGAGACCCGCAGCGGCCGACCCTGGACAGCCGACCTCGCCCTCATCGACCGCCATGGCGACGAGCGACCCGTGTCGCTACTACTCATCGGCCACGACCACAACGGTTCGACCGAGCACTGGACCGCAATTGCCCGCCGAATTGCGGGCGACCGCTCCGATGCCGAACTCAGGTGGGCGGCAACCCATGACCCGCTCACGGGACTTCCCGGACGGGTGTTGGTCTATGACCGACTCGAGGTGGCCTTGTCGCGGTCGACTCGAACAGGCCAGCGGGTCGGGCTGCTCGTGCTCGATCTCGACTTCTTCGACGTGGTGAACGCCAGCGTTGGCGCCGACATTGCCGACCGACTGTTACTCGCGGTATCGCAACGCCTCGTTGGTTCGATCCGCCCAGGCGACACCATTGGGCGCATGGGCGACGACGAGTTCGTGGTTTTGTGCGAACACTTCGACCATCTCGACGACGCCGAACGGTTCGCCGAGCGGTTGCTGCGAACCGTCGAAGACCCAATCCAGCTCGAAGGCGCTGACTGGTTCATGTCAATGAGTGTCGGCATCGCGGTCGCCCGACCCGACTCGACGACCGCCGACGGGCTGATCCGTAGCGCCGACGCGGCAATGTATCGGGCCAAAGAACTGGGACGCGGTCGCTACGTCACCTATAGCCCCGACATTGACATGACCCAGCTGCAGGCGACGACAGGGCCAACCCTGGGCTGAGGTTTGCGACACTCCACCAGCGCTGTCGCGATGTTCGGTACCCTCCCCCCGCATGGCGCCTCCAGGAGTTACCGGCCGTCGAGCAACCGAGATCAGCGACAGCATCGAGAACGCGATCCGCGAGGGTCGACTGGTTCCCAACGCCAAACTGCCAACGGTTCGTTCGCTGGCCGATCAGTTAGCGGTCAGTCCAAGCACCGTTTCATCCGCGTACCGCCAACTGCGCCAACGCGGTGTGATCTCAACCCATGGCCGCGGCGGCACCAAGGTGTACGCCCGCCCGCCGATCGAAACCCCACCGGCGCCGCCGCTCCCCGATCATGTCCGCGACCTCACTCGCACCCGCCATCAAGACGAGATTGCGCCCACCCTCACCCAGGTGTTGCACGATTTGGCTGACCGCCTCGTTGCGCCCGGACCAGTCGATCTTGAGGACCGACTCGTCAAAGACTTTGAGGCTGACGGCATCGAAACCTCTGGTGTGGTGGTGCTGGGCTCAGCCCGCGAAGCCCTCGACCGCATCCTTGACTCGCAGCTGCTTCCCGGCGACCGGGTCGCGATCGAGGACCCGTCGTCGGTAGCGATGGCTGACGTGTTAAACCTCAACGGCCTCCAGGCGGTGCCCATCGCCGTCGACAGCCGAGGACCAATCCCTAGCGTGCTGGCTGAAGCCCTGCCCCGCGTCGCGGCATGCATCCTGACTCCTCGGGGACACGACCCCACTGGAGCCGTCATCGACGCCGAGCGCGCCTCTGAGCTGCGCACCGTGCTGCGAGCCGCACCTGAGGTGTCCCTCATCGAATGGGACCCACTTGGGCCCCTCGCAGGCATCAGCTATGAACCCATCGCCGACCCGAGCCGGGCGCGGTGGGCCGTCGTGCGGTCGTTCGAGCCAATGTTCGGCAACCGGCTTGGCGTGGCCGCGGTTGCTGGCGACGCCGTCACGATTGCTCGAGTGCGCGGACGCGTTGAGCGTCTCGGGTCACCGCTGTCATCGCTGGTACGGCGCATCGTCGATGAGTTGCTCGCCCATCCCGGAGCAAGTCAACGGCTGACGCTCACCACCAGGACCAACGGCAGCCGTCGACTGGCCCTGATAGCTGAGCTGCGCGCTCGCGGCATCGCCAGCTATGGCGAGGCCGGACCGTGGGTGTGGGTGCCAACCCTGGACCAAGACCGGGCCATGAACATGTTGTTCGAGCGAGGGTGGCTGGTCTCGACCGGCGATCCAGTCTCGGGCGACTCGCCTCAAGGTTTGAAGATCTCCGTGGCCCGCCTCGACGCGGCGATGGCTCGACGTCTGGCCGACGACGTGCTTGAGGTCCTCGCCGCCTGACCTGATCAGGTCACAAAAACCTCTTCTCCGGAGGGGTGGCGCGGTCGACAACAGCAGTAGATGTCCAACGTCGCTGCTCAACAGCCAAGCTCGGTCGACCCAACGACCCCCGTGTGGGAACGGCCCGTGCTCGTGCGGGCCTGCATTGCCGCAGCCATCGGCACCACCGTCGTGTATCTGACCTGGCGAATCATGGACACGCGCGGCTCGGTACCTCTGTGGCTGTTCGCCTCGTTGGCGACCCTTGAGGTGTGGACCCTCTTCCGCCTGGTGTTCGACGCCAGGGTGCTGTGGACCGTGCCGAACAATGAGCGGCCAGACCTCACCGAAATCATTTCGACCGACATCATCGTCACGTGTTTCCACGAACCCGTTCATGTCGTGAGAGCGACGTTGCTGGGCTGCAACGCTGTCACCTACCCCCATTCGACCTTCCTGATCGACGACGCCGGACGTCCAGAGATGGCCGAACTAGCGAGCGAGCTCGGCGTTCAGTACGCACAACGATCTGAGACCGACGGCGCCCGTGCCGGGGCGATCAATTTCGGCCTTGGCATGTCGACAGCCGAACTGGTCTTGCTACTCGAGGCCGATCAGGTACCCCTGCCCGATGCGCTCCATGCAACCGTTGGCTATTTCGCTGACAACCATGTCGCCGTCGTCCAGACCCCGATGGAGTACCTCAACCGGGATTCGATTCTTCATTCGTCCCCCGATCGCCATGAACGCAGCTTTCCGAACGAGGTCGTGGGCCCCGCTCGCGATCACCTGGGCGGAGCGCTGTGGGAGGGCTCAGCCAGCCTGATTCGCCGCGTTGCCTTCGCCTCAGTGGGCGGTATTGCCACCCACTCGACCACAGGCGAGCTCCAGACCACGGTGCGTTTGCACTCACTTGGCTGGGCCACGAAGTACCACGCCGAACCCATTGTTCAGGGTTTGGCGCCGCACAACCTGGCCGCGTTCTTGCGTCAACGTGAACGATGGGCCCGCGGCCACCTGGGAGTCCTGCGCACCGAGGACGACCCGCTACGCAAGCCGGGACTCTTCCGCGAACAGCGCTGGTGCTTTACCCAGCTGCTGCTCGAGTACTTCCAAGCGCCGATCGATCTGGCGTACTACGGCATCTTGCTCATCGTCTTGTGGACCGGCACCATCCCGTTCGAAGCCTCGGCCACCGAGCTCGTCGCGTTCTGGCTACCAGCCTTTGCCTGTCGGTCGTTGGCAGCCGTCGCCATGTCCCGAGGACGACTGCGCGTTGGGGAGACGATTGCTCGACGCATGTTGATGCTCGAGATCCATCTCAAAGCACTCGTAGCTACTGTCGTCAGCGCCAGCCGGCGATTCGATCCGGTCGCCAAGACCGGTACCGATGAGGGTGGTTTGGACGTCATCGAACACCTGAAGCTGCTGACCTTGCTCACCCTTGGTTTGGAAGTCGCCCTTGGTCTTCGGATGCTCGACGCCCTGATTGGGTGGCCGCTCGACTCCATGCGAGGCCTGTCGCTGATCACCGCGGTCGTCGCTGGCGGAACTGTCTTGTGGCTGTCGCTGCAGGTTCTGGGCGTGTTCGTGCGTCGCCGTCAACACCGCTCGTTCTACCGAGTCGGCACCGACATGGGTGGTTATGTCGACGGCAACTTGGTCAAGGTCCGAGACATCACCCCGGCCGGCGTGGGTTTCATCACCCCCCATCGTTTCGAACCAGGGGCCCGGGTACACGTCCGGGTTCGGATTCCTGACGCTCGGGGCGGAGCCGCCACACTTGATCTTCAAGCCATCATTCGGAATCAGATTCCGAACCAGCTCGGCAACCGATACCGAGTCGGATGTCGCTTCGTGGCCCTGACACCTGACGAGCTCAACCTCATCACCGAGTACTCCTCAGTGGTTCGGCCCTATCAGTTGCTGCGAAAGCAGAAGGTTCTGGCGAGCTAGCTCGCGCCAATGAATCCGGGCCCGTTCAAGACCGTTCGGGCCACTCAATCAGGAGCGCCGCGTCGTACACCAGACGTTTCGGGGCCGCGAGTTCTGCCATCACTTCCGCGACTGCGGTGCGGCGATCGGTGCCAGATGCAGCCTTGGTCTCGAGGCTGTGAGCCACGTCTTCGATTGTTGCCGGGCCCGGCGCGGCCGCGGGGCCGATCACGACCACAATCTCACCCTTGACCGTGTCGTCGAAGTGATCGGCCAGGCTGGCAAAGGTGCCACGGGCCGTTTCCTCGTGGAGTTTGGTGAGTTCGCGGCTCACCGACGCCCGCCGGTCCGCAGCACACAACGCGCCGAATTCGACCAGGGTCGCGTGCAGTCGCTTTGGCGACTCATAGATCACCACCGTGCGGGTCTCGGCCACGATCTCGGCCAAACGAGCGGCTCGCTCGCGTCCCTTGCGAGGCAGGAACCCCTCGACGACAAAACGCTCAGTCGGCAGGCCCGATGCCACGAGGGCCGCGAGCGCAGCAGATGCTCCAGGGATGGGGATCACCTCAAAACCCGCTTCGATGACGAGCTGGATCAGGGCCGCTCCTGGGTCGCTGACCCCGGGAGTGCCCGCATCGCTGATGACTGCGACATCGGCCCCGGTCTCCAACAGATCGATCACCTCGCCGGCGGCCCGGCGTTCGGCGTGGGCGTCGCAGCGCAGCAGTCGTTCGGGCCGGGCTCCAATGTGTTGGAGCAAGCGTCCAGAATGGCGGGTGTCCTCACATGCCACTGCATGAACCGTCGACAAGATCTCGACGGCCCGTCGGGAGATATCGCCGAGATTGCCAATCGGCGTGGAGACGACGTACAAAACGCCGCTCACCCGCGGAACTCCACGACGTCACCGGGTTCGAGGCCCCATCGGGCGAACGCACCGTGACGGGCTTCGACGATCGATCGAACTGACTGACGCGGCCGCAACAACCGATTGCGTTTCAGCGTCTTGATCGCCACAACGGTGCCGTCGGCATCGATGAGAGCAATGTCAAGGTCGAACCTCATGCCGAAGCTGTGGACCGATCGACATGGCGACAACAACATGGCTCCATCGATGGTGTCCCGACCGAGCAGACCGCGCCGGCGCGCCGAGCGCGTGTCAGGCGTTTCCAAGCTGGCGAGCACCTGGCCATCTCGCACAAGCCATGCCATGTTGGCCCCTCAATCAGATCATCAATCAGACGTTGAATCTGAACTCGATGACGTCGCCGTCGGCTACAAGGTAGTCCTTGCCTTCGAGGCGCATCTTTCCGGCCTCTCGGCCAGCGGTCCAGCTGCCGAGTTCGAGCAGTTCGTCCCAGCGAATGACCTCGGCCCGGATGAAGCCCCGCTCAAAGTCGGTGTGGATCCGGCCAGCACACTGCGGTGCGGTCGAGCCGGCGCGGAACGTCCACGCTCGCGATTCCTTTTCGCCGGTGGTCAGGAAGGTCCGGAGCCCAAGGGCCTGATAGGCCGCCCGGACGAAACGAGGCAATGCACCCTCGCCCAGGCCCAAACCGTCGAGCAGTTCTTGGCGCTCATCGGCGTCGAGCAAGGCGGCTTCAGCCTCGAGCTGGACGCTGATCGGCAACACCTCGGCGGCGCCGGGAAGCTCAGCGCGAACCCGATCGGCGATGGCCTCGCCCTCGTCGAGCTGGTCTTCGCCGATATTGACCACCGCCATCACCGGCTTGTTGGTGAGCAACTGATGTGTCTTGAGCGCGATGCGGTGTTCTTCGGCCAGGTTCGACCGGAAAATCGGTGTGCCTTCGCTCAGCAGCTCCAACGCCGCCGTGAGCCCCGCCACTTCGGCGACAAGGTCGCTGTCGCGTGGATCGGACTTCAGGGCCTTGCGGCGACGATCAATACGTGACTCGACCGACTCGAGGTCGGCCAGGGTCAGCTCGATTTCGACGATGCGTAAGTGCTCGATGGGGTCGCTGGGGCCAGGGACATCGTCGTCAGGAAACGCACGCAACACAAAAGTGAGGGCGTCGACCTCACGAATCCCGGCGAGGAACTTGTTTCCGAGGCCCTCGCCTTGCGAAGCGCCCTCGACCAAGCCGCCGATGTCGACGAACTGGGTGGTAGTGGGCACCACGTTCTTCGACTTCGACATTGCGGCCAGCGCGTCCAGCCGAGGGTCGGGCACGCGGGCCATACCAACGTTGGGATCTGTGGTCGCAAAGGCGTACGGCGCAGCAAGAGCTCCGCCGCCAGCTAGTGCGTTGAACAACGATGACTTACCCGCATTGGGGAGCCCGACGAACCCGAATTTTTCCATGACGCCGCCGAGCGTACCGCCGCCTTGGTCCGCCCTGATGCCGTGAACGCGAAAGTCCTCGCTCGAGAGGGTTTCGCGTCTGGCAAAGGTCCGATATCATTTACGTCCTTATGAGCAAGAAGACGAAGAAGCGCAAGCTTCGCGCCCGCCGGAACAAAGCCAACCACGGCAAGCGCCCCAACACCGGCCGCCACTAACCGCGTGTCCGCGGCATCGACCTCAGCGCGTTTCACGCTGCATGAGCTGTCGATTTCTGGTCCGATCGAACCTTGGATCGATCTCGGATTCGCCACGGATCACACAGCGGCACATATCCAGATCGGCAGCACCACGCTGACATTTGGCATACCCGAAGCCACCGGCGGCATTGCTGCATGGGGGCTCGACCCCGATCCAGGCGTCATCGACGGCCTGGATGTTGTCGTTGGGCCCACCGTTACCGCTCGACCCTCCGCCACCGACGTGCATCCGAACGGGGCACGACAGCTCGACCATGTCGTCGTCATGACCCCACACCTCGACCGCACCGACGCGGCGCTGGCGGCGGCGGGCTTCGATCGACGTCGCGTCCGCGACGCGGGGACCCCCGACCGGCCCATGTGGCAATCGTTCTACCGGCTCGGCGAGGTCGTTCTTGAAGTCGTCGGCCCCCGACCCGACAGCGACCCATCGCCGGATCAGCCCGCGACGTTCTGGGGCCTGGTCGTGATCGTCGACGATCTCGACGCCATGGTTGCCCAGTCGAACGGTGCGTTGTCAGCACCCCGAACCGCGGTCCAACCGGGTCGCCACATCTCCACTGCCTCCAGGGAGGCCAACCTCGGCTTCCCTGTTGCCTTCATGGACCCAGATCCCCGCTGATGCTCGACCATGTGTTCACCGACGCCATCGGTGCGATACGCGACACCTTCGAAACAGCCCTGCTCGAACGCCAAGCATTCGAAGAGCGATTCCAGGTCGACGTCTTGTTGGGCGACACGACCTGGGAGACCACCTACAGCCTTCCCGGTGAGGGCGACGAGCCCCACGTGCAAGTCGACATCACCATGATTTGGCCCACATGGGCCCAAACCGCGTATCGGTCCTGGTACCTCGGCGAAGACGCCGACGAGGCACCACGCATCGCGATCCGGCTCGCGTTCCGCCTCCAACGTCTGGTCGAACGACCAGATCCGACGCCGGTGCTGGCCACACTCCCCCATCGCTCCGTCGATATCGGTGGCGAGCCGTTGCTTCGCCATCACACGCGCATCGAACTCGAACTCGACACGGAGCAAATCGAGCAGGGTTGGTCGATCGAAACCAGCTACATCGGCGAGTACGAACTGCCTGAGACCGTGCTCGCTGACGGTTCAGAACTCGACGAGCAGCTGGGCGGATTGGGATCGTGGATCTCGTCGATGCTTGTGCGCCTGGGCGACATCAAGGTCGACCGGCTCCCACCGGGCGACGAGTAGGCACCTACTCCGCAGCTGGGAACAAGGCGGTCGGGTCAGCCAGCTTGTTCGCTACGAAGTCCAGCACCCCGACTGCCATCCAGTCGCCTGCGGTGACGGTGTAGTGCACTCCATCGCCGGCGCGCACTTGGTGGTTCGTGCCGTCGAGGCCCGGCAGCACCTTGGCGTATTGGCCATCAGCATCGCTGAACAGCGTCGTGACGTCGAGATAGTCGATGTGGTCCCAGCGTTGGGCCGCGTCGGCCACGAGCTCGTTCACCACGGGCACGATGGCCTGAACAGATCGTGGTTGCACCGGCGGCAACCCAATCCACACAACACGAGGACCGCCCTGCAGCGCGGTTGCGATGCGATCGATGCGTTCGGTGTAGCGAATCCGCCACTCGTCGCTGCCCGGGGGCGCGTCGCCACCCAGAGGCTGGGCGTCGTTAGCACCGAAGGTCAAGACAACAACGTCGTAGTCGGCCGCGGCCACGACCTGCTCGATGTGTTCTGGCCAATCAAAGAACCAGGTTGCGACAAGCCCGCTGGAAACCCGGGTGTCGGCGGTGACTTCAACAACGGCGCCGGCCCGTTCGATACCCAGTCGAGGAGCATCGGACAGCGAGTCGCCACCCACATACACCCGCAGAGGCGCAACGGCCGTCGGTGTCCTGATGGGGAACTGGGCTCGGAGCTGGGCCTCGGCGACAAGCTCGTCGACCAGTGGACCACTGCCCGGGAAATCGGTCGCATCAAATGACGGAAGGTCAATCGATGCAGGAACAAAGGTGGCTGGCGGCGCCACAGTTGTCGTCACAGCACTCGTGGTCACAGGTGGCTGGGTGGTCGCAGGTGGCTGGGTGGTCACCGGATGCATATCGAGGGGTGGCGCCAACGTGGTCGCCGTCGCTGACTGCGGACCCACCAACACCGCCGGCCGCGGTTCGGCCATGAGCTCGGCCGCGGCACCCGATTCGACATCGATGAGCTGGATCCGGGGTGCGTCGTCGCGGCGGGCAATCAACGCTGTCGCGATCAGCACCAAGATCGCGATCGCAAGGACCATCAACGCGAAACGTTTGCGCTGATCGGTTTCGGTTCGAAGGAAGTTCCCCCCGGTGTCGCGCTGATGCACACGTCGCTCTCGGGCACTACCTCGACGGTTGACTCGGCGGGCCATCACGGCGTCGACCCCGCGGTCGTCGTCTCAGCAATCGCGCTTGTTGGAAGAACTGTGCTTGTCGGAAGAACTGTGCTTGTCGGGGCAAGGGGGTTCGTCAGGTCGACCATCTCACCAAGTCGGCTCAGCACTGCGTCGGCCAGCAGATCGCCGCCAGGTCGAGACAGATGCACCCCGTCTTGTTGGCGAAGATCGCGAATCTCGCCGTCAAGGGCGGGCAAGAAGGCCTCGTACAGGCCAGCGGCGTTGGAGAACAGATCGACCGAGTCGAGGTAGGTGACCGTGTCGAAACCGGCCGCGACCGACTCATAGATGCCATTCAGGGTCTGCATCTTGGTGTCGAAATCGCTCGAACGCATCCGGGGTTGGCCAACCCACAACACCAGTCGATCTGAGTTGGCGGTCAGCTGGGTCATGACAAATTTGACCCGTTCGGTGTACTCGGCAACCCACTCGTCGTCGAACGGTTGGAACACACCGGTGCTGAGTTCCATCCCTTGGGCATCGTTGGCTCCGAACATGACCACCATCACTTCGGGGTCCTCAGTGAGCACTTCGGCAAAATGCAACGGCCAGTTGAAGTAATCCGGGCGAGTGAGGCCGGTGGAGATCCGGTAGTCAAGTGTTGAGTCCACGACCTCGTACTCAGCAGCAATGCGAACGAGCGACTCGCCGAACACCTGCGACATCGAGTCGCCACCAACCCACAACTTCAGCGGTGCTTCGGCAGTAGGAATCCGCGGCGGCTGGGTGGTTGTCGGGATCGGCTCGGTCGCGGTTGTTGCTGTCGATGCTGGGGCTGTCGATCCTGGTGCTGGATCAGGCTCTGGG
>CAYGMW010000105.1:0-10967 GCA_964350975.1 uncultured Acidimicrobiales bacterium | reverse complement strand
GCCCGTCGAGGAAAGTCGTCGGGTCGGTGGCGCCACGCCAGGTCATGGACGGTGACCACGACCGGCTCGGCCGCCGACGTCGGCGCCAGCAACATTGGCGAGTGGATCACCTGGGTACTCGGCCCACCAAGACTGGGCCGGCCCGACCGCGACCAGGCTTCGTAGAGGACAACCCGGGGCAGTCGAATATGGCGAACGTCGACCGGCGACTGGCCCTCAGCTTGTTGGCAACGACGGGCCGCGACCGCGTCGAGCTCGATGTCGGAGCGTCGAGCCAAACCAGTGAGCAGCTCGCGAGTTGCCACCCCGGTGCCACCTGGAACGCGATGCCACAGAGCCTCGGCGACGACGGTGACCTGGAGTGGTTGCACGCCGAGCATGTTCGCGCAGCCTGACGCGTCGCGCTGCTCAGCCGTCAGCGAGTGCGCTTTCGAGCCAGGCTGCCGTCACGGCCAAACCGGCACGAAGGTCGGTCTGGGGCTGCCAGTTCGCGATGTCTTGGATCAAGGAGATGTCGGGCTGACGGCGACTCGGATCGTCGGCGGGAAGCGGTTCGTGAACAACAGGCACGTCGCGTCCGGTGACCTCGCGCACCACGTCGGCGAGTTGGAGCATCGTGAACTCGCCAGGGTTGCCGACATTGACCGGGCCGACGTAGTCAGACCACAGCACGGCCAAGATGCCCGCAATCAGATCAGACACGAAACAAAAGCTGCGGGTCTGGTTTCCGGCCCCAAAGACGGTGAGCGGCAGGCCCTGGAGCGCTTGGGTCAGGAACGTGGATACAACTCGGCCGTCGTTGGGCCGCATCCGAGGCCCATAGGTGTTGAAGATCCGCACGATACGGATATCGACGCCGTGAACCCGGTGGTAGGCCATCGTCATGGCTTCGGCGAATCGCTTGGCTTCGTCATAACAACCGCGCAGGCCGACCGGGTTCACATTGCCCCAGTAACCCTCCGGTTGTGGGTGCACCTCGGGGTCGCCGTACACCTCACTGGTGCTGGCCAGCAAGAAGCGGGCTCCCTTGTCCTTGGCCAACCCCAAGGCATTGTGGGTGCCCAGACTTCCGACCTTGAGGGTCTGGATGGGGATGTCGAGGTAGTCAATCGGCGACGCGGGCGACGCAAAATGCAACACGATGTCGACCGGGCCAGGGATCCACAAGTGGTTCGTCACGTCATGGCGCACGAACTGGAACGCGTCATTGCCAAACAGGTGCTCGATGTTGGCCATCTGACCCGTGATCAAGTTGTCGACCGCCACCACGGTGTGGCCCTCAGCCAACAGGGCGTCACACAGATGCGAGCCTAAGAACCCAGCGCCTCCGGTGATGACGATGCGGCTCACGAACGGCCGAGCACCTTGATCGTCACGCCGGCGCGGTTGGCCGCGGCGACGTTCACAATATTGCGAGTGTCGTAGATGCGCGCAGTGGCCATGACTTCGGCGACCTTGGCCATGTCGACCCAGCGGAACTCATCCCATTCGGTCAGCACGACGAGCACGTCGGCATCGGTCGCGGCCCCATAGGCCGAATCAACGACCTCAATGTCGCCGATATTTCGGTGCACGGCGGGGTCGTACGCGACCACCTCCGCGCCGCGAGCCTTGAGCCGCTTGATGATCTCCAAAGCCGGCGACTCGCGCAGATCGTCAGTGTTGGCCTTGAAGGTGAGCCCCCACGCCGCAACCTTGACGCCGGTGAGGTCGTCGGTTCCAGCCATTGCCGACACCTTGTCCGCAACGATGTCGAACTGGTGCTCGTTGGCGTTGATGACACCCCGCAACATCTCAAAGTCATAACCGGCATTGGCCGCGATATTGACCATGGCGCGGGTGTCCTTCGGGAAACACGAGCCACCCCAACCAGGCCCAGGCTTCAAGAACTGGGACCCAATTCGAGGATCGGTTCCCATGCCGAGAACAACGTCGTTGATGTTGGCGCCAACGGCTTCACAGACGGTGGCCATGGCGTTGACGAACGACAACTTGGTCGCCAGGAACGAGTTGGCGGCGTACTTGATGGTTTCGGCCGACGCCGGATCGGTCACGATCACCGGCGCGGTGAGACCCAAAAACAGCGACGCAACCTTGATGGCGGTCTCGCGGTGGTCGGTTCCGATGACCACGCGATCAGGGTGCAAGAAGTCGTGGACCGCCGAACCCTCGCGCAAGAACTCGGGGTTCGACACGACGGTGACATCGGGCCGCTGCATGGCGTTTTCGACCACATGGGTCGAACCAACCGGAACCGTCGACTTGTTCACAACAATGGCGCCTGCGGGGAGCACGGGGGCGATCTCGCGGGCCGCGGCTTCGACATAGGACAGGTCAGCAGAACCATCATCGTCTTGTGGGGTCGGCACACACAGGTAGGCGAACTCACAATCAGCGGCTGCAACTGCGGCACCAACCACGAACGTCAAGCGGCCATCGGCGACCGCGTTCAGGACCAGCTCGTCGAGCCCAGGTTCGAGGATGGGAATCTCGCCTCGCTGGAGGCGCTCGACCTTGTCAGCGTCGATGTCGGCACACACGACATCGTGCCCGATATGGGCAAAACAGGCTCCTGTCGTCAAGCCGACATAACCAGTGCCAATCACTGCAATCTTGCTCATCAAGTCTCCTCAGGCGCGACCACTGGTTGGAACCAGTCGGTCTGTGTGGATGTCGGCAGCTACTCGGAGCTGGTAAAGGGTGCAACGGTAACGACCTAACCGTTGGAGTCTCGGGGCGCATCACAATCGAAGGGCCAATAGGGCGCTTCGGCGGTCGTCGTTGACGTCGGCTCCTGCGGCGCGGTTGTTGTGGTCGATGCAACGATGATCTCGGGCGCGCCCTCAGTGAGGGCTCTCGGCGCAGCCAACACCTGTGGTGTCAGTTGGCCAAGCTCGAGGATGATCTCGTGCCCGAACAGGCTGTCGTCGGCGACGAACTCGACCGTCGCGTCGAGGTAGGCCGCCACCAGATTCGCGGCCTGGTGCCCCCCGATGCCATAGCGAATGATGAGCTCGCCGCCCGATTCGGCCGGCCGAGGGACGGCAAGAAAATCGACCTCATTGAGCGCATCGGCCACCGCGACCCGGTTCGGGCCAAGCACCGTCAAGTCGATGCGCTTGGCGACGACATCCAAGGGATCAATACCGCGGAAGATGTCGAGCTGGGCCTCGGCTTGTGACCCGAATCCGAGCCGATCATCGGTGCGGGTCGCCGTCTTGGGCAGGTCGACGACGTCAAGTGAGTCGGTGAACAGCGAATCGTCGTCGATATCGCTGAACCAGCTGGCCAGGTTGCGACCGTCGCCCACCACGCTGAAGCTGTTCGACACGACCAGTTCGTCGGCGGCAATGTCGAGCACCTCGAGCAGCAGTGCCGGGCTGGTCGAGATGTCGGCGGCGGTCTGGTCGATGGCTTCGCGCACGAAGGTCTGCTGGCGTTCGATCCGGTCGAGGTCGCCTCGACCGCTGAGGCTGATCCAGTCTCCCGCTGAGTTCTGGGCCACGAGCTCGGTCCGCGAACGGACATATTGCAGCGCGGTTTCGCCATCGAGGCGAGTCCAACCGCCCTCATTGATGAGCAGCCCGGTCCGGGGGTTGTTTGTTGGCCCCGAGAAGCACACATCGACCCCGCCAATAGCGTCCACGATGCGCTGGAACGCTGCGAGGTCGACTTCGACGTAATGCTGGATGCCGATGTTGAGGTTCTCCTCAACGGTGTTGATCAGGCGCACTACCCGATCGCCATGGGGCTCGTTGTAATTGAACGCCGCATTGATCTTTTGTACTGATCCGCTGCCAGCGACGGTGACTTCGAGGTCTCGGGGGATTGACAGCACCGAGATGACACCCGCCGCAGGGTCGGTCCGCACCACCATGATCGTGTCAGCCAAGTTGTTCGTGACCTCGTCGCTGCGTCCATTCAGCGCCAGGCTGTCGGCGTCGAGATCCTCTGCATTGTCAGATCCGACGATGAGATAGTTCTCCGCCGGGCCCGCTGGCACCGCTTCGGTGGTCGAGGTCACGCTGGCGGCAACAGTCGCCGGATCGAGCACCACGATGTCAGCAGCGGTGACGACTCGCGTGTCGCTGGCCGCGGTGAGTTCGTCAGCCACATCGAGCCGCTCGACGTCAGCGAGCTTCTGGGCGGTGTACCACAGGCCCGCGGCGCTCATCGTCAACAGGGTGACCAACCCAATATTGACCCCGATGAGCACCCGCTGGCCGGTGGTACGGGTCCAGCGGAGTCTCGGGCGTGCCATGGCTGCCGAACGTACCAGCGACCGTGCGTTGAACGATGTCGCCTGCGATGATGTGCCGTGCTTTCTCCCGCCCCAGCCGATGACCCGGCTCGTGACCCAGCGAGTGGACTGGTCTGGATCGACGGACAACTCCTCGACGCAGCCACGGCGACCATGAACGTGTTCGACCACGGCATCACCGTTGGCGACGGCGTCTTTGAAACGGTGCCATTCGACAACGGCGTGCCGTTTGCTCTTGGCCGCCACCTGCGCCGGCTCCGCCGATCAGCAGCCCTGATGCACCTCAACGTGGGCTGGACCGACGACGAGATCCGCGCGGGAGCCGCCGAACTCGGAGCCGCGTTGCGCCACTCGAGCGGATCTGGCCTGATGCGCCTCCGGATCACGCTGACCGGTGGCAACGGACCGCTCAGCTCCGAGCGGGGCGACGGACCTACCCGGTTGATGATGGCGACCTCGCCCAGGCGGTCTGCCCCACCAACCACCGATGTCATCGTCGTCGACTGGACCCGCAATGAACGTGGGGCCATGGCGGGCATCAAGTCCACAAGTTATGCCGAGAACGTCTTGGCCCTCAGGGCGGCTGGACAGGCGGGGGCGAGCGAAGCCATCTTTGCCAACACCGTTGGCCACCTCTGCGAAGGCACGGGGTCGAACATCTTCATCGAGCGCGCGGGCCGTCTGATCACTCCGACCTTGGCTTCGGGCTGCCTAGCCGGCATCACCCGCGAACTGGTCCTCGAAACCGCAGCGGCCGCCGGCATCACCATCGACGAGTTCGATGTCGGGATCGACGCACTCAGCACCACCACCGAAGCGTTCTTGACCTCGTCAACGCGTGACGTCCAACCAATCGCGACGGTCAACGGCATCGCCCTCGCTGCGGCTCCGGGCCCAATGACCCTCGCAATCATCGCCGCGTTCGCACCCGTGCGTTCGGCCCAGGTCGATCCCTGAGCCGACCAGCGTCGCCCACTACCGTTCGACCCATGTCATCGATCGTCAGCGCTCTTGCGGCGCGTCTGCCCGAACCCGTGAGAGCGCGGGTACGCGGCTTGGTCCGCGGGGCCCCACCGCTCCCAATGGCTCCCGACCAGCGAGCCAGCGCCGAACAACCGCAGACCGCAACAGCAACGCCGACTGACGACACCATGACGATGGCCGACGTTCATGCGGCGTACCGGCTGTTCATTGGACGCCCCGCCGACCCTCAGGGGCTCGATTTCTTTGCTCCCCATGTGGGCTCGTGGAGTGTGCGGCAACTGTTGCCCTACTTCGCTCATTCCGAGGAGTTCCGAAGCAGCGACACCTACCGGCTCTTGCTGGGCGGGGTCCACGGGTCGGAGATGACGCTCGTCGACCGCGGCGACTACCAGGTGGTCGTTCCTGATGGCGACGGAGCGATCGGCGAGGTACTCAAGCGCACCGGCACCTATGAGCCCCATGTGCTCGAGGCCCTCGATGAGGCCCTCAAGCCCTCGATGACCGTGATCGACTGCGGCGCCAACATCGGCATCATCTCGATGCATGCCGCGTCGCTGGTCGGCCCGACGGGCCGGGTGATTGCCCTCGAAGCAATCGACACCAACACCAGGCTCATCCACCTCAGCGCGGCAATGAACAACTTCGCCCATGTCGAGGTTCGCCACGCCGCAGTCGCAGCCGAAGCCGGAGTGCTCGTCGTCGACACCGCGTCCGGCAGCAATGGCATCGTCGGCGGCCCGCTGAGCGATCTGATCGACAGCGTCGAACCAGCAACGTTGGCGCTGCGAACCATTGTCGGCACCGTGACCCTGGACTCATTGCTACCGACCATCGACCACGTCGACCTCATCAAGCTCGACATCGAAGGCGCGGAAGGGCTCGCTGTCGCCGGGGCGATGCAACTGCTTGAGCGCGACCACCCGACGATCCTGCTTGAGTTTTCTCCAGACCTGTTGCGCCAGGTCTCGGGCATTGACGGGACTTCGCTGCTGAGGACGCTGACCGAACTCGGGTACCAGATCGACATCCTCGACGGCCCCGACGGGGCAGAGATCGATGTCAACCTTGAACGGCCAACCGCCATCATGACGGGTTCTGGCCGCGATCACGTCGACCTGCGCCTGACCCCACCTCGGCACCCACTGAGCTGAGTCGCCGCTGGGTTACCGGGCCCTGATGCGTCGTACCGCTACTATCCGGTAGCTGAGCGCGGCCCGACGCCAGCGATCAGCGGAGGACTAGTGAGCGACCACACGAGCAACTCAGGATCTGGTGGAGCTGAGTCACCCGAGGCCGCCGACGCCCGTCAGCGAGCGTCGTTCGGCGACCACACCCGCCGCGCCTTTGATGCAGCCCACGCACCTCAGAAGAACACACCGGTGCGCCGACTGGTGAGCCGCTTGGTTCGCGCTGGCGCACCGCGACAGCCCGAGTTCAATGTCGAGGCCAGCACTGCGCTCCAGGATCTCACGGCAATCATCGGCCGCTTGGATCTGCGGGTCAGCGCTCTAGAAGCCGATACAGCGAGGCTCTGGGGTGAGGTCGCCAACCTCCTCGGCGGAAGCCTCGAGGGTGCTGACTCATCCATGAGAGCCATGTTTGCGTCCCACGACGTGTTGTTGAGCGAGCTGAGCGACGAGCTCCAGGCGCTGTCGCGCGAGCTTCCCGAGGTCGCCAACACGCTCAATGCCAACGTCTTGGGCCAGCTGTCAGAAGTTCGCGAACAGCTCGAGGCGTCTCGCCATCTGACCGCGACTGCACTCACCGAGACGAACGGTCACCTCGATCAGCTCCGCGGCGATGTGGCATCAGGTCGGGCCCAGGTCGAGGTTCTGCTCCACGAGTTCCGCGACGCACCAGAACACATCACGCGCACGGCCAAAGATGCCAGTGAGATTCGCGTGGCCGACACCTATGCCCGGTTCGAGGAGCGCTTCCGCGGGTCTCGCGAGGCTGTGAAGGCAATGATGGCGTCGTACAACGGCGACATCGAGACCCTGGGCAATTACGGGCCCGTCGTCGACATTGGCTCCGGTCGTGGAGAATGGCTCGAGATGCTGCGCGACGCCGGCGTTGAGGCGTACGGCGTCGACTCCAACGAGACCTTCGTGAACCAGTGTCAGGCGCGGGGGCTCGATGTGAGATTGGGCGACGCGCTGGCCCACCTCGCCGAAGTACCAGCCGGTTCACTGGGAGCGGTGACTGGTTTCCATATTGCCGAGCACCTGCCAGTGCCAGTGCTGATCGAGTTGCTCGACCGGTGCATGGTGGCCCTAGCTCCTGGCGGTCGCATCTTGTTCGAGACGCCGAACCCGACGAATTTGTTGGTCGGGGCCGCGAACTTCTACCTCGACCCAACCCACCTTCGACCATTGCACCCCGATCTGCTGTCGTTCCTGGTCAGCGACCGCGGGTTCGTCGATGTCGAGATCCGGTTCTTGCACCCATCGCGGCCCGATCTGACAGCGCTCGCCGGTGTTGATGCCTCCGAAGCCGAAAAGGCGATGCGGTGGGCCATGTTCGGCGCCCAAGACGTCTCGGTGCTTGCAGCCAAGCCAGGGCGCGGTTCGAACTGACGTGCGGGTCGCTGTCGCCAAGCCTGACTGGAAGGTCACCGGTGGGTTCGAGGTTCTCCTCAACCGACTGATCAGCCACTTGACGACCGCAGGTCACGAGGTGAGCGTGCTCACCGTCGACGGCCATGCCCCTGATCACGTGATCGATGGACGGGTCGTACCTGATGAGGTCTGGGCCGAAGCGCCCGAGGCCTATACCTACGCATCGCTGGTCGACCGATTCGGTCGGGTCGATGCATCGGGATTCGATCTGGTGATCTCGACCCAGCCCGGCAGCTGGGCCGTGCCGCACCCCCGCAAGCTGGCGATCTTCTACCACCACCAGAGGGTGTTCTACGACCTCGCCGACGTGTACGCCGCGGCCCACGGGGTGTCAACGGAGGCTCATCAACAGGCCTGCGAGATGGTCCGCGAGCTCGACAGCCGCCATAGTGAATCCATCAGCCGATTCGCCAGCCCGTCAGCCACCGTCACTCGTCGACTTGAGGCGTTCTGGGGCATCGACCCATTGATCATCGACGAGTTCCATGCCGGTCCCATCTCAGCTACAGCGGGGGTGGGTGAGGCCCCGCTGTCAGCACGCAATCGCACCGAAGTCATCTGTGTGAGCCGCAGCGAGTTCACGAAACGAACCGACCTCTTTGTGGCCGCTGCCCACTGCGGTTTCGCCGCGCCCGCCACCCTCATCGGCGAAGGCGGCCAATTGGGCGCAGTCCGACGCTGGGCGGCCGAAAAGGCTGCTGGTCTCGACGTGGACGAGCGGCCCTGGGAACGAACACCCACGTTCGAACGAGTCGAGGTTGTGGTGCCACCGACACCGGTCGACATCGTTGGACGGCTCAGCGACGATGACTTGGCCGCTCGCTACCGAACTGCGGCCTGCCTCGTTGCTCCCGCGTACAACGAGGACTACGGGCTCACGGCCCTCGAAGCCTTCACCCATGGAGTCCCGGTCGTGGTGTGTCGTGACGGCGGAGGCCTCGTCGAGTTCATCGACGATGGTGTCAATGGCCTCGTCGTCGACCCAGAACCGGCCGCTGTCGCCGCCGCGGTGCGATCGATCACGTCAGATCCCGACATGGCTGAGGGCTTGTCACAGGGCGCACTCGCGACCGCCAACCGATTCACCTGGGATCGGGCCTATGCCCAGTTCGACTCCACCGTTGCCGAAGTCATGTCACAGGCCCGGTCATGAAGATAGGCGTCGTCGCTCCGGCCGCAGTGCCCTACACCCGAGGCGGCTTCGAGCGGCTGTGGTCTGGGTTCGTCAACCATGTCAACGACCAGACGAAACATCAGGCCGAACTGGTCAAGTTGCCGTTCCCCGAGACCACCCTCCACGAAGTGATCGACGGCTATCGGCGCTTCGCCAGCCTCGACGTGTCCGGCTTCGACATGGTGATCTCGTCGAAATACCCGGGCTGGATGATCAACCATCCGAACCATCACGTCTACATGGCCCACGTGCTGCGGGGCCTCTATGAGACCTATCCGGCGAGCTTCCCGACTGGGATCACCGAGCCCAGCGCCCATGACCTGTCGGCCTGGCTCGACGGAATCGGTCCTCGCCGAGGCGACATCGACTCGGTGTTCGCGGTCTATGACGAAGCACTGAAGCGCTACAGCCACGATCACCCGATCTTTGGCCATCCAGGACCATTCGGTCGGCGCCTGGTCCAGGCACTCGACCGGATTGGGTTGTCGCCGAACCGGGTCAGGCGCCACGCGGCCATTGCTCAGACAGTCGCAAACCGGCCCGGCTACTTCCCCTCGGGCGCCCACGTCGAGGTCATTCATCCGCCCACTGACCTACCGCTCGTCATGGGCAGTGGGCCGGGCACCTACCTGTTCACTGCGAGCAGGCTGGATGCACCCAAGCGCATCGATCTGCTGATTGAGGCGTTCCGGCGCACCACCATCGACGCCGAATTCAAGATCGCTGGCACCGGCCCTGAAGGCGACCGACTCCGGTCGCTCGCCGCGGGCGACAACCGCATCTCGTTCCTGGGGTTCGTGCCCGACGACGACCTGCCGGAACTGTACGCAGGAGCAATAGCGGTCCCGTTTGTGCCAGCCGATGAGGACTATGGGCTCATCGCGCTCGAAGCCCTCCAGAGCGGCACGCCCGTCATCACCGCCACGGACTCCGGTGGACCAACCGAGCTGGTCCAACATCTGCGCAGCGGCTGGGTCGTCGCCCCAACCGTCGATGCCCTTGCCGAGGCAATGACCCAAGCCTGCAATCACCGCGAGCGCTCACGAGACTGGGGCCACCGCGGGGCAGCATCGATGCGCGAGGTCACGTGGCCACACGTGACCAAGCAGCTGGTGCGGGTCGCCGGTCTCGGGGCCGAACCCGCCGGCGCCACCTATCCGTCGAGGCGGCCACATCGGCGGCGCATCATTGCGCTCAGCACCTTCACCGCCCACTCGCCGCAAGGTGGCGGGGCCCTGCGAGCGTTCCACATTGGCATGGGGCTCGCTGAGCGTTTCGACTTCCACCTGCTCTCGCTGACCGAACCCCACAACGACGGCTGGACGGCCACGACCGCTCCCGGCTTTTCAGAGACCGCGGTCCCTCGCACCGAGGACCACGAGGCCTTTGAGTACCGCGACGGTGGTGCCATTGGCATCCCCGTGGGCGATCTGTACGGCGGCAAAGCCATCGCGTATACGCCCGCGTATCTTCGCCAACTCCGCCTGTTGGCCCGCGACGCGGACGCCATCATGTTGTCGCACCCCTATATGGAACCGGCGCTCGATCTCGCCGGGGTCGACCTGCCGGTCATCTACGACGGCCACAATGTCGAAGCTCGGCTCAAAGATGTCATGTTTCCCATGACTCCGGCGGGCACCCAGGGCCTTGATGCCGTGAGGGCCGTCGAGGCTGCCAGCCTGGCTCGGGCCCAGTTGCTGGCGACTTGTTCGGCCGAAGACACCAAGATGTTCCGAGCCGTCTACGGGCCACTGCCGCCCACGGTCATGATCCCCAACGGGGCCGATATCGAGTCCATCCCCTTCGTCACCGGTCACCAGCGGATTCGGCGCCGAACACATTGGCTGAGCGCCATGGGAGCCGACCCTGATGCCCGTATCGCGGTGTTCCTGGCCAGCTGGCACCAGCCAAACCTCGACGCGGCTGAGGC
>CAYGMW010000104.1:10033-11091 GCA_964350975.1 uncultured Acidimicrobiales bacterium | reverse complement strand
GGCGTCAACAATCCCGGGTACTGATCGCTACCGGCGTCCACTAGCGTCGGAGTCATGTCTTTTCGGGAGCGGTCGTATTGGGAGCGGTCGTATTGGGAGCGGTGCCGAACCTTCGTCACCGTGTTCGCTGTGGCTGTTCTTGCCGGATGGGCCGTTCCCGCTGCGGTCAGCGCTCAGGAAGGGCTCGACGAGACCTTTGACGAGACCTTCGATGAGACCTTCGAGGAAGACCTTTTTGTACTCGACGGCGTTGGTCCGGGTACCTGCTTGCCTCAAGTCGCAGCAACGGACTCCGTTGTCGAGTGCCGCTTCCCGCTGATTGGTCGCGTTCAGGAACCGCTCAGCTGGCAGGGTGCGGTGACTGCTGCTCTGTCGCCCGACGGCGCGACTGATTCATCGCAACGACCTCCGTGTGTGTTCGAAGTGGGCGAACTTCGGTGTCCAGGACTGAGGGGTTTCTACCGAAGCGGCCCGGTTGAGGTCAGCCTCGAACTCGATGGTCAGAGCCGCTCCCTGGCCACGTTCGACGCCGTGCTTGGCTATGAGTACGACTATTCGATGTGGCTGCAGGATGGCCGTGAGCCTGTCGCGTTCGATCGCCGGCCTGTACTGGTCGATCTTTGGGCCAACACCGACACGAGTACGCCCGCATGGGCCATGGTGCAGCGGCGCGTTGAGGGCCCAGAGCGCTTTGCCCAACCCTTTGAGTTTGTCGGCGCCGAAGCATTAACGATTCCTGAGGCGGGTACCTATGAGGCTGCAACTACCGAGCTCGAGGCCCCGACCCAGCCAGGGCGATATGTGATCTCGTTGTGTGTGGGCGACGACCCTGAGACCTGCTCGGTCATTCCCGGGCACTATCCGTTCCAGGTGGTGGACCCCGCCTTGGGTGAGGTAGTTCCTGGCCACAATCGGGCTGACGCGAGCCGTATCAATCTGGTGTTCGTGGGTGCTGGCCTGCCAAGCGGAACCAATGTGGCCACCATTGCGCGCAGCATGCTCACCGTTGGTGGACCGGTGCTCGACCGCTACGAGGCCGAGCCACTACGAGTCGTGGA
>CAYGMW010000104.1:0-9933 GCA_964350975.1 uncultured Acidimicrobiales bacterium | reverse complement strand
GTGCCAGAACTCGACGAACTCGACTTTGCCGGGATCTATATGGCAATCGATGCCCACTTCCCTTTGTTCAGCGCCACGACGTTGGCCCACGAGCTCGGTCACGCCTTGTTTGACTTGCGAGACGAGTACTCCGAGGTCGATCGCAGTGCCGAACATGCCTATCCCAACTGCGCGTCGTCGATCGAAGACGCGCAGTTGTGGTGGGGCGATCTTGTGGGCCAGCCCGATGAGTTCGCCACGACCTATATCGAGGTGTTGGATCGGTATGGCTGGTACTACGACACTGATCTGGTCGCGCGAACTACGGTGGCCCCGATTGGTGAGGTCACCGGTGGGTGCTATGGCGGTGGATCATCAACATTGCGCCCAACGTTGGACTCAATCATGAACTCCGAGGTCCCCATCTTCGGAGCGGTGAACCGCCGCCGGGTGGTCGAGATCCTCGATCGTTTCGATGCCCGAGTCGACCTCGCGGACACATCGGACGTTCATTTGCGCTGTTTCCCCGCAACCCTCATCACCCCAGGTGAATCAGTGAGGTGCAGCGGCGAGCTGTCGCGATGGGTCGACCCGACCGAGTCGGCGATCACCGTGTCGACGGGTAGCCGTTCGGTGGTGTGCGAGGTCGACACGATTGATGAGTTCGATCGGCGTGGCGTGAGCTGCCCCGAACTCGTGGTGGCAGGCGACGGACCATGGCCCGTGCTCGTCGCGATCGGCAATGGCGAACCAGCCGAGATCACCCGCTTGTGGGGCCCCGCTCCGGAACCGGTTGCCCAGAGCACTCCTACCACCGACCCCAACTCTGCGCAGGCACCGGCTGAGGCCGAACCCACCAGCACGATTACCGGAACCGGCGAAATCTCTCGGGGTTGGGCCATTGTCTCAGGGCTCGTGGCACTCACCGTCGTTGGGCTCGGCGGCTGGTGGCTGGGCCGGCGCAATCAACGAGCCGACGCCGAGCTTGCAGCCCGTCGGCGAGCTGAGTCAGGCGAGGGGACGCCCGAAGGGCCGAGCGGTCCATGATTCGATAAAGCTCTCGGCGGCGACACAGGCACCGACGAACGGGCCTCGTTCGTTGGCGAAGGCGATGTCGAGCGCTCGTGCCAGCTTGTCGTGCGTGGCCGCGATGAGCTCGGCGCTGGTCGTCTCGCCGGGAGCGGTGTCGGCGACTCGCCGGCCGATCGAGGTCAGAAACGATGGGACGACCTTGCCGCCGTTCTTCATCGAGGTGGCGAGGGCCTTGGTGACGATTGGGGCGGTGCCGTAGGCCACAACCGGTGTGGCGCCAAGCGAGGCAGCACCGGCGTCTTTCAACGCGCCGACTGCTGACCCTGCGATCACGACGTCAACATCGCCTCGCCAGATGACCCATGGTTTGGCCGATGAGCCAAGCCCAGAGAGGGCGTCGGTGTTGTTGGCAGCCAACGCGGCAACGAGGGCACTGGCGTCGAGTTGGCCTTCGACACAGACCCCGCCGAACGCGGCCCGCACGATGGTGGCGCCGCGTTCGCTTGCCAGCTGGGCAATAGCTGCGGCGGTGGCGTCGCCGCCTTCGATCGAGAGACGTTTGCCGTCGAGGTCGCCCAGCAGCCGTTCGGCGCTGGCAATGGCACCCAAGGCTTCGAGATAGTCGCCAACCATGTGGCCCTCGCGGGTGTCAAAACGGCTTGGTGGGCGAGGGTCGCCAACGGCGAGCCCGGCCAAGGCATTGGACGGCACTCGCAGCCCGGCATCGAAGCGGTACTTGCCGGCAGTGAGTTGGCCCGAGAACTCCGCCGCCACCGCCGCGATGGCGGTGTCGCGTTCGTCAGCACCGACCTTCAGTCCAAGGGTCATTCCTCCGGCTCGTTCGCCGAGCAGGCCGAATCCGTAGGTGATGTCGCGCACATAGTCGTGGGCGTTGGACGGGATGAGCTTTTCGCCGAGTCGAGCTGGCCCAACGGAGATGTCGGCGTCGGGAAGGTCAACAATGACGAAGCCTGTGGTGCTGGTGAGTTCTGTGGTGTCCACGCCCTGCATCATGGCACTGCTTGTTCCCATTCAGCACAAATGCGGTCGACGACTGCTGCGCCTGGGCCACCGGTGGTTGCACCCTGGTGGCCCGAAGCGAACGACTGAGGTGTTCCAACAAGGGCCTTTGCCGTGGCCGAGACCGAGTGGCGCAGAGCCCCCAGGTCGTATCCGCCTTCGAGGAACAAGACGAGCCGGCCCCTGGCCGCAACGTCGCCTACCCAGCTGGCCATGTTGGCGAAATCCTCGGCTGTGAGCGACATCGACGCGAGGGGATCGTCGCGATGACCGTCGTATCCGGCCGATACCAGGACCCAGTCGGGGTCGAATCGTTCCAGTGCCCGGCGGATCACCCCATCGAAGGCGCGCTGGTAGACGTCGCCGGTGGCCCCGGTCGGGAGGGGCACGTTGAGGTTCGTGGCCTCAGACGCCGGGCCACCCCACTCGGCGTAGTGGCCGGTGCCGGGATAGATGCCGTACTCGTGCAGCGACACAAACAGCACCCGGGGGTCGTTCCAGAAGATGTCTTGGGTGCCGTTGCCGTGGTGCACATCCCAGTCGATGATCGCGACCCGTTCGCCCGCATCGGCGAGGGCCGCCGCAGTGATGGCAATGTTGTTGAACAGACAAAACCCCATCGCTCTCGACGCCGTCGCGTGGTGTCCTGGCGGCCGAACAACCACAAAGGCGGCATCGGCGTCGCCTGCTTGGAGCGAGTCGATGGCGGTGAGGCCAGCCCCGGCCGCATAGTGCGCCGCATCCCATGACCCGGCCGACATGGCGGTGTCGCCGTCGATGGATCCACCGCCACGGCGGGCCAGATGACCAAGGGCTGCGAGATGACTGGTGCTGTGAACCTGCAGGATCTCATCCGATGTGGCCTGGCGGGCCGGCCGTCTGATGAGATGTGGCGCCAGGTCGTTGTCCAGCCAGACCTGATCGACGGCGTCGAGACGGGCGATGCGTTCAGGATGGATCGGCCCGGTGTCATGCCACCGGCTGGACTCGTGATCGACGATGAGAAGGCGCGGCATCAAGGTCCAATCCTAGGTGTCGGCTATCTTCGCCCCCCGTGACCATTTTCGACAGCGACACCAACCTCACCCCGATCGGCGAGGGGCACCATCAGATCAGCTTCAATCAGAACTGGTGGATCATGGCCGGGCCCAATGGCGGGCTCGTGGCGGCCCAGTTCGCGGCCGCGGCCTTGGCCGAAGTGGACGACCGCCCGATCCTGACGATGACGGTCCACTATGTGAACGCCCCCGCTGTTGGTGAGGCAACGATTCGCACCACCGTCGACAAGCGGGGACGGGCGGTTGCGTTCTTGACCCAGCGCATGGAACAAGATGGGCGGCTACTGGCGACGTGTGTGGTCGCGATGGCTGCGGGTCGGTCGTCTGGCTTTGACTGGAACCACTTGCAGGCGCCTGATGTTGCTCCGCCGGAGCTGTGTCCGACGGTGGAGCGCGGCACGGCATCGATCCCGCTGCGCGACCGGTGGGATACCCGCTGGACCGCAGGTGTGCCTGGCCGGCCGTCGGTGATCGCCAAACCAGGCGAGATCGCAGTGGGCGGCTGGACCCGCCTCAGTGAGGACCAGCCGCTCGATCAGCGAGTGCTCGCAGCAATGGCAGATGCGTGGATTCCGCCCCTCATGTTGCATCACACCGAGCGTTTCGCAGCCCCGACGTTGGAGCTCACCATCCACTTCCGCGCACCGCTGCAAGCTGTCGCGACCGACCCTGGAGCTTGGTGTCACGCAGCGTTCGTTTCGCCAGTGGCCCGTGACGGGTTCGTCGATGAGATCGGCGAAATCTGGTCAGCCGATGGCCATTTGTTGGTCCAGAGCCGCCAGATTTCGCTGATGATGCCGCTGCCCGACATGGGCGAACGTGAGCCCATGCGCTTCGTGCAGCCCGAGATCTAGCTCGCGGGTACGCCGTAGAACGCGAACACTTCGGCGACTCCGATGGAGCGGGCCTCGAGTTCTTCGATGATGATGCGGCCGTCCAGGCTTGGGTCGATGTCGAACGACGGCGCATCAAGGGCAAAGAGCCGCCACAGATACAGATGGGGTTCGTCGCCAGGGGGTGGGTTGGGTCCGCTGTACCCCACACTGCCGAAGTCGTTGGTTCCCTGAACTGCTTCTGGTGGGACTGTGCCTGGATCGAGCCTGAGAGTCAGCGGGTCGAGACCCCAGATCAGCCAATGGATGAATCCATCGGCGGTTGGGTCAGTCATCACCAACGCGAGGTCAACCGTCCCTTCGGGCACGCCTCCCCATTCGAGCGGGGGCGAGGTATTGGTGCCCTGGGCTGTGTACTGGATCGGCAGCGTGCCGGCCGGGTCGAACGCTCGGCTGCCAACGAGGAACGACTGCGCGTTGTCGTCGAACATGGGCGCAACTGTTTCCGGGACAAAGATCGTCGGAGCGGTTGCGCCGTTGGATCCGGGTTGGACCAGCGACGTGCCGTCGGTTGAACACGAGGCCAACAACGCCATAACAACGGTGAACAAGATCTTCTGGGTGCGGTGTGGCAGCATCACCTACCACTGTGGCAGCCACAGCCATGACATGCTGCGTGGGTGATGTCATTTCGCCCGGTGCTGCGGGCTCTGGTGCGGGCGCGAGGTCTGCTGGGCCCCGACGCCACCGGTGCAACCCAGAGCATCACCGCGCTGGCAGTGTCGTCGTTGACCGCGGTGTTTGCCGGAATTGCCTTGGCGTCGGTGACCGACACCTTCGAACGACTGCCGGGACTGTTGGTCCTCGTGCCCGCTGCGATCGGCATGCGGGGCAATATTTCGGGCGCCTTGGGCAGTCGCTTGTCGACGGCAATCCACTCCGGGTTGTTCGTGCTGTCCCGGCGAACCGACTCAATCGTGGCCCAGAACGTGCTCGCCGCGCTGACCCTGTCATCGGTGATGTCGACCTTCTTGGCGCCCGTCGCGTGGCTGGTCGCGGGCCTCTTTGGCCTCGGCGACACGGTGTCGATCGCTGACCTGCTGGTGGTCTCGGTAGCGGGCGGTTTCATTGCTTCGATCGTGGTGCTCACGGTCTCATTGACGTTGGCCAACCAGGCTGCCAACCGGGGCTGGGATCTCGACAACGTCAATGCTCCGATCATTTCAGCCGTCGGCGACCTCGTTGCTTTGCCCGCGCTGGTTGTCGCCACGGTGCTGGCTCAGCACGGGCGATGGACCAACACGCTGGCGGTCATGTTTGGCGCCATTGCGCTGACTGCGGGAGGGGTGGCGGTGCGTTCGTCGTTGCCGGTGTTGCGAACCGTGGTCCGCGAGTCGCTACCAATCCTGGCCGTTGCGGGGTGTGTGCTGGCCGTCGCGGGGGTGGCAATCGAGGGTGAGTTCGAACGCTTGTCCAACACCCCAGCACTCTTGATCTTGGTGCCCGCGGCGCTGAGTAGCGCCGGCTCCTTGGGTGGGATCTTGAGCAGCCAGTTAGCCAGCAAGCTGCACCTGGGCCTCGTCGAGCCGGGCTCGTGGCCCGACGCCCGGGCCCGCCACGACATTGTGGTGACCCTGCTGATTTCGGTGCCGATCTTTGCCCTCAACGGGGTGTTGGCCGAGATCGGTGCACAGGTCTTTTCGCTCGCAAGCCCCGGGCTGGCCACGATGGTTGGGGTCTCGCTCGCTGGCGGTATAGCTGCGTCGCTCGTCGTCGTCGTGATCGCCTACTACGGCACGGTGGTTGCGGTGCGGATCGGGGTCGACCCCGATACCTATGGCATCCCGTTCGTCACCAGCGTCGTCGACCTGGTCGGCGCGTATGCACTCATTGCCGCCATTGTTGTCTTGGGGGCCGGTTAGTGAGTCATTCAGCACACACTCAAGCAACGAATGCCACACCGCCAGCCCTGACCTGCCAAGCTCACCTGACCAGTCCCGAGCGAGAACTCCATGGATGACAAGCCGCGCAATCTCAAGACCCTGCTTGCTGAAGCCAAAGACACCTCGGAGCTGATGATCGATCTGGCCTATGCGGCTGTCTACTTCGACGACGCCGACATGGCTGATGCCCTCGAAGACCTCGAAGAGGACATGTCACAGCTGGTGCAGCAGATGCGTGGGCTGGCCATGTTGTCTGTTCGTAGTCCCCGCGAGGCCGACGCCATGTCGACGGTGCTGCGGATCGTGTCCGCGATCGAGCGCGTGGCCAACGCGGCGGTCGATATCAGTCGCATCGTTACGAGGAAACTTGGCATTCCGAAGGCTTTGATTGCCGACCTTGCGCTTGCTGCTGAGGTGTCGCACCGACTCGAGGTGCGCCAGGGAAGCCATCTGGCCAACCGGCCGCTGTTCGACATGGAGTTGCCGGTCGTGGTGGGCATGCGCGTCGTCGCGATCCAGCGTGGCCGTCGTTGGAACACCGACGTTGATGGCGACACCGTGGTCGAGCCCGGCGATGTGTTGTTCATGCGGGGCGCACCTGCGGGCATCGTTCGTTTGCGTGAGCTGGCCGCGGCTCCCCGATGGGAGCCACCGGTACTCGACGATGCCGCGGCCATCTCAGATCTCGACCGCGCCGTCGACACCCTGGTCGACATGAAGAACCTGTCCGAAACCGCGATCGGCCTCGCGTATTCGTGTCTGGTGTTGCGCGACCAGGCGTTGGCCCGCGAGGTCAAATCGCTCGAATCTCGCCTCGACGACATGAAGGCAACCCTGCACACCTGGGTCCTACGTGCCGCCCGAGCTGACATCGACCCGTCGTCGCTACGAGGATTGCTCTACTTGGCCGAAGCGGCCGAAGACATCGGCGACCAGGCCCGAGAGATGGTGTCGGGTGTGCTCGAACACGCCGATCTGCACCCGGTGGTCGCCATGGCGTTGGGCGATGCTGATGAAGTCGTCATCATTGTTCCGGTCGCTCCCGGCAGCGACGCCGACGGCCAGTCGCTCGGGGCCATGAGCCTGTCGGTCGACCCCGGATTTCACGTCTTGGCCATTCGGCGCGGCGGCACCTATCTGTACAACCCGCGCAAATATGTGGTGCTCCACGCGGGCGACGAGGCCATTGCTTCTGGACCCGAAGAGGGCCAGGGCCGCTTGGCCGCCCGCTTCGGCTACCACCTCGTCGAAAATGACGACACCGGCGTCGACGAGTTGGTGCTGCTCGACCATCTGGGCGACAACATCAACCGCGATTAGGTCCGCGCTACCGATGAACGTGGAGCGGACGTCCGGCGAGACCCATGGCTGCTTCGCCGATGGCTTCTGACATGGTCGGATGCGGGTGAATGGTCAATGCGAGGTCGTCAATGGTGGCCGCCATCTCGATGGCCAGGCTCAGCTCTCCGGCCAGTTCGCTGACGCCGGCACCTGCGGCCTGGGCACCAACGATGGTGCCGTGGGTGTCGGCGATCAGCTGAACAAACCCGGCGGTGTCGTCGATGGTTCGCGACCGTGACCCGGCCGCAAATGGGAATCGGAAGCTGGTGACCTCGTACCCGGTTTCGGCCGCGTGGTCGGCCCGAACTCCAACACTGATCAGCTCGGGGTCGCTGAACACGACCTCGGGGATGGCCGCCGGATCGAATGAGGCGGCGTTGCCGGCGATGGTGTCGGCTACCACGATGGCCTCGGCGGTTGCCTTGTGGGCCAACGCGGGCCCAGCGACCACATCGCCGATGGCGAACACGTGGGCCCCAGCTCGCCGCTGGGCATCGACGACAAGGTGACCTGACGCTGCCTGGGTCACGGCCAGCCGGTCGATGCCGAGCCCGTCGAGTTGGGGTCGTCGCCCCACCGCAACCAGCACCGCGTCGCAGACGATCGAGACCTCGTCTCCGCCTGTGACGGGGCGGGTCGTGATGGCGCCGTTGGATGCGCTGACCGCCATGGTCCGGGTGAGCACGTCCACATCAAGCGAGGCCAACCGCCGCTGCACGACCTGGGCTAACCGTTTGTCCATGGCTGGCAGGAGCCGTTCGGCCGATTCGACGATGGTCACCTTCGCTCCCAATTTGGCCCAGGCGGTGCCGAGCTCGACGCCGATGTAGCCGCCGCCGACCACGACCAAGTGGGCGGGCACCCGAGCAAGACGAACTGCGTCGGTCGAATCGAGCACGAACTCGTGGTCGAACGCCAGCCCCGGCACCTCGATGGGGGCCGATCCGGTGGCGATGACAACATCGGTGAATTCGAGGTGCTTGACCTGGTCGCCGATGGTGACCGCGAGTCGGTTTGGCCGGGCGAAGTGTGCTTCGCCGGCCCACACCGTCACTCCTGCGTTCGCCAGCAACCCGGCGACACCGTTGGTCAGCGTCTGAACGACCGATGCGCTGTGTACCTGGATCTGGTGAGCGTCGATGGTCGCTTCGAGATGGACTCCCCAGGCGGCCGAGCGATGGGCCAAGTGAGCGGTGTCGGCGGCGTGGATCAGCACCTTGGACGGGATACACCCCACGTTCAGGCAGGTTCCGCCCACTGCTTGGCGTTCGATCAGCACCACCGACTTGCCCAGCGCCGCGCACCGTAGGGCTGCGGTGTAGCCCCCTGGGCCAGCGCCAATGATCGCGACATCGGTACGTTCAGCAACCTCGCCAACAACCATGTCAGTTACTCCCGCTGTTGCTCATGTTGCTGCCAGCACAATGGGCGACAACAGGCGCGAGATGATGTGCTCTTGGAACGCGGTCATGACGTCGCCGTCGATGATGCGATGGTCGACCCCGACGGCGATGGGCAAGGTGGGTGCTGCCACCACCGTGCCATCGACGACGAGGGGTCGATCCTTGATCGAGCCAAAGCCAACAATTGCCGCCTCGGGAGGCCTGATGATGGGCGCCGCAAAGTGACCGCCCAAGCTGCCGTAGTTGGTGACTGTGCACGTCCCACCGGCCAGTTCGGCCGCGGTGATGGAGCCATCTCGGGCTGCGTCGGTGAGGCGTCGAATCTCGGCGGCCATCGCTGCCACACCGAGACGGTTGGCATGCTCGATGACTGGCACCATCAGGCCTCGTTCGGTCGCGACAGCGATACCGATGCTGATGTGGCCGTGGACGTCGATGTGGCCAGCATCGAGGTCGATGGAGGCATTGATGGCGGGGTAGTGAGCGAGCGCATCGGCCACAGCCATCACCATGAAGGTGAGTGGAGTGAGCGCTGCCAGATCAGGTCGGGCCGACCGCAGCGCAGCTCGAGCGCTCAGCAGGGGCCGGGCGTCGAACTCATCGGCACCATGGATATGGGGGACCGTCCAGGCCTGCTGCATATTGGTCGCGACCACCCGGCGGATCCCTCGCAACCGATGGCGGCCAGGTGTGGCCTGGCCCAACGGTGACGTTGGCGCCGGAACCGGTCGCGGCGCAGCGAGGCTGGCAACCGCCGGGGTTGGCCTGTGGGCTGGGTTCGATCCCGCACCGTCGAGATCGGCCGCGGTGATCCGTCCCCCAGGGCCGGTGCCAACAACGCGGGCCAGGTCGATGCCGCGCTCTGAGGCGCGCTTGCGGACCGCTGGCGATGCCTTGGCCCGACCAGGCTGCGGTCGTGCGGGCTGAGCCGGGGAAACGGCGAGGGCAACTGCAGATTCAGCAGTTGCAGCCGGTTCGGGCTCAGATTTCTGGTCGCCGTCTGCGCCGTCCCATTCGATCAGGACCTCGCCGACGGCCACCATGTCGCCCACGTCGGCGCCAAGACGGGTGATGGTTCCCGCTGCTGGCGCTGGTAGCTGGGTCTGGCTCTTGTCAGTGAGGACCTCGACCACGGGCTGGTCGCGGCGCACCACGTCGCCCACCTTCACCAGCCACTCGATGATTTCGGCCTGATCCAAACCTTCGCCGATGTCGGGGAGCCTGAACTCGCTCATGGTGCTAACCCCACCGTCGTGCGAACGGCAGCGACCACCCTGGCGACGTCAGGCACATAGAAGTCTTCGAGCTGGCCGACCGGATAGGG